>NZ_PSRT01000109.1 GCF_004212635.1 Bradyrhizobium genosp. SA-3 | reverse complement strand
GGAGTGCCAGCGAACTTGCTCGTCGCCAGGGAGCAGGCGCCATGGTGACATCCTGCCCCTGTTTTGCCCGACGTGTCAAATGGAGTTCGTGAAATCCGCAATTGTGCGGCGTTCACCGGCAAGCCATTGATTCCGCTAGCCCCGGCTACTGTGCATGGGGTTGTTTTCGCACTTTTTGATGCGAGCGGCCTTACTCCGCCGCTTTTTCCCTCAATCGCTGGGCGTAGACGTTGATGACCAGCGCTGCCAGCAGGATCAGGCCGCGGATCAGGATCTTCAAAAAACTGTCGATGTTGACGTGGTCGAGCCCGTTGTTGAGGACGCCGAGCACGAACAGGCCGACGATGGTGTTGCCGATGCCGCCGCGGCCGCCGAACAGGCTGGTGCCGCCGACCACGACGGCGGCGATGGAGTCGAGCAGGTAAGTGTCGAACTCGTTCTGCTGCGCGCTGCCGAAATGGGCGACGCCGAGCATGCCGCCGATGCCGGAGCACACCGCGGAGATCACCATGACCGCGCCGAGGATGAGCTTGACGTTTAGGCCGGAATATTCGGCCGCCTCGCGATTGCCGCCGACCATGTAGATGTAGCGGCCGAAGCGCGTGTAGGTCAGCACCAGATGCCCGCCGAGCAGCATGATGGCTGCGACGATGACGATCCAGGGGATGCCGCCGATCGAGCCCGAGCCGAGCGTCGTGATCAGGCTCGGCACCTTGTAGGCGATCTGGCCGCGCACCAGCAGCGCCGAGATGCCGGCCGCGATCTGCATCATCGCCAAGGTCATGATGAAGGAGGGGATGCCGATCACGGTCAGCCCCAGCGCATTGACGAGGCCGAGCAGCGCACAGAGCAGGATCGACAGGATGATCGCGACCGCGCCGGGCAGGGGGATGTTGGCGATGTTGACGTAGGATTCCTGGAGCGTGAAATAGGCAACCGCGATGCCGGTGACGTTGGCGATGCTGGCGATCGACAGGTCGATCTCGGCGCAGAGGATCACGAAGGTGAGGCCGACGGCGATGATGCCTGTCACCGACACTTGCGTGAGGATGTTGCCGAGATTGTCGAGCGTCGCGAAGGAGGGGCTGGCGAAGGCGAAGAAGCCGGACAGGAAGATCAGGGTGAGGAACGGCGCGATGTTGCGCATCTGCGAGCGCAGGAAGGGCGCAACGCCCCGCGCTCGCGCAGCCGCCGCCGGAACCGTTTCACTGCTCGTCATGGTGCTGCTCCGTCACGCCGCTTCCAGCAGGCGGTCCTTGCTGACCGGCTCGTTCCTGAATTCCCGCACCAATGCGCCGCGCTTGAGCACGAGGATGCGGTCGGCCAGCGACAGCACCGTTTCCGGCTCGGTCGACAGCACGATGATGGCAAGCCCCCTGGCGCGGAGGTCGCGGACGATGTTGATGACGTCGTTCTTGGCGCCGACATCCATGCCGCGGGTCGGCTCGCACAGCACCAGAAGCTTGGGCGGATAGGTCAGCCACTTCGCCAGCGCGACCTTCTGCTGATTGCCGCCGGAGAGCATGCCGAGGTCGAGGCCGACCACGGGCGGCCGGATCTGCAACTGCTCGACCTGGCGCTTTGCGATATCGCGCTCCTGTGCCGGCTTGAGCAGCAGCGCCGAGATGCGATCGAGGATGCTGATCGAGATGTTCTTGTAGACCGGCTCCTGGTGAAACAGCATGTCGCGCCGGCTCTCCGGCACAAGCGCCACGCCGGCGCGCCGCGCCGCCGCCGTGCTGGCGAAGGTCTTTGGCGTGCCATCGACGGCGAGCGAGCCACTGTCCGGCTTCAGCTTGCCGAACAGAATGCGTGACAGCTCCTGCTGGCCACAGCCCATGAAGCCGTAGATGCCGAGCACCTCGCCGGCGCGGGCCTCGAACGAGACATCCTGAAGGCTGCGGGCAAGCGATAGCTGATCGACTTTCAGCACCACCGCGCTGTCGCTCGGCTGCGGCAGCATTAGATCGTCGGTGTAGCTGTGCTCGAGCACCTCGCCGCCGCGGCCGATCATGGCCTCGATCAGCGCGCCCTTGGTGGTCGCGGCGCTCGCCGTCTCCGCGACCTTCCGCCCGTTGCGGAACACGGTCACCGTGTCGGACACGCGCAAAATGTCCTCGATGAAATGCGAGATGAAGACGATCGCAGTGCCTTCCTCGCGCAGACGTCGGAGCGTTGCGAACAGCCGCTCGACCTCGGGTGGGGAGAGGGCGGAGGTCGGCTCGTCCAGGATGACGATGCGCGCGCCGGAGAACAGCACGCGGGCGATCTCGATCAGCTGCTGAAGCCCGATCGGGAGGTCGCCGAGCCGCGACATCGGGTCGACGTCGATGCCGAAGCGGGCGAGCTGCTCGCCCGCTTCGCGCGCCATCCGCCGCCACTGCACGAGGCCGAGCCGGTTGACCGGCTGATTGCCCAGGAAGACGTTCTCCGCGACCGTGAGGTCGGGCGCGACAGAGAGCTCCTGGTGCACCATGGCGATGCCGGCCGCATGCGCATCGCGCGCCGAGCGGAAATGCGTCTCCACCCCGTCGATCAGGAAGCGGCCGGAGAATTCGGCATGCACGCCGGCGATGATCTTCATCAGCGTGCTTTTTCCCGCGCCGTTCTCGCCGACGAGACCGTGGATCTCGCCGGGAAGAAGCGCGAAGTCGACACCACGAAGCGCTTCGACGCCGCCGAAGCTCTTCGTGATGCCCTTCAGTTCCAGGATGGGCGAATGAACCTCTGGCATGGAGGACTAAATCAGGAAATGGTCTTCCATCCACTGCATGCCGGGGGCATTGGCCTTGGTCACGACCGGGCCGTCAGTGACGACGTTCTTCGGGATGCCCTGTCCGCTCTTCTCGCCGCCGACCACGGCCGACACGCCTGCGATGATGGCGCCGCCATGGATGCGGCAGGATGGATTGCGCACGGTCGCGAACATGCGGCCCTCGCTCACCGCCTGGATCGCCGGCGGCATGGCATCGACACCGCCAATCAGAATGTTGGTGCGGTTGCGCGCCTTCATGATGTTGTAGGCGGCCAGCGCCATGTCGTCATTGTGGAAGAACGCCGCGTCGATCTGCGGATATTTGGTGAGATAGGTCTCCCAGAGGCGGGCGGTCTTGGAGACGTCCCAGTCGGCCGGCTGGGTGTCGAGCACTTCGATGCCGGGGAATTGCTTGACCACCGAATTGAAGCCCTTGGCGCGTCCTTGTGCGCCGGTATGGCCGAGTGCGCCCTGCGTCATGATGATCTTGCCCTTGCCGCCCATGGCGTTGCACAACGCCTGCGTCACCGAGGCGCCCATGAACTCGTTGTCGGGGGCAAGGAAGGAGTGGACATTGATCTGGTCGAGCGGCGCGATCAGCGTGTCCATGTCGATCACGGGCGTGCCGGCGTCGATCATCTTCTGCACGGGCTGGGTGAGGGTGCCGATGCCGAAGGCTTGGATCGCGACGAAATCCCATTTCTGCGAGGCCATGTTGTCGATCGCCGCGCGCTGCTTGACGGCGTCGAGCTGACCATCGAACCAGGTCACCTCGACATTGAACAGCTTGCCCCAGAATTCTGCGGCCTGCTTGCCCTGCGCGCACCAGGTGGCCTGGAGGCCCGCGTTGGAGAAGGCCGCTTTCAGCGGCTTCTCGGATCGTCCGACTTCGGCTGCAAGTGCTGGGTTTATGCCCATGCTGCCGAGGATGGCAGTCGCGGCGCCGGCGGTCGCTGCCGCCTGAAGAAGATCGCGCCTCGTCGTCGAGAAATCTTTCGTCCCGGACATCGCTCGCTCCCGTAAGATTTTATCGTCGGCGCGTCATTGCTTGCGCGACCGATGTCCGAAAGTGTCTCACAAGAGTTGACGTCACTCAATCTGCAATCAATCGCTGCGATCGCAGCAAGCCACCCTTGGTGCAGCGCAAAGCGTCAGGCCGGCACGCCGGCGAATGCGTCGATCGCCACGAGCAATGCATCCCAGGCCTGTGCAATGTCCGGCGACCATTCATCGCCGAGCAGATCGCGGAGCGCATCCCTGATGATCGCAAAGAAGGCGATGAAGAGGTCGCGTGACGTGCCGTAAGCCTCGTGCGAGGCGGCCTCGCAGGCGATCAGTCGGAAATGGCCGCGGCGCTCGTCGGCGAAGTCGAGGACCGCCTCGATGGCCAGCGCGAGCATCGACCCCATCACGAGCTCGCTGCCTTGCGAGCGAAACATCATCCGGGTTTCCGGATGCTCTTCGAACAGGCGCTGATAGACCCTCGGCGTCAGATCGGCGCAGCGCGAGGCCGCCAGCTCAAAACTGCGTTCGATCGGATTGGGAGACGTCCTCATCGGCGCTTCAGCCGTGCAGGCAAAAAAAGAGCGGGGCCCTGGCCCCGCTCAAAAATTGTGTCGACCCTATTATCCCCGATTCTAAGATTTGCTCTTGATTGACGGGGCGACGCTGCGTTTTGCGCGCCAGGGGCTCCTCCCGAGACTTGGACCACCAGGCCACGACCTCGCGGTCAGCGCCTGAGCAAGAGGATGCTAGATCAACTTTTCTCACTTGTCATCATTTTCGGCAACGATTGTTCAAAATAAGAGCAGCTGACGAAATGATCGGGCTTGCCACCTTATAAGTATATGACAAATATAAGAAATCTGTGGACCGTGGGGTCTTTGACTTGTCTCAAATGCCGGCCCTCCGACCGGGGTAGGGTGCTCCGACCACAGTTTTCGAGAAATTTGCGCCGGGGCAAGCAGACGGTGGAACTGACCTCGACTTAGGGCAGGCGCGGTGTTTAGTTAGCAGGCGAACGAATGGTTCGGCGGATGTACGCGCGGCTGCAAAAATTCCTACCCGTTGTCCTGCTCGCCCTGGTGATGCAGGTGCTGGCGCCGATTGCCGCGTGCTGGGCGGCCGGTCAGGCCGTTGCCGATCCGCTGTCCGCCGGCGTCATCTGCCACAGCGGGGATGCGCATGGGGGCCTGAACGATCAAACCGGCAGCCCCACCGCGCACGCCGGTGCGTGCGCGCTGTGTTGCCTGGCGCAGGCGGGTGCATCGCTCGATTCGCCGCCGCAGGTCGCACTCGCAGCTCCCGTCCGCTTCGCCGAGCGCGTGGTGTGGCGCGAGACGGGTGCGTCCATCGTTTCTTTCCACAGAGGCTCAAGCGCCCAGGCGCGCGCACCTCCACGCTTTTCCTGACGTAGCGACAACCGAACCATTGGCGCGCGAATTGGCTGCGCCGGTGGCGTGCTCAATGGACCGGCCGACGCGCCGGATGTCAGGAATTCAAGAGATGTTACGCATTCGTGCGATCGGCAGCGCGAGCTTGCCCGTGCTTTGCGGGCTGCTGTCCTCGATCAGCTCAGACGCGCTCGCCCAGGCTGCCCAGGAGGCGCTTCCCCCGGTGACCGTCGAGGCGCCGCAGGCCGCCCGTCCCCGAGCGGCAACCCGGCCATCGCGACCGCGCGCTGCTTCGGCGGGCCGTGCAGCGAGGCCCGTTGCGCCCAACGCGACCGACAGCGCCTCGACTCAAAACAAGACGTTGACCGCCGGTGTGGCGCGAGATGGCCTCAATCAGGCGCCGGCCGGCCAGACCGCGACGACCATCGATCGCAGCCGGTTCGACAACCGCCCGGCGTTTTCGGTCAGCGACGTCTTGCGGGACAGTCCGGGCATTTCGATCAAGCAGGGGAATGGTCCCCGAGACTTCGGCATCTCGATTCGTGGCTCGAATGCCCGCAACAGCTTCGGCATCCGCAATCTCGTGATCTTCGAAGACGGCTTTCCGGTGACGCAGCCGGACGGGCTGTCGCGGAGCGACCTGATCGATCCCCACGCCTATGGCGCGATCGACGTGATCCGGGGACCTTCCTCGGCGCTCTACGGCAACTACGCGACCGGCGGCGCGCTCAATTTCCGGACGCGGCCAGGCGGCACCATCGACGGCGTCGAATATGGCGTCGACGGCGGCAGCTACGGCTATCTCAACAACTACCTCGCCGCCGGCAAGAAGGTCGGGAATTTCGAGGGCTCGCTGTTCGCAAGCGACACGCGGGGCGACGGCTATATCGCCAACAGCTGGTTCAATACGCAAACCGTCAACTTCCTCGGCACGCTCAGGGCGACGCCGGACGATCGCTTCACGGTCAAGATCATCAACAACGACCTCAGTGCGCGGCTTCCGATCCGGCAGTCGCTGAACCAGTATTATCAAAACCCCTTCCAGCAGGGCTGTGCAACTGGTGCCACAGCGGCGCTCGGATGCGGAACGGTCAGGCTATTCAACAACGGCTTCAACGCAACTGCTGGAACCGACACCGAGACAGCCGTGCAGGCGGGGCTCGGCCGCAACGACCGCCGCACCATTGTCGGCGGTCGATGGGAGCACGATTTCGACAACACGATGACCTGGCGCAACCAGTTCGTCTTCGATGACAGAAACATCAGCCAGCCAACCGGCACGACCAGCTCGATCGGAGATTTTCCGTCGTACAATTTCATGAGCGATCTCACCAAGCGCGGAGAGATTCTCGGGATGGAGTCCACTGCGTTCTTCGGCGCCTTCTACAACACCCTGACGGCGTCGAGCGATACGCGAAACGTGATGCCGGGGGGCAATGCCACGCTCGGCAGGCTATCGAGCAATCTCTTCAGCGCAACGACCAATTATGGCATCCGCGCGCGGGAGGAGCTCAAGCTGACGACATCGCTGACGGCTGTCGCCGGAGTTGGTTGGGAGACCACCATTCTGAAGGGGATAAACACGGCGTACGCATACGCAGGTCCCACCGGCATCACCACGACGACCCTCACGACGGCGGACCGGCAGTTTCAAAATGCTGCGCCAGAGTTGGCGCTCCTCTACAGTCTCAACAACGAGTGGCTGTTCCGTGGCCGGGTCGCCACGGGGTACGGCACTCCGCAGGTTTCGAATCTGTTCGTCCTGCCGAGCGGGCTGTCGGGCAACAATACTCAGCTCCAGGCGCAGAAGAATCTGGGCTACGATCTCGGTTTTGACTGGACACCGAACAAGACGCTCAAGGTCAGCGCGACCGGCTTCTATGAGTTTTTCCGCGACGAGCTCGTATCGCAGGCAACGCCTGCCGGTTCACCCAACACGACCTATACGTTCAACGCACCGCGATCAGAGCATCGCGGCATCGAGCTTGCCGCCGACTGGAAGTTCTATCCCGGCTGGCGGTTCATGGCGGCGTACACCTATCTCGACGAGGTCTATACCGAATATGTCGAGAATATCACCAATGGCGCGGTGTTCAGCTTCAACCGGGCGGGCAACAAGATCCCGGGCATCTCGCCCAACGAACTGACAGCACGGGTCGGCTACGACGAGTTTGCCGGGCCATTGGTAGGCCTCGGAGGCTTCGTCGAGGTCCAGTGGAAGGACTCCTTCTACATGGACAACGCGAACTTGCTGAAGGCGCCCGGCTATGAGCTGGTCAATGTGAATGTTCACTACAACACTGATCTGGTGTCCGACACTTTCCGGTCTCTGAATCTGTTTCTCGAAGTCAGGAACGTATTCGACCGCACCTACGTCGCCTCGGCAAACAACATCGCCAACACCGTTACGGCGGCAGGCTTTCAAAATCCTGCGAGCGTGCTCGGAAACACGACGGGATCGATCTACGCGGGCTCGCCGCGCACGTTCGTTGCGGGTATGAAGGTGGCGTTCAAATGATCCGGGCTCTCGAAGGGAGTAGGACCGTGATCCGAAATGGCTTGCTCGGGATAGTCGCTCTTGTATTCTTGCAAGGTGCGGCGATCGCGCAGATGCATGGCCAGCATGGGTCCGAGGCGGCTTGTGACGAGCCGACGTTGCGCTGTGCCACCAAGGCGACGCCTGCATTCGCTCCGGACGGAACGCTGTGGCTGGTCTGGATGGCGGGAGGGCAGATATCCGTCGCGCATTCGCAGGATGCGGGGCGGAGTTTCTCGACCCCCACCCAGATCACGACGAAGCGGCTGAACCTCGATTGGGGGCCGGATGCCCGGCCGAAGATCGTGGTCGATCGTAAGGGCGGCATCGCCGTCGCGTTCTCGACCTTCAGGGACGAGGCCTTCAACGGGCAGGTGCTCTACACCCGGTCCAGCGACGGTGGGAAGAGCTTTGCCGAGCTGAAGCCGATCACCGCAAGCAACGAGAGCCAGCGTTTTGAAGCGCTGGCGCTCGATCAGGACGGAACGGTCTTTGCGGCCTGGCTCGACAAGCGCAATCGTGTCCCAGCAAGGGAGGCGGGACGGAAGTACGAGGGAGCAGCGCTGTTCTTTGCCTCGTCTCGTGATGGCGGCGTCACCTACGCCGAGGGCCGTCTCGCGCGTGACGGTACCTGCGAGTGCTGCCGATTGGGGCTGACATTCGCGGCGCCCGGGCGGCCGGCTGTGATCTTCAGAAACATCTTCGAAGGTGGCGTGCGCGATCATGCGGTCATGACCTTCTCCGACGTCTCGATGCCGGGTGAAATCCACCGGGTCAGCCATGACGACTGGCAGATCAACGCTTGCCCACACCACGGGCCGAGCCTTTCGGTGGCGCCGAACGGGACTTATCACGCCGCCTGGTACACGAATGGCAAGGCGCGGAAAGGACTGTTCTACGCCCATTCCCGCGATGAAGGTCGCACTTTCTCCGCGCCGATGGCACTGGGGCGGCCAGATCGCGGGCCGACGCGTCCCTTCGTGCTCGCGGGCCCGACGGGAACAGTGATGGTGTGGAAGGAGTTCGATGGTGAGAAGACCTCGGTCCAGATGACGATCTCCAGGGACGATGGCGAGACCTGGTCGCCGCCGAAGACAGTATCGAGCACGACCGATACATCTGACCATCCCTTGCTCGTCGCAAATGGCCGGCAGGTGTATCTGTCATGGATGACGAAGGCGGATGGCTATCGTCTCACAGCGATCGAGGATCAACCATGAGACGTCGATTTGCGGGCCTTCTGGGGCTGGGTATCCTGATCGCGTCAGCGTCCGCGCTCGGGGCGCCTCCCGCTCTCAAGCCATTCGAACGAGGCTCCTGGCAAGGCCTGCTCAAGGGCCATGCGGGCCGCCCGATGCTCGTGCACTTCTGGGGCGTGACCTGCGGACCCTGCAAGGTCGAGCTGCCGTTACTCGGGAAGTTTGCGAAGGATCACCCCGAGATCGATGTCGTCACGATCAGTGCCGATCTCGTGCCGAACCTGCCGGCTGCGACGCAATCGATGCTCGACAAGGCTGGGCTATCGTCGACCGAGAATTTCATCTTCAGCGACGGCTTTGTCGAGCGTTTGCGGTTCGAGATCGATCCTGCCTGGCAGGGCGACATTCCCAGAACAATGCTGTTCTCGCGTGACGGGACGATCACGACAATCGAAGGTTCCGCCGAGATTACCGATCTCGAGAAATGGTCGGCGCAACAACTCTCCACGCACTAAATCCAGTCTGCAAACGGGAATACGGACATGAAGACAATGTTGAAGAATGTGCTAGTCGCGGCGTTCGCTCTTACACTCGGCGCAGCGCCAGCGGCGGCCGACGACGTCAAGGCCGGCGATATCGTCATCTCGCAGGCCTGGAGCCGGGCGACGCCGGGCGGCGCCAAGGTCGCGGGCGGCTATCTCACCATCGAGAACAAGGGGTCGGCGGCGGACAGGCTGGTCAGCGTTTCCGCCGACATCGCGGGGAAGGCCGAGATTCACGAGATGGCGATGGACAATGGCGTGATGAAGATGCGCCCGCTCGACAAGGGGCTCGTCATTGATCCCGGCAAGACCGTGAAGCTTGCGCCCGGCGGCAGTCATTTGATGCTCCAGGAGCTGAAGGGCCCGTTCAAGCAGGGCGACAAGGTGCCGCTGACACTTCAGTTCGAGAAGGCCGGCAAAGTCGCCGTCTCTCTCGACGTCCAGGCTGTTGGTGCGCCGGCGCCCGGCGCCGGGCACTCCGGCCATATGGATATGAAGAAAATGCCGGATCACTCGGGAATGAAGATGTGATGAGGCTGATCTGGCCTCCGGGAGACCGAAATATGTTGAAGCGATCCTGCCTGATCCTGATTGCTGCGTTCGCCATCTCGCCGGCGGCGGCGCACGTGTCGCTCGAGGCCAAGCAAGCCACGGTTGGCGCGTCGTACAAGGCTGTGTTCACCGTGCCGCACGGCTGTGCGGGCTCGCCCACGGTGAAGATCCGCGTGCAGATCCCTGAAGGGGTGATCGGGGTCAAGCCGATGCCGAAGGCGGGCTGGAACGTCGATGTCGTCGAGGGCAAATATGCCGGGGAATACGACTATCACGGCAACAAGCTCTCTTCCGGCATCAAGGAGGTGATGTGGTCCGGCGGCAAGCTGCCGGACAAGAACTATGACGAGTTCGTCATGCACACGGTCCTGACTGGCTCGCTCAAGCCAAACACGACCCTGTACTTCCCCGTCGTTCAGGAATGCGAGACCGGCGTCAGCCGCTGGATCGAAATCCCGGCAGAGGGAGTAGGGCATTCGCATGAGGGCAAGTCGCCGGCGCCTGGGGTGAAGCTGCTGCCGAAACCGTGATGCGCCTGCTCGCCGCGCTCGCGACGCTACTCATCGTTGTCGGCTTCGCGACCGGCGCGTCCGCGCATGCGGCGCTGGTCGCGGTCGAGCCGGCCAGCGGCAGCATGCTTGCGAGCGGGCCGAAGGCTGTGATGCTGCGCTTCAACGAGACCGTGACGCCGGGCGCGATCCAGCTGATTGATGGCGCGGGCAGGGCGCGGGACGATGTGCGCATCAACGTGTCGGGCGAAACGATTTCGGTTGCGTTGCCGCCGGACCTGCCGCAGGGCACGGCGGTCGTCAGCTATCGCGTGATTTCGCAGGACGGCCATCCCATCGCGGGATCGGTGGTGTTCTCGATCGGCGTGCCGACGGGGACGAAGCCTCCCGCGAATACCGATGGCGGGTTGAGCGCGCTGATCTGGTTGGCGCGGGTCGGCCTTTACCTCGGGCTGTTTGTTGGCGTCGGCGGTGTGTTGTTCGCGCGCTCGATCGCGTGGTCGATGACGGGCACGACCGTGCCGCGCGTGGCGCTCGCGGTCGGCCTTCCGAGTGCGGTGGTATCCCTTGGTGCGTTGGGCCTCGATCTCCTCGGCTTGCCGCCGGTGGCTCTTGCGACCATTGCCCCCTGGAAGGTGGCGTTCGCGACGAGCGCAGGTCCCGCATCGCTGATCGCCATCGCCGCGATGCTGCTTGCGTTGGTGGCGCTGCGCAGCGCATGGTCCGCGCGCGCTCTTGCGTTCATCGCGTTCATCGGCGTCGGGCTGTCACTGGCCATGACCGGGCATGCCGCCACGGCACCGCCCGAAATGTTGACGCGGCCGGCGATTTTCCTCCACGGCCTTGGCGTCGCGTTCTGGATCGGGGCGCTGGCGCCGCTCGTTGCGCTGGTGTCGAAGCCGACGGCCACGACCTTGCCTGTCGTAAACCGCTTCTCCCGCATCGCCGTGCCGGGCGTCGCCACGCTGGCATTGACCGGCCTTGTGCTCGCCATCGTCCAGCTCGAAAAGCCGTCGGCGCTGGTCGAGACCCGCTATGGCCTCATCCTTTCCATCAAGCTCGCGCTGGTCCTCGTGCTGCTCGCACTCGCCGCGCTCAACCGCTTTCATCTGACCCCGGCGCTGGCAAGGGATCACGAGGCTGCGTCCGCCCTCAAGCGCTCGATCCTGTTCGAATGCGCGATCGCACTCATCATCTTCGCGGTCGTCGCCAGCTGGCGCTTCACGCCGCCGCCGCGGAGCACCGTTCCGGAAACGCCCTTGGCGATCCACATTCACAGCGACAAGGCGATGTTCCAGGTGCTGGTGTCTCCTGGGAAGCCCGGCGTCGACGATTTCGTGCTTCAGCTCATGACCGGAGAGGGGACGCCGCTCGCGGCCAAGGAGGTGACATTGACGCTGAGCCTGCCCGAGCGCGGCATCGAGCCGATGGAACGCGGCGCCTCGCTGGGGCCGGACGGCTACTGGCATGTGCGCAAGGTCGAGTTGCCCTTTGCCGGCCGCTGGCACGTGCGGATCGATGCGCTGGTAACCGACTTCGAGAGGATCACGCTGGAGGATGAACTCGAGGTGGCGCCGCCCTAGGCTCGCCGGCTTTGCAGGGCATGCTGCTCCTCAAGTGAAACCTGAAGTCGACGGAAAAATGACAGGAATTCCGCCGCGTTAGCGGCTTTTCCTCATTCCCGGTCTTGTGTTTTCGCTCCCAATCCGGTTTCACTGCAAGCCGTCACTGATTCCTAGAGTGTTGCCATGCGATTGTCGCGATTCTTTCTGCCCATCCTGAAGGAAAATCCGAAAGAAGCGGAGATCGTCTCGCATCGGCTGATGCTGCGCGCCGGCATGATGCGGCAGGAGGCAGCCGGCATCTATGCCTGGCTGCCGCTCGGCTTCCGCGTGCTCAAGAAGATCGAGCAGATCGTGCGCGAGGAGCAGGACCGCTCCGGCGCGATCGAGGTATTGATGCCGACCTTGCAGCTCGCCGATCTCTGGCGCGAGAGCGGCCGCTACGATGCCTATGGCCCGGAGATGCTGCGCATCGCCGACCGCCACAAGCGCGAGCTCCTGTACGGACCGACCAACGAGGAAATGATCACCGAGATTTTCCGCGCCTATGTGAAGTCCTACAAGAACCTGCCGCTCAATCTCTATCATATTCAATGGAAATTCCGCGACGAACAGCGTCCGCGGTTCGGCGTGATGCGCGGCCGCGAGTTCCTGATGAAGGACGCTTACTCCTTCGACCTCAACGAGGCGGCGGCGCGGGTCGCTTACAACAAGATGTTCGTCGCCTATTTGCGCACCTTCGCGCGGATGGGGCTGAAGGCGATCCCGATGCGCGCCGAGACCGGCCCGATCGGCGGCGATCTCAGCCACGAGTTCATCGTGCTGGCAGAGACCGGCGAATCCGGCGTCTTCATCAATCGCGACGTGCTGGACCTGCCTGTGCCGGGCGAGGACGTCAATTATGAGGGCGACCTGACGCCGATCATCAAGCAGTGGACCTCGCTGTACGCTGCGACCGAGGACGTTCACGATTCCGCGCGGTTCGAGCAGGAGGTGCCTGCGGACAAGCGGGTGAACACCCGCGGCATCGAGGTCGGCCAGATCTTCTATTTCGGCACGAAGTACTCTGAGCCGATGAATGCGCTGGTGGCCGGCCCCGACGGTGTCGACGTGCCGATCCATGGCGGCTCCTACGGCGTCGGCGTCTCGCGCCTGCTTGGCGCCATCATCGAGGCCTGTCACGACGACGCCGGCATCAAATGGCCGGAAGCCGTCGCCCCGTTCCGCGCCGTGGTGCTCAACCTCAAGCAGGGCGATGCCGCGGTCGATGCGGCCTGCGAGAAGCTCTATGCGGAGCTCACCGCCAAGGGCGTCGATGTGCTCTATGACGATACCGACCAGCGCGCCGGTGCCAAATTCGCCGCCGCCGACCTGATCGGCATCCCCTGGCAGATCATGATCGGGCCGAAGGGGCTCGCCGACGGCAAGGTCGAGATCAAGCGGCGAGCCGACGGCGCACGCGAGACCATGTCGCCTGCGGACGCGGTCGCCAGGCTGGTCGGCTGAATATTGTTCATCGCGCGATATCGCGGCCGCCAATCCGGCCACAATTGACCCCGAATCATGGGATTATCGAGCGATGGATGAGACCATGACCGAAACCGTGCAGACCGCGCCTTTTGCGCCATTCGAGTGGATGCTGTCGGGGCGCTATTTGCGGGCGCGCCGCAAGGAGGGATTCATCTCGGTCATCGCCGGGTTCTCCTTTCTCGGCATCATGTTGGGCGTGGCGACGCTGATCATCGTCATGGCCGTCATGAACGGCTTCCGCAAAGAGCTGCTCGACAAGATATTAGGTCTCAACGGCCATATCCTGGTCCAGCCGCTGGAATCGCCGCTGACCGACTGGAAGGACGTCGCCGACCGCCTCAGCCAGGTCGAGGGCATCCGGCTCGCTGCTCCCGTGGTGGATGGCCAGGCGCTGGCGTCATCGCCATGGAACGCTTCGGGCGTCCTGGTGCGCGGCATCCGCTCCGACGACCTCAACAACCTCACCTCGATCGCCAAGAACATCAAGCAGGGCTCGCTCGAAGGCTTTGACGAGGGGCAGGGCGTCGCGATCGGCCGCCGCCTCGCCGACCAGCTGTCGCTGCATGCCGGCGACAGCGTGACACTGGTGGCGCCGAAGGGCGCGGTCACCCCGATGGGTACGACGCCGCGCATCAAGCCGTACAAAATCGTCGCCGTGTTCGAGATCGGCATGTCCGAATACGATCTCGGCTTCGTGTTCATGCCGCTGGCGGAGGCGCAGGCCTATTTCAACCGCAGCAACGACGTCACCTCGATCGAGGTGTTCACCACCAATCCCGACAAGATCGACGCCTTCCGCAAGGCGGTGACGGAGGCCGCGGGCCGCCCGGTGTTCCTGGTCGACTGGCGGCAGCGCAATTCGACCTTCTTCAACGCGCTCCAGGTCGAGCGCAATGTAATGTTCCTGATCCTGACCATGATCGTGCTGGTCGCGGCGCTGAACATCGTCTCCGGCCTGATCATGCTGGTGAAGGACAAAGGCAGCGACATCGCGATCCTGCGCACCATGGGCGCATCGCAAGGCTCGATCATGCGCATCTTCCTGATCACGGGCGCCTCGATCGGCGTGGTCGGCACGCTGGTCGGCTTCTTCGTCGGTCTCGTGATCTGTCTCAACATCGAGTCCATCAGGCAATTCCTGTCCTGGCTCACCAGCACCGAGCTGTTCTCGCCGGAACTCTATTTCCTGTCGAAGCTGCCCGCCGAGATCGACATCGGCGAGACCACGGCGGTCGTCGTCATGGCGCTGACGCTGTCGTTCCTGGCGACGCTGTACCCGTCGTGGCGCGCCGCGCGCCTCGATCCCGTCGAAGCGCTCCGGTACGAGTGAGGGGCTGATGGAGCAGCAGCAGGGGGCGGAAGATGTGCCGGTCATTTATCTCCACGAGATAAAGCGGCAGTACTTGCAGGGCGAGGTGCCGCTGACGATCCTCGACGGCGCCAAGCTGGCGTTGTGGCGTGGGCAGTCGGTCGCGCTGGTGGCGCCGTCGGGCTCGGGCAAGTCGACGCTGCTGCACATCGCGGGGCTGCTCGAGGCGCCGGATTCCGGGGAGGTCTATGTCTCGGGCGCGCGACCTCGCAGCTGCCCGACATCGAGCGCACGCAGCTGCGCCGCACCGATATCGGCTTCGTCTACCAGTCGCACCGGCTGCTGCCGGAGTTCTCGGCGCTGGAGAACGTCATGCTGCCGCAGATGATCCGCGGCCTGAAGAAGTCCGAGAGCGTCAAACGCGCCAAGGATATCCTGGGCTATCTCGGCCTCGGCGACCGCATCACCCATCGCCCGGCCGAGCTGTCCGGCGGCGAGCAGCAGCGCGTCGCGATCGCGCGAGCGGTTGCCAATGCGCCACGCGTGCTGTTTGCGGACGAGCCGACCGGTAATCTCGATCCGCATACCGCGGACCACGTCTTTCAGGCCCTGATGCAGCTGGTCAAGGCGACCCAGGTCTCGATGCTGATCGCCACCCACAACATGGAACTCGCCAGCCGCATGGACCGGCGCGTCTCGCTGTCGAACGGCCAGGTCGTCGAGCTCGATTAAAAAAATGCGAAAACAACCCCATGCACAGTAGCCGGCTACTGCCGGCCACGATCGGGGTCACGCATTCCAGCCGTTTGATATATCCAGCAAATCCGCTGCGACGGCGCATCGCAGCGGCGCGCTCGCCGTTACGGCCGGATCACGGTCAATTTGAACGGCCCGCCATTGGCCGCGGCATGTGCCACCGCCTCGTTGGCGTGGTCGAGATCGAACGCCGTCACCTCGTACTCGTCGAGCCTGAGCAGCCCGGCACGCACCAGCGCGATCAGGCGGCTGGCGGCGTCCGGCGGGTACATCCAGACGCCGTGGATGCTGATGCAGTTGCGCATGATCCAGGGGTAGGGCAGCTCGAGCCCCGCGCCGCCCGCCATGCCGACGCCGCCCATCAGCACGACACGGCCGTAAGCGCGCACCGTCATGATCGCCGCGCGCACCACATTCGTGCTGACCGAGGGCGGCATGATGTCGAACACGCAGTCGATCGGACCTGATGCGGCGCGCTTCATGCTCTCGCGGTCGTCGTCCTCAACGCCGGTGAGCTTGATCGGCTTCACCCGCGCGCCGAAGCGGCGGACGAGGTCGGCCAGGATTGTCTCGTTGCGGCCGGGGGCGACCACGCAGGCCGCGCCCATTGCCAGCGCGACCGCGACGGCGGCGCTGCCGAAATTGCCGGTGGCCCCGCTCACCAGCACGGTCTCGCCTGGTCGCAGGTTCGCAGCGAGGAAGCCGCCATAGGGCACCAGCAGCGTGCCCAGCGCGCACCATTGCGTCGCTTCCTCCGGCGTGATTGCGCCGAGCCGTGTGACGTTCTCGGTCGGCAGGCGCATCTGCTCGGCAAACGAGCCGTGGCGAAAATGCTTTTGCAGGCGCATGCCGCCGGCGCCGGCGGCTGTGAGCCCTTGCAGGGCGATATCGGGTGCAACGGCGTCGTCGCGCGAACGCACCGTTGGATCGCAGAACACCCAGTCGCCGATGGCCAGTTTGGTTGCGTCCGGGCCGATCGCGCGCACCCGCCCGATGCCGCCTGGTCCCGGGATAATCGGCAGGTCGAGCGCATAATTGCGCGTCCCGTCGAAGACCTCGTTCATGTAGGACAGCACGCGCGTGGCGACGACGTCGACGATGACCTCGCCGGTGCCGAGCACCGGTTCGGGAGCATTCTCGATCACCAGCGGCGAACCGAAGGATTTGAGCAGGGCAGCTTTCATGATGTTCCACCTCAAGGTCGGGTGAAGCGCATATGCGCCGCCTTGGAAGGGACAAGAAGGCCTGGTATTATCCTAGTATTCCAATGACCCTCCATCGCGGGAACGACAGCAATGGCCGACCCACGCCGCGTCGAATTCGGCGATTTCCTCAGGTCCCGCCGCGAAAAGCTGTCGCCGAAATCCGTGGGCCTTCCGGCGGGCCGCCGGCGGCGCACCGCGGGGCTGCGGCGTGAGGAGGTCGCGCAGCTCGCCGGTATCGGCGTCGACTGGTACATCCGCCTCGAACAGGGCCGCACCGTCAGCCCCTCGGTCACCACCGTCGACGCGCTGGCCCGCGCGCTGCGGCTCAGCAAGACCGAGCATGCGCATCTGAAGGCGCTGGCGCGCGACGGCGCGAGGGCCGCCTTCGTGCCCGAGATCGTGCCGCCGCCCATCCGGCGGATGATCGAGAGCCTGAAGCAGCCGGCCTACATCACCGGCCGGCGCTGGGACGTGCTGGCCTGGAACGCGGCGGCCGAGGAGGTCTTTGGCTTCGGAAAGCTGCCGGAGCAGGATCGCAATACGCTGCTGCTGGTGCTGACGAACAAGCAGACGCGAAAATTCTACGGCGCGGGCTGGACCGATGTCGCCAAGAGCATGGTCGCGATGTTTCGCGCCACTCACGACGTCTGGGCCGGCGATCCCGCCTTCACCGAGCTGCTCACGCGACTGCGCCAGGGCAGCCCCGAATTCGTCAAATGGTGGGAGGCGCACGAGATCCGCAGCACCGCCTCGGGCCTGAAGACCATGAACCATCCGACCAAGGGCGTGCTCCGGTTCGAGCACACGAGTTTTCAGGCCAACGACGATCCCGCGCTGAAGCTCGTGATTTATACACCGGTGTAGGACACAGAGACACCGAGGCCAGCGCGTCTGCTGTCGATTGGCCGGAGACGTTGCTGGTCAATTTGGACTGAAGAGCTGTAACCCTAGTGACATCTCGAAGGGCACAGAGAAGCGGATCAAGGACTTGACCGTAACCATTCCGAGAAGGCCCGGATGGTTCGCGCGCGCGGATGGCCCGGCTTACTGACCACATGGAAGCCGTAGCCAGGCAAGCTCAACTTGAACGCCTTCACGAGCGTACCAGCTGCGAGGTCGTGTGCCACGAGCACATCACTGAAAACCCCGACTCCCTGCCCGGCGATCACCGCCTCGATGGCGTGCAGTTCCTCCCGGAAACTCAGGTGCTGCATGTCCTTGAACTGGGGCACTTCGCGCCATCTGCGCTGAGCGGCGGCGAGCCATCTCTGCCATGTCGGCGGCTCACGATCGGCCGGCGACCAATAGGAGTGGATCAGAACGTGGTTTGCAAGGTCAACTGGTCTCTTTAGGCGCTCCGTTGCAAGCAAACGCGGACTGCAAATCGGCCAGAATGTATCGCTGAAGAGATCATCGACGATTCCGTCTGTCGGCCGTGCCCGGCTAGTCGCATAGCGAATGGCGACATCGCCATCTCCGGCCTGCAGATCGAGCACTGAGTCAGTGCCGATGACGTCCAGTGGTACATCGGGATGCAGCTTCCGCCACAGGGGCAGGCGGGGCACGAGCCAGCGGCTGGCAAAAGCATTGGTGGTCGTCACCCGGAGAGGCTGTTGGTCGCCTTCCTGCCTGATGGCCGCAATGGCAGCGGCAAACACCTCAAGGCCGCCACGAATGGCGGGAAAAAGCCGCGCTCCGGCATCGGTCAGCGAGAGAGGCCGTGGTCTGCGGCGGAACAGAGCGCGACCACAATACTGCTCGAGCAACCCGATCTGATGGCTGATCGCCGTTGGCGTGACGCCGAGTTCTGCCGCCGCTGTCTTGAAGCTCAGATGGCGGGCGGCAGCTTCAAAAGCGCGCAGCTCGATCAGGGGCGGCAGCTTGTACATGCCGCCAGTCTAGGTGAAATCAGTTCATCGTCACCTGAATTCTTCGGATTTGCTCCAAGACAGCCCACGATCAAGGATATGGCGGGTCAAGCTGAGGAGACCATGTCATGTCGTCCATCGCATCTGTCGCCAGCGCTGCCGCCGATCTCAACGCCTCGTTCGGAGGACAACTCCTCAAGCCGGGGGACGAGGGATACGAGGAGGCGCGAAAGGTCCACAACGGGCTGGTCGACAAACGGCCGGCATTGATTGCCAGGTGCCGCAGTGTGTCCGATGTCGTGGATGCCGTCGTTCTTGCGACCAAGCTCGGCCTCGAGGTCGCGGTTCGCGGCGGCGGCCATAATGTGGCAGGTCGCGCGACCATCGACGGCGGTATCATGATCGACCTCTCGCCCATGAAGGGCGTCCGGGTCGACCCTGTCGGCAAGACGGTGTGGGCGCAGGGCGGGGTCACTTGGGGCGAGCTTAATCGCGAAACACAACTTCACGGGCTTGCGGTCACCGGCGGCGTGGTCTCGACCACCGGGATCGCCGGGCTGACGCTCGGCGGAGGACTGGGCTGGCTGATGGGCAAATACGGCCTCGCACTGGATAATTTGCGGGCGGTCGAACTCGTCACGGCCGACGGCAAGGTTTTGCGGGTCAGCAAGCAAGAGGAGCCCGATCTGTTCTGGGCCGTCCGAGGCGGCGGCGGAAACTTTGGGATCGCCACCAGTCTCGAATATGATCTTCATACCGTCGGGCCAATCATGACCGGCGGCCCGATCGTCCACCCCATCGAGCGCTCCCGTGATGTGCTCGAATTCTTCAGGACCAGCACGCGATCGCTCGCGGACGAGCACGTGCTGTTTGCATCCCTGACCCATGCGCCCGACGGGTCCGGCACGGAGGTCGCGGTCCTGGTCACCAGCCACTGCGGTCCGGTGGCGGAGGCCGAACGAGCGATGCTGCCGCTGAAACAGTTCGGGGCTCCGATCCTGGATGCAGTGGGACCGATGCCCTATTGCGAGCTCAACCGCATGCTCGACGCCAACTATCCGAAAGGCGCCTTCAACTATTGGAAATCGAACTTCCTGAGGGAGCTGAGTGATGGTGCGATTGCGACCATGATCGAATGTTTCGCGCGCTGCTCGACTCCCATGGGGCAGCTGCTTCTTGAACACATCCACGGTGCGGCGGCCCGCGTCGGTGCCGGGGATACGGCATTTCCGCATCGGCATGAGGGCTACAATTTCTTGATCCTCGCGCAGTGGACGCAGCCCAGCGATACGAGCCGCAGCATCTCCTGGGCACGCGAAACATATGAAAGGATGCGGCCCTTCTTTGCCTCCGGCCGCTATGTCAATTATCTCGATGATGACGAGACAGGCGATCCCGTCGCTGCTGCCTATGGACCGAACTACCGGCGCCTGCAGCGGATCAAGGCGAAATACGACCCGACGAACTTCTTCCGCATGAACCAGAACATCCGGCCGCTCGCCTGATTGCCGGCTGAGGATTTCGTCGCTCTCATCCTGTTCAGGATGTCAGTCGAAGGCGCTGCGCTCCGGCCCGGTTCGACGGTTGGCCGGGCGTGCTGATCCCCGGGGAGGATTCGAGAATGGCTGTCTTGTGCCGACCGGCTCGCATGGACGACTTGGCGAGAGCCGACGAGATCGTGGTCGCCAGCATCAATGAGCTTACTGAACGGCGGGGCTTTGGCAAGATGGCATCCTCCCGCCCGCAGAATTTTCAGGCCTTCTCGCTCACGGACGATCCCGAAGGTTTATGGGTCGCCGATGACGACGGAGAACTCGTCGGCTTCGCGTGGAGTTGGGTTTGTGGCGAGCTTTGGTTTCTGGCGCAGCTGTTCGTGGCCCCAGATCGCCAGAGCGACGGCATTGGCAATCAACTCATCAGCAAGATGTTTGCTCACGCAGAGAAGCGCGGAGCATCCGTCAGAGCGCTGATCACCTTCACGTTCAACAACGTGTCTCAAGGACTCTACATCCGCCACGGACTGTTCCCGCGCTTTCCGATCTACATGGTCAGCGTGCCTCGTGACCGACTGGCGTCGCGGTTGGCTGAGCCGCGGCTTCGTCTTGAATCTCTCACGGCCAAGACGGCCGGGTTGGATGAGCTGGCGCCCATTGATGTCGGTGCACTCGGTGTTTCCAGGGAGAAGCATCATCGATATCTCCTGGGCGACAGCCAGACGAGCGGGTTCACCATCCACGCCGGCAGTGAGTGCGTCGGGTATGTCTACATTTCGGATGGACACATTGGCCCGCTTGCCGTCCGCCGGGCAGACCTCATGGGCTCGGCGCTTGCTGCTGCGTTATCGTTCGCGGCGCAGAGCGATGTTCCGACTATTTCGGCCTTCGTGCCGGGCGCGAGCGAGCCAGCGCTCAAGGCGGCGACCGACCACGGGATGCGTCTGACGTTTCCGATGCTGCTGATGTCGAACCGACAGTTCGGAGATTGGGGCAGCTACCTCCCGCGCAATCCGGGTTTCATGTAGCTCGATCCAGGTGCGTTGAACGCGGCGCCGTGGGTAGCACGCGCATCCGCAACACCGCCCTGGCGGAGCTGAGAGACGTTGAGCCATAGGATCGTTGGGATTATCCGCCGCCAGCGGCGGCACGGCTCGATCGGCGAGGGGGCGTCGGTTTCCTTGATGGGAAATACGGGTTCACGACGCAGCTCGCCGAACGCCCAACGGCGAGATATCTGCACAGCTCAAGCGAGCCATAGCGGCAGTCGAAATAGCCGACGGGACCGTAGATCTGCATGCAGACCGGATAGCGCGGATCATAGGTCTGCGCGTGCGCAGGCGCGCTCGCAAGGAGCATGCCGGCTGCGATGAGCGTAGGCCACGCGCGGCGCATCTCAGCGCGACAGGAAATAGCCTGATGAATAGCCTGGCGTCTGCGCGCTCGGACGATTTTGATACGCGTAGGGATCATCGCTCTGGCCTGCGAAGAACGGATTGGCGATGCAGGTCAGCGCGCGCCCAGATGCGCTCGCCTGACACTGCGCGTAGCTATCGAACCTGCAATTGCTCAGCCCCGGCCATTCATCGCCGGTGAGGCAGAATGGATGATTCTTGCCGAAGGCGAGCGCCGGCGTGCTTGCGCTGAGCGCGAGCGCAAATGTGGCGAGCCCGAGAAAAAATGTGGCGACAATGGGGAGATTAACTTGGGCCCGCATCTGGATTCTCCAATCACGCGAATGTGCGCGCGACGTTGTTACGCGTGCGTGCAGTTTATGTCGTGTTGTCGACATTGGAACTACAGAAAACACTTGTTTCATAGGGTTTCCCACGCGCTCTGCTAAACGTTCATTAATGAAGCGCGGCCCTTTGGCCCTAACTGTTGCGTCGAAGTTACAGCAATTCCGTCGATCGCTGATATGACGACGCTACGGCCCGGGGGCCTTCTGAAGAAACTGGAACGGGAATCAAATGAAGAAGAATTTGTTGCTTGCCGCTGTCAGCCTGATCGCGCTCAGCGCGGCTGCGCCGGCGCTGGCTGCTGACCTCGCGGCGCGGCCCTACACCAAAGCTCCGCCCGCGGCGATTGCTGCCGTGTACGACTGGAGCGGCTTCTACATCGGCATCAACGGCGGCGGCGGTTCGGCTCGCACCACCTGGGATTTCGTTGGCGTCGGCCGCGAAGGTTCGCACGATGCGACCGGCGGCACGGTCGGTGGTCAGATCGGCTATCGCTGGCAGTCCGGCCAGTTCGTGTTCGGCGTGGAAGGCCAGGGCAACTGGGCCGACTTCTCCGGCGACAATGTCAGCGCGCTGTTCGCCACCCGCAACCGCACCAAGATCGATGCGTTCGGCCTGATCACCGGCCAGGTCGGTTATGCCTGGAACAACGTCCTGCTCTACGTCAAGGGCGGTGCGGCTGTGGTCAGCGACAAGTACGAGATCTCCGACCTCGGCGGCGGGCTGCTCGCGTCGACCAGCGACACCCGCTGGGGTGGAACTGTTGGCGCCGGCCTCGAGTACGGCTTCGCGCCGAACTGGTCGGTTGGCGTCGAGTACAACCACATCTTCCTGGCCGACAAGGACGTGACGTTCGCCGGCTTCGCTGGCACGGAGCGCATCCGTCAGGACGTCGACATGGGCCTCGTCCGCCTGAACTACAAGTTCGGCGGCATGCCTATCGCGCGCTACTGAGACTGATCGCTCAATTCGAGCGACGTCGAAAGCCCCGGCCTTGCGCCGGGGCTTTTTTATTGTTCGAGTTCAACAAGTTAACCATGCCCTTGCGGAATGGTTCAGACGGCTTGACTCCTGAGAACGAAATGAGAACAATGTTCTTCATATGTTCTAGCAAGGGAGCGAGACATGTTCAGGGTTTTCGTGGAAGAAGCGGCTGCACTGGCGTCGATCACGCTGTTCGTCGGGATGATCGCGATCTGGGCCCAGGTGATTCCGCAGCTCTGAGGAGGCGCGGTTGGGGAAAAGCGGGACGACGCGGCGGATTGGCCGCTCCGGCGTGGACTCTCGCGGCGCCACACCCCACCATCGGGAGGCGAGTCGGCCGGGCGAGTGCATAATGCCTTGAGGAGCTGACGACCGCTCCATCTCACCTGCAAGAGGCCGTTACGCGACCATGCCGAGCGCCGGATTTGTCCACCTTCACGTTCACTCGGCCTATTCGCTGCTCAAGGGCTCGATCAAGATCGCCAAGCTTGCCGAGCTCGCCAAGAAGGACCACCAGCCGGCCTTGGCGCTGACCGACACCGACAACATGTTCGGTGCGCTGGAATTCTCCGACAAGATGGCGGGTTCCGGCATCCAGCCGATCGTCGGCTGCGAGCTGGCAATCGATTTCGGCGACCAGGATCCGAATGCGCGCAACGCGCTGGGGCCGTCGCGCGTGGTGCTGCTGGCGGCGCAGGAGCGCGGCTATCGCAGCCTGATGCGGCTGAACTCGCGGGCGTTCCTGGAGACGCCCGACACCCATGCCTCCCACATCAAGTTCGACTGGCTCGAAGGCGAGACCGAGGGTCTGATCGCGCTCACCGGCGGTCCGGACGGACCGATCTCGCTGGCGCTTGCCACCGGTCAGGCCGAAATTGCGGCGTTGCGCTGCGAACGTCTCGCCAGCCTGTTCGGCGACCGCCTCTACATCGAATTGCAGCGCCACAACACCGACAAGGAACGCCGCATCGAGAGCGGCCTGATCGACATCGCCTATGCCAAAGGCCTGCCGCTGGTCGCGACCAACGAGCCATATTTCGCCGCGACCGACGATTACGAGGCGCACGACGCGCTGTTGTGCATCGCCGGCGGGCGACTGATCGCCGAGACCGAGCGCGAGCAGCTCACGCCTGATCACCGCTTCAAGACCCGTGCCGAGATGGCGGTGCTGTTCGCCGACATTCCGGAGGCGCTGGCCTCGACGGTGGAGATCGCCGAGCGCTGCTCGTTCCGACCGATGACGCGCAAGCCGATCCTGCCGTTCTTCACCGTCGGCGCCGCATCGAGCTCGGATGCGGGCGCGGTCGAGGCCGCCGAATTGAAGCGCCAGGCGGAGGAGGGGCTCGCCAACCGCCTGCGCGTCCACGGCCTGTCGCAGGGCACGACGGAGGAGACATACGCCAAACGGCTTGCCTTCGAGCTCGACGTCATCATGCGCATGAAATACGCGGGCTACTTCCTGATCGTGTCGGACTTCATCAAATGGGCGAAGTCGCAAGGCATTCCGGTCGGGCCGGGCCGCGGCTCCGGCGCAGGCTCGTTGGTCGCGTGGGCGCTGACCATCACCGACCTCGATCCGATCAAGTTCGGCCTGCTGTTCGAGCGCTTCCTCAATCCCGAGCGCGTCTCGATGCCGGACTTCGACATCGACTTCTGCCAGGATCGCCGCGGCGAGGTGATCCAGTACGTGCAGCAGCGCTACGGCCGCGACCAGGTCGCGCAGATCATCACCTTCGGTACGCTGCAGGCGCGCGGCGTGCTGCGCGACGTCGGCCGCGTGCTGCAGATGCCCTACGGCCAGGTCGACAAACTCACAAAACTGGTGCCGCAGAATCCGGCTGCGCCGGTGACGCTGGCGGCTGCGATCGAGAGCGAGCCGAAGCTCCAGGCGTTCCGCGACGAAGACCCGGTGGTGGCGCGCGCCTTCGACATCGCCCAGCGCCTCGAAGGCCTCACCCGTCACGCCTCGACGCATGCGGCCGGCATCGTGATCGGCGATCGCCCCTTGAGCGAACTCGTGCCGCTCTACCGCGATCCGAAATCCGACATGCCGGTGACCCAGTTCAACATGAAATGGGTCGAGCCGGCGGGCCTCGTCAAATTCGACTTCCTCGGCCTGAAGACGCTGACCGTGCTCGACGTTGCTTGCAAGCTGCTCAAGCCGCGCAACATCCACGTCGATCTCGCGACGCTGCCGATCGACGATGCCGAGAGCTACCAGATGCTGGCGCGCGGCGACGTGGTCGGTGTGTTCCAGGTTGAAAGCCAGGGCATGCGGCGCGCGCTGATCGACATGCGGCCCGACCGTTTCGAGGACATCATCGCGCTGGTGGCGCTCTATCGCCCGGGTCCGATGGCGAATATCCCGACCTATTGCGCGCGCAAGCACGGCGACGAGGAGCCGGAATATCTGCACCCCGTGCTGGAGCCGATCCTGAAAGAGACCTTCGGCGTCATCATCTACCAGGAACAGGTGATGCAGATCGCGCAGGTGATGTCGGGCTATTCGCTCGGCGACGCCGACCTGTTGCGCCGCGCCATGGGCAAGAAGATCCGCGCCGAGATGGACAAGCAGCGCGACATCTTCGTCGCGGGCGCGGTGAAGAACGGCGTGCCGAAAGGGCAGGCCGAGACCATCTTCGAGCTGCTGGCGAAGTTCGCCGACTACGGCTTCAACAAGAGCCACGCGGCCGCCTATGCGCTGGTGTCCTATCACACCGCCTACATGAAGGCGCATTATCCGGTGGAGTTCATCGCGGCGTCGATGACGCTCGATCTCAACAACACCGACAAGCTTTCCGAATTTCGCTCCGAGGCGCAGCGCCTCGGCATCAAGGTCGAGCCGCCGAACATCAATCGCTCGGGTGCGACCTTCGAGGTCGGCGAGAAGACGATCTACTACGCGCTCGCCGCGCTGAAGGGCGTCGGCATCCAGGCGATCGACCAGATCATCGAGGAGCGCACGAAGAACGGTCTCTTCACCTCGCTCGCCGACTTCGCCGCGCGGGTCAATCCGCGCGCGATCAACAAGCGCATCATCGAGAGCCTCGCCGCCGCCGGCGCCTTCGACACGCTGGAGCCGAACCGGGCGCGCGTCTTCGCCGGCGCGGACTCGATTCTGGCCGCCTGCCAGCGCGCGCACGAGGCCGCCACGATCGGCCAGAACGACATGTTCGGCGGCGCGGCGGATGCGCCCAGCATCATGCTGCCGCAGGTCGAGCCGTGGCTGCCGGCCGAGCGGCTGCGCCGCGAATATGACGCGATCGGCTTCTTCCTGTCGGGACATCCGCTGGACGATTACGCCACGGTGCTGAAGCGCCTGCGGGTGCAGAGCTGGGCCGAGTTCTCGCGCGCGGTGAAGACCGGCGCCACCGCCGGCAAGGTCGCGGCCACCGTGGTCTCGCGCATGGAGCGGCGCACCAAGACCGGCAACAAGATGGGCATCATGGGTCTGTCCGATCCCACGGGCCATTTCGAGGCGGTGCTGTTTTCCGAAGGTCTCGCGCAATATCGCGACGTGCTGGAGCCGGGCGCCGCCGTGCTGCTCCAGCTCGGCGCCGAGCTCCAGGGCGAGGACGTCCGTGCCCGCGTGCTGCATGCCGAGCCGCTGGATGACGCCGCCGCCAAAACGCAAAAGGGCTTGCGCATCTTCCTGCGCGACACCAAGCCGCTGGAATCGATCGCCAAGCGTCTCGCCGGACCCGAGATGGCGCCCGCGAACGGTGCCGCGCCGAAGATCGGCAGTCCCGGCATCGCGCCGCGCTCCAACGGCGACGGCGAGGTCTCGCTGGTGATGATGCTCGACCTCGAGACCGAGGTGGAGATGAAGCTGCCCGGCCGCTTCAAGGTCTCGCCGCAGGTCGCCGGCGCGATCAAGGCGGTCGCGGGCGTGGTCGACGTGCAGCAGCTCTGACACCCGGTCTGCGCGATCCACGCAGTGGTCGTGGGATGTGGTTGCAACCTGTCGCTGATTCCAGCTAGCATGCGCCCCGGGGAATGGGCTGGGGTGTGCGATGCTGCTGCGGGGCGCGTTGTTGTTGGCCGTTGGTGCGATGCTGGCGGGCTGTGTCAGCGATCAGGTTGGAACCGACTTTGCCTCTGTGTCGAAAAAGGTCGGGCCTCCGCGCGCCGGGCACTCGCGCGTCGTCGTGCTCCAGGACAAGAGGAATGGCCTCAGCATGGCGATCTGCGCCTGCGAGGTGAAGCTCGATGGTGCGCCGCTCGGCAAAGTCGTGGCTGGGAAATACGCCTATGCCGATCGGCCGGCGGGTCGCCACGAATTGCTGGTGACGGAGCTGATGTTTCCGGGCGACACCAAGCGCGAGATCGTGATGGAAGCCGGCCGGACGCACTTCTACCTCATCAAGAGCAGCCCCAGGCACGATGCCGCGACCGGCGGCGCGATCGTAGGCGGCTTGGCCGGGCTTGCCGTCGTTTCCGTGGCGACGGCAGGAGACGCCAATCCCGGGCCGGCCGAACTCGTTGCGCTGGACGAGGCGACCGCGCGGACGAAGCTCGCCGAGCTGCAAGCTGTGGAGTGAGGTGCGCTGCACGACGATCTGATCGCACAGGGTCGGGACTTGAAGGAGCCTTGCGCCGTTTCGAAGCTGACTTGAAGCTGACTTGAGGATGATCTGGAGCTGACGGCAGCAGCGACGTGGCCATGCCGCCGCCTCAATCCGAGCTTTTCGTTCAACCGCCGTTCAGCCGGCTGCGCGCCTCATGCGTGGTGGCACCTCAACAACAATAGCGGGCAAGCAAGCCATGCGTGGGACGCTCAAAGTCTTCATTTGCCTTCTCCTGCCGATCGTGGCCCTTGCCGCCGGCGCGCCGGGACCCGTGCGCGCCCAGCAGCAGGAGAAGCGCATCGCGCTCGTGGTCGGCAACGGTGCCTATGCCAAATCGCCGCTGGCGACCACCGCGAACGATGCCGGCCTGATTGCGCAAACGCTGCAAGCGGCGGGCTTCGACGTCGTCGGCGCGCGCGATCTCGACGGCGACACGCTGCGCAAGAGTTTTCGCGATTTCATCCAGAAGGCGCAGGCCTCCGGCCCCGGCACCGTCGCGATGATTTATCTCGCCGGCTATGGCGTGCAGCTTGCCGGCGAGAATTATTTCATCCCGGTCGATTCCAACATCACCCGCGACACCGACATTCCGACCGAGGCCTTGCGCGTCAGCGACTATGTCCGCCAGCTCGCCGCCATTCCGCTCAAGGCCAACATCGTCGTGCTCGATGCCGCCCGCGCGCAGCCCTTCATCGAAGGTGGCCAGCCGATCGCGAGTGGCCTTGCGCTGGTCGAGCCCGAGGCGAACATGCTGATTGCCTTCAATGCGGCGCCGGGCACGGTGGCGCCGGAGGAGCCGGGCCCCTACGGCATCTATGCGCAGTCGCTCGCCGAGATGATCCGCACCGGCGGCCTGCCGCTGCCCGAGGTGTTCGATCGCGTCCGCCTGCGCGTCAACGAGGCCAGCAAGGGCGCGCAGGTGCCCTGGAACGAGCAAAAGATCACCGCCCCATTTTCGTTCTTCGAGCGTGGGCCGGACGCGCCACCGCCGGAGGCCGCGCCCGACCAGGTCGCCGCGATTCGCAACAAGCCGATCCGCGATCTCGGCGTGCAGGATGCTTATGCCGCCGCGCTCGAGCGCGACACGCTGCCGGCCTATGAGGAATTTCTCGCGGCCTATCCGAATGATCCGCTCGCAAAGCGCGTGATGGCGATCGTCGCGGCGCGCCGCGAAGCCATCACCTGGCGGCGGACCTACCGGACCGACACGCCCGAAGCGTACTGGTCGTATCTGCGCCGCTATCCGCGCGGGCCGCATGCGGCGGATGCGCGCCGGCGCCTTGCGATCCTCACCGCGCCGGCGGAACCGCCGCCGAGCTTTGCTATGATCGACTACGACGTGCCGCCACCGCCGCCGGAGGAGGTGGTCTATGTCGATCGCCCCGTGCTGTATTTCAGCGACCCCGATTTCGGCTTCGCGCCGCCACCGCCTCCGCCGGTCTACTATCTGCCGCCGCCGCCGCCGGATTTCGTCGCGCTGCCGCCGCCGCTGCCGGTGGTCGGCCTGTTCGTGCTGCCGCAGCCGGTGTTCGTGCCGATCCCGGCGTTCGTCCAGCCGCCGGTCTATGTCGCGCCGCCGCCGAACAACATCATCTACCAGAACATCCACAACACCACGGTCATCAATACCGTGATCAACCGTCCGGCGCCCGCGCCGACGGGCGCGGCGCCCGCGCTGGGCAATCTGGCGCCAGCCGTTGCCGGACGCGCCAACCCGGCAGGTCCAGCGGTGCCACAGGCCGTCGTCCAGCGCGCTGCCCTGATCCAGCAGGGCAAGGCGCCGATGCCGCCGAGTGCGGCCATCCAGCCGACGGCTAGACCTACGGCTAGACCTGGAGCGCCTGCCGCGACGCCGGCGAATGTCGCTCCGACTGTTGCGCCAACCGCTGCGCCACCGACCAGGCTGCCGCAGGCCAACACGCTGCCGGTCCCCGGCGCTCACGGCGGCCCAC
>NZ_PSRT01000108.1 GCF_004212635.1 Bradyrhizobium genosp. SA-3 | reverse complement strand
CGCCGCGTCGGCCTGCGTGCCGAGGGGCGGGCGCCGGTGCGCGAGGGTGCGCTGCTGTTTGCGGATGCGACGGCGGGCGAGCCGATCGGAAAGGTCACATCGGGCGGCTTCGGCCCGAGCCTGAACGCGCCAGTGGCGATGGGCTACGTCCCCACCGCATCGAGCGCGCTCGGCACCAAGTTGTTCGCCGAAGTGCGCGGCCAGCGACTGCCCTTGCAGGTCGCCGCCATGCCCTTCGTCAAAAACACCTACAAACGCTGAGGATTCGACAATGACCACGACGCTGTACACCTCCGACCATGAATGGCTCGCCATCGAGGGCGATGTCGCCACCGTCGGCATCACCGACTACGCGCAGCAGCAGCTCGGCGACGTCGTGTTCGTCGAACTGCCCAAGCTCGGCCGCGTGCTGAAGAAGGCGGAAGCTGCCGCCGTCGTGGAATCCGTCAAGGCCGCCTCCGACGTCTACGCCCCGGTCTCGGGCGAAGTGCTTGAGATCAACCCCGCACTCGCCGCCGAGCCGGCGCTGGTGAACTCGGATGCGCAAGGCGCGGCCTGGTTCTTCAAGATCAAGATCGCCGACAAAAGCGAGCTCGGCGGCCTCATGGATGAAGCTGCGTACAAGGCACATACGGCGTGAGATGAAGCAGACCCAAGCCGTCACAACACACTCACTGTCATCGTCCGCGAAGGCGGACGATCCAGTACGCCGCAGCGTCTCGGTTCAAGCCGTGACGCCTGCGTTTACTGGATGCCCCGCCCCAGTGCGCAAGTGCGCACAAGGCGGGCATGACAGCGAAATTTAGAGCGAGGATCCAATGATGACCGCGCACCGCAAATCCAATGGTGAGGCCGCCTCAAGCTTCGTTCGCCGCCACATCGGCCCCTCGGCAGGCGACGTCACCGCGATGCTCGAGGCCGTCAGCGCCAAGAGCGTCGACGCGCTGATGGCGGAGACGCTGCCGGCCTCGATCCGGCAGGCCGCCCCGCTCGATCTCGGCAAGCCGTTGAGCGAGCCCGAGGCGATTGCGCATATGGCCGAGCTGGCGCGGCAGAACCAGGTCTTCACCTCGCTGATCGGCCAAGGCTACTCCGGCACGATCCTGCCCGCGGTGATCCAGCGCAACATCTTGGAGAACCCGGCCTGGTACACGGCGTACACGCCCTACCAGCCCGAGATCAGCCAGGGCCGGCTGGAAGCGCTGCTCAACTTCCAGACCATGATCTGCGATCTCACCGGGCTCGATGTCGCCAACGCCTCGCTGCTGGATGAGGCGACCGCGGCGGCCGAAGCCATGGCGCTCGCCGAGCGGCACTCGCAGGTGAAGGCAAAAGCCTTCTTCGTCGACAGGGACGTGCATCCGCAGACGCTCGCGGTGATGCGCACCCGCGCCGAGCCGCTGGGCTGGAATTTGATCGTCGGCGATCCCCTCACCGATCTCGACAAGAGTGACGTTCTTGGTGCGCTGCTGCAATATCCGGGCTCTTCGGGCGCCGTGCGGAACTTGCGGCCCGCGATCGCGGCGCTGAAGGCCAAGGGTGCACTTGCGATCGTTGCCGCCGACCTGCTCGCGCTGACGCTGCTGGCCTCGCCCGGCGAGCTAGGTGCCGACATCGCGATCGGCTCGGCGCAGCGCTTCGGCGTTCCCATGGGCTATGGCGGACCGCATGCGGCCTATATGGCGGTGCGCGATGCGCTGAAGCGCTCGCTGCCCGGCCGCATCGTCGGTCTCTCCGTGGATTCGCGCGGGATGCCGGCCTATCGGCTCGCGCTGCAGACTCGCGAGCAGCACATCCGCCGCGAGAAGGCGACCTCCAACATCTGTACCGCGCAGGTGCTGCTCGCCGTGATCGCCTCGATGTATGCGGTCTATCATGGCCCCGAGGGCCTGACGCAGATCGCACGCAACGTGCACCGCCGCGCCGCGGTGCTCGCCGCGGGCCTGCGCAAGCTCGGCTTTGCGCCGTTGTCGGACAGCTTCTTCGACACGCTCTGCGTCGATGCCGGCGCCAAGCGCGCCGAGATCGTCGCGCGCGCGGCTGCCGAGAAGATCAATCTTGGAATCGGTGAGACGGCGCTGCGCATCGCGCTCGACGAGACCACGACGCCTGCGACGGTGGAAGCGGTCTGGCGCGCCTTTGGCGGCATGCTCGCCTATGCCGAGATCGACGCCGAGACGCGCGAAGCGCTGCCGGACGAGTTGAAGCGCACCACCACGTTCCTCACCCATCCAGTGTTCCACGCGCATCGCTCGGAGACCGAGATGCTGCGCTACATGCGCAAGCTCAGTGATCGCGACCTCGCGCTCGACCGTGCGATGATTCCGCTCGGCTCCTGCACCATGAAGCTGAACGCGACCACCGAGATGATGCCGCTGACCTGGCCGGAGTTTGCGACGCTGCACCCGTTCGCTCCGCGGGAGCAGGCCGCCGGCTATCACGCGCTGTTCGCGCTGCTGGAAAAGTGGTTGTGCGACATCACCGGCTATGACGCGATCTCGCTGCAGCCGAATTCGGGCGCGCAGGGCGAATATGCCGGCCTGCTCGCGATCCGTGCCTATCATGCCGCGCGCGGACAGAGCCAGCGCAAGATCTGCCTGATCCCCTCCTCCGCCCACGGCACCAACCCGGCCTCGGCCGCGATGGTTGGCATGGAGGTGGTGGTGGTCGCCTGCGAGAAGAATGGCGACGTCGACGTCAATGATCTCCGCGCCAAGGCGGAGAAGCATTCGAGCGATCTCGCCGCCGTCATGATCACCTATCCCTCGACGCATGGCGTGTTCGAGGAGCACATAAGCGAGATCTGCGACATCGTGCATGGCCACGGCGGCCAGGTGTATCTCGACGGCGCCAACCTCAACGCGCAGGTCGGCCTGTCCCGGCCCGGCGATTACGGCGCCGACGTCAGCCACCTCAACCTACACAAGACCTTCTGCATCCCGCATGGCGGCGGCGGCCCCGGCATGGGCCCGATCGGCGTAAGAGCGCATCTCGCACCCTTCCTCCCCGGCCATCCCGCAACAAAGGCGGACGCCCCGGTCGGCCCGGTCTCGGCCGCGCCGTTCGGCTCGGCCTCGATCCTCACCATCTCCTACATCTACATCTTGATGATGGGCGGTGAAGGGTTGAAGCGTGCGACCGAGATCGCGATCCTGAACGCCAATTACATCGCAGCACGCCTCGATCCGCATTTCCCGGTGCTCTACAAGAACGCCAAGGGCCGTGTCGCCCATGAGTGCATCGTCGATCCCCGTCCGCTGAAGACGACGTCGGGCGTCACGGTGGACGACATCGCAAAACGCCTGATCGATTACGGCTTCCACGCGCCGACCATGAGCTTCCCGGTGCCGGGCACGCTGATGATCGAGCCGACCGAGTCGGAATCGAAGGCCGAGCTGGACCGGTTCTGCGACGCCATGATCGCGATCCGGAAGGAGATCGCCGAGGTCGAGGCCGGACGCTTTGAGATCGCGGCCTCGCCGCTGCGCAATGCCCCGCACACCGTGCACGACATCGCCGACGATGCGTGGAATCGCGCCTATACCCGCGCCGAAGGCTGCTTCCCCGACGGCGTCTCGCGCACTGACAAATATTGGAGCCCGGTCGGGCGCGTCGACAACGTCTATGGCGATCGTAACCTTGTGTGCTCCTGCCCGCCGGTGAGCGATTACGCGGAGGCGGCAGAGTAGCGGCTTCGTAGGGTGGGCAAAGCTCCGCCGTAGCTCGAGAGAGCGAAGGCGAAGCGTGCCCACCACCTTTGTGCGCGTTGAAATATAATGGGCCAGGCGCTTGCCCGCATTTGCTCACCCTACGGCACCTGCGGCTCGTTTTACCTCTCCCGCAGGCGGGAGAGGGAGTGCACCTCTGTCGTTGCGGTGATCAAATCTCAACTCATCGCGCTTTAGGGTTCGACCAGCGAGCGGCTCCGCGTATCCCAGCGCCACAATCGTTCATTGGTGAGAAGCGTACCGCCCCACCAGCGCCGAATCGGGTTGTAGCGGCGGAAATCCTCCCGGCCTTCAAGGACCGCTTGCCCAAATTCTGTCAGCGACAGCCGGCTCCGGCGAAAGGCGGCGTTGCGACTTCGCGCATTGTCCGGATCGAGTGTCGCCAGCTTGCCGTCCGGCCCAGTGACCGCGGGTGCCGGGCCGAATGCGAGCCCTTCGAGCAATGGGCTCAACTCCCACTGATCGAACACGCGTGTCCCGAGCGCGCCCGGCCGAAACAACTCATCGGTCCGATTGTGTCCTGCCGCGATGCGTTCGAGAAGCCGCGTCTCGGTCGCCCCCAGCCCCGTCGTCGGCGCCGGCAGTTCTGCCAGCAATGCTTCCAGGGCCGGCTTCAGGAAGGGCAGCCTAGGCAAATCCCTCCCCAGTAGCCCGAAGCAAAGTTCAGGCGTCTGCGCCCGATAGGCCTCCCAGGCCATGTTGGCTATCTCGAAGTCGCCGTCCGCGACCTCCGATTCCCGCACCGTACGATCGCGAAGCTGCGAGCCGTCCGCTTCGCGTAGATCGAAATTGACACGTCGCAATCTCAGACGATCGGTGATCGATGGATGGGACCGCAAATAGTCGAGGATCCAGATCAATTGCAATTGACTGTTAGGCTCAGGGTCGAACCACAGCTCGATGAGATCGACACCATAGGTCTCGCAAAACCAAACCAGGCCAGTCTCCTTGTGCGCGAGACCGGTCTGAGGCAACCGGCCCACAAGATCGGACCACCGCACTTCCGGATCGCCTCTGTAGTAGCCTCCCGTGAGGTAATCCTCGAGGTGATGCGACGTAGGCAGTGGCCCCCAAACGAACCGAAAGATCAAGGGGACGACCATGTCAGCACGACCGGCATAGGTGAGACCAACGCCGGACGAACTGGTCAAGATCACACGCTTCATAGCCCCGACGCCCCGCCCTCACGCAAAACGAAACGGGCACTGACGACGTCGGCAACTCAACGTCCTCAGCGCCCGCTCCTCGCGAAAACTCAACTGCTTTAAGGCTTACTCCTCCGCCGGCTCCTCGCCGTCGGCGTCGCGCTCCGGGGTGCCGGCGAGAATCTGCTCGGCGATCAGGCCGGAGTTCTGGCGGATCGAGGTCTCGATCTTGGCGGTGATGTCGGGGTTGCCCTTCAAGAACGCCTTGGCGTTCTCGCGGCCCTGGCCGAGGCGCTGGCTGTCATAGGAGAACCAGGCGCCGGACTTCTCGACGATGCCGGCCTTGACGCCGAGATCGAGGATCTCGCCCATCTTGGAGACGCCCTCGCCATACATGATGTCGAACTCGACCTGCTTGAAGGGCGGCGCCAGCTTGTTCTTCACCACCTTCACGCGCGTGGTGTTGCCGACGACTTCGTCGCGCTCCTTGATCGCGCCGATGCGGCGGATGTCGAGGCGGACGGAGGCGTAGAATTTTAGCGCGTTGCCGCCGGTGGTGGTCTCGGGCGAGCCGTACATCACACCGATCTTCATGCGGATCTGGTTAATGAAGATCACCATGGTGTTGGACTTGTTGATGGAGGCCGTGAGCTTGCGCAGCGCCTGGCTCATCAGGCGAGCCTGCAGACCTGGCAGCGCATCGCCCATCTCGCCCTCGAGCTCGGCCTTCGGCACCAGCGCCGCGACCGAATCGATCACCATCACGTCGACCGCGCCGGAGCGCACCAAGGTGTCGCAGATCTCCAGTGCCTGCTCGCCGGTGTCGGGCTGCGAGATCAGCAGCTCGTCGATGTTGACCCCGAGCTTGCGGGCATAGACCGGATCGAGCGCGTGCTCGGCGTCGATGAAGGCGCAGATGCCGCCCTTCTTCTGCGCTTCCGCCACCGTATGCAGCGCCAGCGTGGTTTTGCCCGAGGATTCCGGCCCGTAGATCTCGACGATGCGCCCCTTGGGCAGGCCGCCGATGCCGAGCGCGATATCGAGCCCGAGCGAGCCGGAGGACACCGCCTCGATGTCCATGGAGCGATCGTTCTTGCCGAGCTTCATCACCGAGCCCTTGCCGAACTGGCGCTCGATCTGAGAGAGCGCGGCAGCCAGGGCTTTACTCTTGTCCATGGAAGATCCTTCGACGATACGCAGGGCAGTGGCGGACATTGGGTCGTGCTCCTTATGACGAGGATTCGCTAGGGGGACAAACGATTGAGAGGGCGGGCCGACGATAAAAGTAATGTACCCCATTTGTTCTAGGTTCGCAATATGTTCTTTGCGCTGTCCCAATCCCCCGTCTGCTTGTGCCTGAATCGAAAGGGGCCGCCCTTCAGCGACCCCTTGCCGGTTGCAATCTCGTTTCGGGATGAAATTCCAGCCCCGGCGGGCGCCACCGTACCGGTGTCCAGATGCCAAGTGGATTCCGGGCAACTACTGTTCGTAGCACTGTCCTAATTTGCGTTTCACCTGACCTCTTGTTCGAATGCTACGTTATGTAACGCTAATATATGTAGCGTTATGTTTCGTACCATTGAAATCCAGGAGGCGTGATGAAGTCAGTTCTCAAGATCGTTGTGGCGCTGGCCATCTTCGCCGGCTCGGCCTCGGCGCAAGCGCAGGCATCGAACACTCCAATGTCATCGGGCGCTCCGAAAGTCGGCGCAAAAACTACGAAGAAATTGCACGACGGCTGCCACAGCCGGCACGCGCAGATGCTTGGCAAGCCCTGCCACTAACGCGCAATGAGATGACGAGGAATCGTCATCGCGCTTTAGATTATTGTTTGCGCATGATCTCCGCGCAAACGCGTTTCGCGTTTATCGCGAAGAAAAACCGCTGCACACTTTGCGCTAACGCGGCCCTTCGGGTCATGCTCTGGCAGGCTAGCAGATGGAAAGCCGCCGAGGGCCGCCTCGGCGGCCTCTTTCGGTTTAGGCCATGCACGCAATCATTGCTGCGGAGCGGGTAAGCGCGATCGTCGCTTTTCGTTGGCGCGGCGTCCTGATCAGAGCGCACGCGCATTTGCCCTCGGCATGAACGCTGTGAGCCTCTGCTCTGGCACTATGGGATCTTCGTCCGAAACTGACGCGCATCAAAGACGCACGGATCTTGGCGCCGTCATAAATCCTTAATCCTGAGGCACCGAACCTTTTCGCGGTCTGTGGCCTTCTTCGGGATGGGACCGCAACTCTGGGGACCCCTGTCATGACTGAAGACACACACCACGGCGCCATCAGGCGCAACCAACTCCTGGAGGCCGCGCAGGAGGAGATGATCAAGTTCGAGCGCAAGGAGAACGAGTTTCGCAAGAAGGACCGTGACGAGCGCGCCGCCGAGCTGCGGTTGCCTCTCGGCGAGATCAAGGTCCACTAAGGCCCACGACGGCGAGCGGGAGACAGCCGCCGTCCCCGCGGTTCGCAACACGGGCCGAAGATGGCGGCGAGCGGCTGCCGTTGACCTCGCGGGAGCCCGGCAATCGCGCGCCGGGATTTGAGGATATCGCGCGATTATGGTATCTAAATACCCAAGATAAGTCATTGATGGAATGACGAAATCGCCCCACAGCCTACTGTGCATGGGGTTATTTTCCAATTTTTGAAAGGCCGGTGCCGATTCATCCATCGGCGAAGCGTGCAGGCGCGGACCCCGGCGCCTCCCGGCACTCTGCGCTTGATGCCGCCTTACAGCAGCGCCAGCAGCACGAGGCCGATCACCAGCACGACGAAGCCAGCCGCCGTCGCGGCGGCGAAAGACCGCTCTACGTTATCCATGATGCCACCCCGTTGCCGCCGCGCCACGTTTCCCCCATGGCTGCGCCGGACGGTGTGGAATCTTGCCGACCCGTGTGTCGCCAGTTGTGCGGCCGGATGTCGAAATTGGGACGGGCGCGAGGCTAGTCTGCGGCCTCGCGATCGCGACTTCCCCACTGACACCGTCAGGCGCGTGTAAGCCTGATCGCCTAGTCTCGTCGTGCCCGGTGGACCAACACCGGGTCTCCATACCCAGCCGACGACCCCGCTCCCCGCGAGCGGGGTTTTCTGTTTGCGGGCATGGACGAAGGCGGCGCGACGAACGTGACGCCGGCCCCCGCTCCGATTTGGCCCCCTGTCAGGCTGACGTAAGTCGAACCGGTTAGGGTTTCTTGGCTATGGTGTTGCAGCCCAGCACCTCAGCCTCCAACAACTCTTTGCCCCGCTTGGCTCTCCCCAGGCGGGGTTTTTTCATAGCTACCGGTTCGCAGCTCCCGCTCCTCCCGCGTCAGCCGCAGCGAGACGGCGCGGATCGCGGGCGCAGCCAGCAGCACGATCGGCAGCATCGCGGCCCATGCGATCAGCCACGACACCATCCAGTGCCCGAGGAAGACCATCGCGCTGCCTGCGGGAAGGCTGGCGATGCCTGCCGCGATCAGCGAGGTCAGTCCGGACTGGATGATGCCGAAGACGAAGTGAGAGTAGCGGCGGGGAATTCCGAGCATGAGGGCGCCCATGGTTGCTTGCCGTCATGAGGCCAAGCAAGGCACATGCCGTCGCGCGCGGATTGCTCCGTGGTTCTCCGACCATGAACAGAGTTCCGGGGCGGCGCGCAAGCGGCGCCGAATCCGACCTCATTTGCTTCGGAGTGCGTGCCCTCGCGGTTTCCGTCAGCGGTTCAGGACTTACCGACAGATTTCACTTGTCCCGGGAATAAGATGACGCCCAACATGTTGCAGGCATGGAAGGTGAATCGTGGGAGGTGACCATGAATCACAGGGGCGTCGAGTTCACCGTCGCCAAGACGGCAGTTCCCGGTATCTGGCAGTGGCAGTTCCGCATCGGCGACCAAATCAAGACCGGCAGAACCGAGACGAAGATCGACCTGTTGGCGATCCGGCGGGTGCAGCTGCGCATCGACCGCGAGCTGAAGGCCATCGAGCGCAAGACGGCCTGAACACCCGTCAGTCTGGGTGAGATCAGCGGGGTGTATCCCGTAGCCGCCCGGAATTGATCTGACCGGGGTTTGGGATTGCACTGCGCGCCCGTGGCCTTGGGGGTTGGGCCGTTACGCGTGATCGGTGCCAGCCATGCCGCTCTACTTCTTTCGAATCCGGAACGGCCGTTATTCCGGCTGCGCGGACCAGGCGAGCGAATTTGCCGATCGCGATTCGGCCTGGAAGGAGATGACCAGCGTCTGCGCCGACATGGCCGCCGGCATCGCCCGCAAGCTCCAGCAAAATTCCGAATGGCACATGGAGCTGCTGGACGAGACCAAGGAGCCCGTATTCCGGATCCGCATCGTCGCAGAAACGATCGAAAAGGTGAGACCCTAAAGCGCGATGCGATCAGGATGAATCGTCATCGCGCGTTAGGCTCTTGTTTGAGCATGATCTTCCCGGAAAGCCGCTGCACGCTTTGCGCTAACGCGGCCCTTCGGGTCCGGATCATGCTCTAATCCGCGCTGGGCAGCCGCCGCATGGTGAATTCGATGTCGCCGCCGGGCAATTCGCGCCAGGTCTCGACCGCGCTCATATAGCCGGCCTTGGGGTAGCGGGCGAAGAAGGCCTCCGCCCTTGCCCGTGCCGCTGCGCGCGGCAGCGTGAAGGTCTCGCGCAGATAGCCGTCGCCGGTCGCATAATCCGGCTTGCCGCCCATCTTGCGCTGGCGCGCCATCCGTTCGGCGAGATCCCGCGGACGATCGGCCATGTTCCGTCCTCCTCTACGCAATACTCTCTTGCGAGATGTAGGAGGCCGGCAGGGCAAAGAGGAGTCCCACCCGGAGGCGTCAACCGCCCCCGAGCGGCGGCAGGTCAATTGGCCGCTGTGCCGGATTTCTTCTTCGGCGCGCTGGTCGCGGCCGAGGCCTTCGGCGCCGCCGATTGCTTCGGCGGATCGGAGCGCATGCCGCCCCAGGGATCGTTGGACGCCTTGGAGTCCGGAATCTTCTTCAGCGTTTCCTTGTAGGCCTTTTCACGCTCGGCGTCCGCGGCCTTCTCCTCGGGGGTCTTGCCCGGGCCTTCCTGCAGCAAATTGAGATTGGGCATTTGCGCATAGGCCGGTCCCGCCAGCACGGCCAGCACCGCGGCGAAACGGAAAAGCTTCATCATCCACTCCTTGATCATCCATGGAGCGCGGATCGCCCGCGCCTTGTCATCCTTGTCGCGGCCGAACGCGACCTCGGGGCCGCCTGGCCGCTAGAGCCGGTCCGATCTGCACGATTTCGGCGCATGCAGCCAGTCGTCCCAGATCGGGCCGCACCTGGTGCACCCGTTCAGCGCGAGGCCGAGCGCAGCCAGACAAAAGACCAGGACACATCGACGCAACATCATCCACCCGTACCCAAGCGAGCCATCATATCGGGCGAAGTCGGGCATTTTCAAGCCGAAGGGATCGGCGCCAGACCGGGTGACTTTGCCGCGCCGATGCGCGCAGAATGAGGCGAAACATCCGGCAACAATGGAGGGAACGACAGCAATGCAAACGCAGCCAGACGCCGAGTTCGGCATCACTGAGGCCAAACGCATCCTCGGCGAGGTCTTTGCGCCCTGGGTCCAGGATCTCGACCTCTCGGTCGAGCGCATCGAGCACGCGCAGCCAGCCGATGCGCCGGACTGGCAGCCGGGTGCCCTGCTGCGCATGCCGTTTTCGGAACGGCTGTGCCGGAACGGCGGCGTGGTCTGCGGCCAGGCGCTGATGGCGCTCGCCGACACCGCGATGGTGATCGCGATCCTCGCCGCCAACCGCGGCTATCGTCCGATGACCACGGTCGACCAGACCACGCATTTCATGCGCGCAGCCTCCTCCTCGGACGTGCTGGCGGACGCGCGCGTGGTGCGGCTCGGGCGCACCATGAGCTTTGGCCGCGTCACGCTGCTCTCGGCCTCCGACAACAAGCCGATTGCGATGGTGTCGAGCGCATTCGCGATGCTGCAGGGCTGAAGGTGCTTAGAAAAGAAGAGAGCCGCTGAAGCGCAAGGCGCACCGCGGCTCTCGACGAATCTCATGTCGAGACAGCAAACGTTACTTGCCGAGCACCTCGTCGGCCGCGGTCACGATGCTGACGTTCGGGTTTTTTCCGCAATAGGCGCCGAACTTCTTGGCGTTCTCGATGAACACGTCGGTGTCGATGATCGCGTTGTCCTCATCGCCCTTGTACCAGCCGTCCATCCAGGTCAGTACGACTTGGATGTTGTCTTCGCCGCTCTCCAGGAATTGCTTGCAGCTCATGGTCGAGAGGTCCCACTTGACGGCATTGGCGGGCATGGGCGACAGCGAGAGCGCTGCAGCGAACAGAATCGAAAGCATGGTCTTCATCAGTATCTCCATCGGCGCGTAGCGCCATAAAAGGCTTGTCAGGAAAGTCGGCGGAGAGATTGTCCGCGTCAACGTGGTAAACGAAGTCTGAAGCGCTGTGCAAGTAGCGCCAGTATTGAGTTGAGTTCAAGGTAATTTCTATGCGCTATTTCACAATGGTCATTGTGGATGAACGCGAATGATTGAGAGGCGTGCAACGCAGCGTCACCGTGTTTTCAAGGGGGGCAGGATCACCTTTGAAAATAGCGGAATCGCATGCACGGTGAGAAACATATCGACCGGCGGCGCTGCCGTCGATCTTGACGGCCCCGCAACGCTGCCGCAGAGCTTCAAGCTATCGATTTCGTGCGACAATTTCGTGCGGACTTGCCGCCCCGTGTGGCGCAGCGACAAGCGCGTCGGCCTTGCTTTCGTGCAATAGCACGCGCGATGTGAACCATCGTTCGCATCGCATCCACAACACGATCATGAGTGCGTGATACGACGGCGGCGACGCCAGCGCAGGCTTGCGATCACAAGCGCGACGACCGAGAGCGCGATCACTGAGGACGCCGCAAGAAATCGTCCGCCGGGACGATCGATGGTGCGCGACCATAGCGACGGTGCCTCGCCCGGGCGCGCCAGGCGAAACGCAACGACGCTGTCGCCGATCGAAGTGCCTGCCTCGGAGTGGCCGCCGGCGCCGATCGCGACATATTGCTCGCCCTGCCAGAGATAGGTCATGGGATTGGCGACACCCGGGACCGGCAACCGGCCCTGCCACAGCTCCCTGCCGCTCCGCGCATCGAAGGCGCGCAAATAGGCGTCCATCGCTCCGGTGAAGACGAGCCCGCCTGCGGTGACCGCGAGCCCGTTGACGAGCGGCGCGCCCCACGGCAGCGGCACGCCGAGCGGTGCAAGATCCTCGGTGGTGCCGACCGTCGAACGCCAGAGGATTTTTCCGGCTTTCAGATCGACCGCGACCATCTCGCCCCAGGGCGGCTTGTTGCAGAGCAAGCCGAGCGGCGACGTCACCACCGCGCGCGTCATCGCGAACGGCGTGCCACGCTGCTGGCCGAAATCATGACCGGGCGGCGGATTAAACCCGACAGCTTCCGCGCGCGGGATCAGCTTGACGCGATGCACGGCGCGGCTGGTGTTGACGTAGAGGATCTGGCTGACCGGATCGAAGGCCGCACTGCCCCAGTTCACTCCGCCACCGGTGAACGGAAACAACAGCGTGCCCTGCCTCGAAGGCGGCGTGAACAGGCCCTCATTGTGCGCCTCCGCGAATTGCCGCTCGCAGGACGAGCGACGCAGCGCAGGCAATAGCGCGAGCGCATCATCGGTCGAGATCGTCTGTGACGTCAGCGCGGGCACGTGCGTCGGGAACGGCTGGGTCGGCGACAATTTTTCTCCTTCCGCGCCGTCCTGCGGCACGGCGCGCTCCTCGACGGGCCACACCGGCTTGCCGCTGTCGCGATCGAGCACGAAGACAAACCCCTGCTTGGTCGGCTGGATCACGACATCGCGCTGGCCGTCACCCGTGTCGAGGCGCGCCAGCGTCGGTTGCGCAGCCAGATCGTAGTCCCAGACGTCGTGATGCACGATCTGAAAGGCCCATACGAGTTCGCCGGTCTCGATGTGCAGCGCGACCACCGAATTGGCGTGCTCGTTGTTGCCCGGCCGCTTGCCGCCCCAGAAATCCGGCGAGGGCGACGACGTCGGCAGGAATACGAGTCCGCGCGTGCCATCGACCGACATCGGCGCCCAGACATTGGCGTGACCGGCTTCGATGCCTTCGCGCTTGAGCGGCTCGAAGGTCCAGCGTGGCTGGCCGCTGCGCGCATCGAACGCTCGCACCACGCCGCTCGGCGCGTCGACGCGGCGGTTGTCGCCGATCGCAGATCCGACCACGACGACACCGCGGCCGACCGCCGGCGGCGAGGTGATCTGGAATTCGCCGGGCCATTCCAGGGGCATTCCGATATCGAGCTCGATCTCCCCGCCATTGCCAAAACCGGCACAGGGAACGCCTGTCTTCGCATCGAGCGCGATCAGGCGGACGTCGTTCGTGCCCATGAAGACGCGCGAGCGGCAGGCGGCATCCGGCGGCGCCGTGTCGTCGAGCCAATAGGTGACGCCGCGGCAGACATAGCGATTGGCGGGACGCTGGTTGATCGCGATCTTCGGATCGTAGCGCCATTTCTGCGCGCCCGTCCCGGGATCGAGCGCGATGACCTCATTGAAGGGCGTGCAGAAGATCAGGCTGCCTTCGACGAACAGCGGTGTCGCCTGGAATTTGGTTCGCCGCATCAGCTCGGGCGAGCGTGCCGTGAGATCGCCGGTGTGATATTCGAAGGCGCGGACGAGTTGGCCTACATTGCCCGGCGAGATTTCCCGCAATGGCGAGAAGCGCGAACCGCCGGGATCGCTGCCCCAGCTCTCCCAGGCGAAGCATGGCGGCACGGCAAACAACAGGAGCGTAACAAATGCGGCCGCAACGTGCAGGTGGATCCGCAACGCCCGCCTCGTTCTATTTCGACTTCTTGGCTTGCTCGCTGGAGCGGGCCCCGCCCCACGGATCGTACTTTTCCTTGGGCTCGGGAATGCGCTCGAGCGCGGCCTTGTAGGCCTTTTCGTCGACCTTGGGCTTGTTGTCCGCCTTGGCGTCGTTGCCATGGCGCTTGCTGCCGGCGCCCATCTGCGCCTGAGCCACGCTCCCCGCCAGCGCCAGCACCGCGGCCGCTATCACCACAATCCTCATGAATGCAACCCCCTCGCCTGGGGTACAAACTAGCCTGCAATTCCGTAATAGCAAATGCCGCGGGTTCCAAGACTTCAGCAAATCTTGATCGGGCGGGACTTCGCCCGATCGCATTCGTGCCTATGTGTTGGCCCGCAGGGGGGGACCTTCACGGATGTTGCGGATCATTGCTCATGCGGCGCTGCTCGCCGGCGCGCTCGCACTCGGTGCCTGCGGCTTTGCCGACAGCCGCGCGCCGGTGCCCGAGTTCATGCGCATGAAGGAAGCCGAGCAACCGCCACCCGAGCCGGCCCCCGACGTCAAGCGCGTGGTGCGCGAGCAGATCGACGTGGTCTTCCTGAACACGTCCTATCCGCGCGAGGTGCACGTCGCCCCGCCCCGCCCCACCGCGAGGTGCGAGGACCGGGCTGGACGGCCTGCGTCCGCGCGCAGCTCACCTCCGCGACCGGAACGTCGCTGGGCGCCCAGACCTACATCGTGACCATCGCCGGCGGAAGGGTCGTCGACCGCCGGCGTGCGGAAGCCGACGACATCTGCGGGACCGAGACTTACCAGCCGATTTAGGAACAAATCGCTCTAACGAAGCTGAGGTTCCGGGGAAAAACCAGCATCGCCGACGGGAACGATCACCGCCTCCCCTTCTTGTTACCGCCGAGGGCAGTTTCGAGGAGGACATGATGAGGACGTTGACTATTGCGCTGTTGGCGGGCGTCGGTGCTTTGGCAGCCGCATCGGGTGCGAAGGCTTCCGACATCTACACGAGCAGCGAGTACACCAATCCGGATCTCGTCCAACAGGTACGACTTGTCTGCGACGACGCCGGCCGCTGCTATCGCACGCGCAGCGGTTCGCGTGTGATCGTGCGCGATTCCTATAACTACATGCCGCGCGAACGCTATTATGAACGTCGGACTTATCATCGCGATTGGGATGACGGCCCGCGCGCCGGCGTCGGCATTCGCACACCCGGCGTCAGCGTCGGCGTGGGCGTCGGCGACGACCGCTGGTAGTCGACGAAGGCTTGATGGCCGGGACCGGACGAGACAACTCGCCCGGTCCCGTTCGTATGATCGTATCGAATGACCGCAACTAGGCGACAACCGATTGCTGCTGAAATTGCTCGTAGGCCGCGATCGCGTCCGCAGCATACATCAGCGACGGGCCGCCGCCCATGTAGACCGCCATGCCGAGCGTCTCCTCGACCTCCTGACGCGTCGCGCCGAGCTTGACGAGCGCTTCGGTGTGAAAGCCGATGCAGCCGTCGCAATGCGCAGCGACGCCAAGCGCCAGCGCGATCAGCTCCTTCGTCTTCTTGTCGAGCGCGCCGTCGTGCGTGGCCGCCTGAGCGAGTGCGGCAAATCCCTTCATGGTATCGGGAATGTCGCTCCGCAGCTTGCGCATGTTGGCCGAGATTTGCCGCGTGATCTCGGGATAATTCTTGTCCATGATTTACTCTCCGGGTTACTTCAGGTCTCGAGCGGATCGGCAGGGGTGACGAAGCGCGTCAGCGACGGCAAACGGGCGATGAAGCGCGCCAGCACCATGCCGACACTCATCGCCGCGACGAAGATCACGGCGGACGCCGATCCAAAGCCGAGCGCGGTCAGCGCCGGTCCCGGACAGAAGCCTGCCAGTCCCCAGCCGATGCCGAAGATCGCGGGACCTGCGATAATCCTGGGATCGATGTCCCTTCGCGTGGGAAGATAAAACCGTTCAGCGAAGAACGGACGCGCGCGCCTCAGGACGCGCTTGAAGCCGATGAAGGTCACCGCGACCGCACCGGCCATCACGAAGGCAAGGCTCGCATCCCACGTCCCCGCCGAAATGCCGCCGATGTCGAGGAAGTTCAGAACCTTGGCCGGGTTCGACATGCCGGACACGACGAGGCCGAGACCGAAGATCAAGCCGACGACGAATTGAACCAGGATGGCCATCGGCGTCAGTTCCAGTGCCGCATCACGAAGACCGTCGCAACGCCGGTCGCCATGAAAGTGATGGTCGCAACCAGTGAGCGCGCCGAGAGCCGCGACAGGCCGCAGACGCCATGGCCGGAGGTGCAGCCACTGCCCCACACCGAACCGAAACCGGTAAGCAACCCGCCGAGGATCAAAACGGCCGGCCCGGCCGCGATCGTCTGCGCCGGAAGACTTCCGGTGACGAACAGCACCAGCATGGGTGCGGCGACGAGACCGGCGACGAAGGCGAGCCGGCCGGCGAACTCGCCGTCCTCGTAAGGCGGAAACAGCCGAGCCGCGATGCCGCTGACGCCGGCGATGCGTCCGTTCGCCCACATCAGCAGAACGGCGGACAACCCGATCAGCGCACCGCCGACGAGGGAGGCGATCGGCGTAAATGATGTCGAAACCATCAGACCCTCCGCATCGAGAGCACCTTCAGGAACCCTCGCACAAACGATTTAGTCCTTTCTTATTTTCGAATATACTAATATATGGCATCCATGAAGCGCAAGCCCCGGAATCAAGAATTGCTCGCTCTGGAGGAGAAGGCCGAGGAGGCCTCCCGCCTCCTCGCCGCCATGGGCAACCCAAAACGGCTCCTGGTTCTCTGCAACATGCTGGATGGCGAAAAGTCCGTCGGCGAGCTCGCCGACATCGCGGGCCTGTCGTCGGCGGCACTATCCCAGCATCTCGGAAAGATGCGCGCATTGAGCCTGATCAAACCCAGACGGGACGGTCAGACGATATACTACAGCATCGCGAGCCAGGAGGTCCGCTCGGTGCTGGAGACTCTGTACCGCCTCTTCTGCGCACCGGAATAGGTCTTCGCTGGCAATAACGCCGGGAGCGCGGCATGACCGACGATACCTTCATCGAGGGACCTCTCTACGAGAAGCGCAAGAAGGTCTATCCGCAGTCGGTTCGCGGGCCCTTCCGCCGCATCAAATGGGCGATCCTCTGCGTCACGCTCGGCACCTATTATCTGCTGCCGTTCGTACGCTGGAATCGCGGCCCGGGCCTGCCGGATCAGGCCGTGCTGATCGACTTCCCGCATCGCCGCTTCTATTTTTTCTTCATCGAGCTGTGGCCGCAGGAAGTGTACTACTTCACCGGTCTGCTGATCATCGCGGCGATGACGCTGTTCCTGATGAACGCGGTCGCAGGCCGGCTGTGGTGCGGCTACATGTGTCCGCAGACGGTGTGGACCGATCTGTTCTACGCGGTGGAGCGCTGGGTCGAGGGCGACCGGCGCGAGCGCATGCAGGGCGACAAGCGCGGCTGGACATTCGAGCACATCCGAAAAGTTGCGCTGAAGCACTTCCTCTGGATCATGATCGCCTGGTGGACCGGCGGCGCCTGGGTGCTCTATTTCGCCGATGCGCCGACGCTGGTGAAGGAGCTCGCGACCTTGCAGGCGCCATTCATCGCCTATCTCTGGATCGGCATCCTGACTGCCACGACCTACCTCTTCGCAGGCCACGCCCGCGAGCAGATGTGCATCTACATGTGCCCGTGGCCCCGCATCCAGGCGGCGCTGACCGACGAATGGGCGCTCAACGTCACCTATCGCCGCGACCGCGGCGAGCCGCGCATGTCGGTGAAGAAGGCGGAAGTCGCCCGCGCCCATGGCGACGTCGCCGGCGACTGTGTCGACTGCCACCAGTGCATCAATGTCTGCCCGACAGGCGTGGATATCCGCCATGGAATCCAGCTCGGCTGCATCCAGTGCGGCCTGTGCATCGATGCCTGCGACAACGTCATGCGCGAGATCGGTCGGCCCGCCGGCCTGATCGGCTACGACACCGACATCAACATGCAACGCCGGCGCGACGGCAAGCCGCCGATCCATCGGATCATCCGCCCGCGCACGCTGATCTATGCCGCGGCAATTGTCATCGTCGGCAGCATCATGCTCTACGCGCTCGCGACGCGCGCGACCATGGACGTCAACGTGCTGCACGAGCGCAATCCCCTCTTCGTTCAGCTCTCGGATGGCGGGGGGGCGCAACGACTATATCGTGCGCATCCTCAACAAGGGCGCAGAACGATCGTTTGTGCTCGAGGTCTCCGGACTGCCCGGCGCGACCATTCGCGTCGCCGGCATCGAGACCGGGCCGGACGGCAAGCCGGTCGTCGCGGTCGGGCAGGATCAAACCCGGGAGGTGCGCTTATCCGTGCAGGTCGGCCCGGCACATTTGCCACAGACGTCCCGCGACATCGACATCGCGATCACGGACACCGCTGGGGGCCAACGGGCAAGCGCCCGCGACCATTTCGTCCCGGGTGACCGGTAGCAAGCCTCCGGCAACGCACCGACAGCTCGCCACCGCTCAGATGCTCAACGAGACGTTAACACTACCGCTCGAATTGAGGCAGCGTCCCAACGGTATTTTCCAATCTTTACGCTAAGCATGGGCGTAACGCGGCCTTGGCCCGCGTGAACGGGGACGGGACGTGGTCGACATCGCGCAGCAGGCAGCGGTCAATCCAGCATCGGCAAGGGATGCCGCACGCGCGCGCGTTCCGCTCACCTCCATCGACCCCGGTCAATGGCGTGCGCTCGCGCAACGCACGGTCGAGCCGAACGGCTATTACCTGCCGGGCTGGGCGCTCGCCGTCAGCGCGACCGCGCGCGGCCGCACCGGGGCCTCAGCGCTTGCTGCATTCGACGCATCTTCGACGCGCCTGGTCGGGCTGATGCCGGTGATCTCGCTCTGGCGCGCCTGGAAGATTCCCCTGCCCGCGCTGGTGAGCGCGAATCCCTATGGCACGCTGTGCAGCCCACTGATCGACCGTGACGCCCCGATCGAGGCCGCCACGCGTCTGTTGCAGCAGGCGCGCGAGGCCGGAGCCCATGCGCTCGTGCTGAATGACGTCGCGCTCGACGGCGCTGCGATGACCGCCCTCAACCAGGTTCTGAATCGCGACGGCCTGAAGCCGCGCGTGCTCAGCTCCTACGTCCGTGCCAGCCTTGATGCGACGCAAGACGGCGAGACGCTCTTGCGCGAGGCGCTCGGCGCCAGGAAGCTCAAGGAGCTGCGCCGCCAGCGCCATCGGCTCGAAGAAAATGGCCCCGTCCTGTTCGAGGTCGCGCGAGGGCGCGACGAGATCGGGCCCGCGCTCGAAACGTTCCTGCAACTCGAGGCCAGCGGCTGGAAGGGCGAGCGCGGCACCGCGCTGATCCAGCATGCGGGCGATGCGACCTTTATCCGCCGCGCTGTCGCGGCGCTGGCGGAAACCGCGCAATGCGAGATCATCACGCTACGTGCCGGCATGACGCCGGTCGCCGCCGGCGTCGTGCTGCGCCATCAGGACCGCGCCTTCTTCTTCAAGCTCGGCATCGACGAGCATTTTGCAAAATATTCGCCCGGCGTGCAGCTCACGCTCGACCTCACCCGCCATCTCTGCGCCGATCCGGCCATCGCCAGCGCGGATTCGATGGCGAGCGCCGATCACCCCATGATCAATCCGATCTGGCGGGGACGCTTCGCGATCGGTGACGTGCTGATCCCGCTGCGGCGGAATGATCCGGTCGTCGCGCTCATTCATGCTGCGCTTGCCGGCCTCAACGTCGCGCACCAAGCCGCGCGACGGGTGGTCCATCGGCTCCGCAAATAAGGGAAAGCTACTCCGCCGCCTGCGCGTTGATCTCCGCCGAGACCTGGCGGATGGCGCGCGCCAGCAGGTTCGGGTCCTGCGCGCCGGAGACGGCGTATTTCTGTGCGAACACATAGGTCGGCACGCCGGAGATGCCTTTCTCGGCGGCCTCCTGCGCGTCCGCCGAAACGCGCGCGACGTCCTGGTCGGTGGTAAGGCGCTTGCGCACATCGTCGGCATCGAGGCCGATGTCGGCGGCCGCCTGCACCAGCACGTTCACGTCGGTGAGGTCGCCGCCGTCGCGGAAATAGAGCTCCATCAGGCGCTGCTTCATCTCGGGCGCCTTGCCGATCGACTCGGCCCAGAGGATCAGGCGATGGCAGTCGGTCGTGTTGGGCTGGCGCGCCACCATCTCGGGCCGGTAGACGAGGCCCTCCTCGCTCGCGGCTGCGACGACGCGCCCGGCAATGCCCTTGTAGGCCTCGACCGAGCCGAACTTCTTGGTGAGATAATCCTCACGGCTGATGCCCTCGCGCGGCACCCAGGGATTGAGGAAGAAGGGCCGGAAATTGAGCTTCACGGGCACGTCGGGCACCAGCGCCAGCGCGCTCTCGATCCGGTGCTTGCCGATATAGCACCAAGGGCACACCACGTCGGAGACGACGTCGATCTGGAGCGGTTTCAGCGTGCTCATGTCAGGCGCCTCCTTGGCGGTAAAGGTTGGCCCAAAGATAAGCCGAACCTGCCCCGAGGCAAGGGCGCTACGTCATAGCTGCCGCGATCTGCTTCAGCCGGTCGGCGGTGCGCTCGTCGGCCGGGAAGAACGTCTCCAGCGCCAGCTCCGACAGCGTGATGTCCACGGGCGTACCGAACACCATGGTGGTGGAGAAGAAACTTAGTATCTCTCCGCCATGACGCAGCTTGAAGGGAATTGCGACATTGTCGCTCGACAGCGGCGCCGCGCGCGCCGGGATGGGGTAGCTCTTGAGATCGTTATAGAGCTTGATCAATTCAGGGTCGGCCGTGGCCTCGCATTGCCGGTGCAGCCGCTCCAAGAGATGCCCGCACCATTCCGCGAGATTGACGGTGCGCGGCGCCAGCGCCTCCGGATGGAACGCGAGCCGCAGTACGTTGAAGGGCTGGCCGAGCAGGTGCTGCGGGATGCCGTCGAGCAGCGGCGCCACCATGCGATTGGCCGACACCAGGTTCCAATGCCGGTCCACCGCCAAGGCCGGATTGGGCTCATGCGCCCTGAGGACGAGGTCGATCGCCTGGCGGGCTGATTTCAAGGCGGGATCCTCCAGCGGGCGCTGCGGGAACGCCGGCGCATAGCCGGCCACGACCAGCAGCACGTTGCGTTCACGCAAGGGCACGTCGAGACGCTCGGCGAGCCTGAGCACCATGTCGCGCGAGGGCGCAGCGCGCCCGGTCTCGACGAAGCTCAAGTGCCGCGCCGATATCTCGGCTTCGCCGGCGAGATCGAGCTGGCTCATGCGACGGCGCTGCCGCCATTCGCGCAAATGGTCGCCGATATGGACCGGCTGGCTGTGTTCGGCGCGTGCCGTGGATGCATGTGCGTTCATGATCGAAAACCTAGCACGCCGATTTCGGCCCTTCCATTACCCGTGAGGTAATCGAATTGGGGCGCGGACGTGCGCATCTTCGGTCGCAACAGGAGATGACCATGATCGCGCTGCTGCTTTACCGGACCATCGCAGACCACGTCTTGCCCTGGGCCATGGCCTTCGCAACCCGGATGCTGGCGCGCAGCCTCAACATGCCGGAGCCGCTCGTGCATTCGACCGGTGACTATGTCGTCGCGCAGGTCATCGCCTTCGAGCACGGCGTCGGCAGGAGCCTCTGCCCGTTCCGCCTCGCCCGCCTGCTCCGCGCCTGGTGGCGCGGATTGCGGTGATTTCCCCCGACCTCAACCAAGGAGAACCACGATGATCGAAGCATCCACTTTCCTGCGCCGTGCACTGCTCGCCGACGCCGTCTTCAGCGGCATCGCTGCCCTCGGTTTCACCTTCGGTGCAGGCGCGTTCGCCCCGTTGTTCAACCTACCGGAAGCGCTGCTGCGTGAGACCGGCCTGTTCCTGATCGCCTACACCGCGCTGGTCGGCTGGCTCGCCGCGCGTGCATCCGTGTCCAAGGCGCTCGTGCTGCTGGTCGTGATCGGCAACGCGGCCTGGACAGCCGGCAGCATCGCGCTGCTGCTTTCGGGCGCGGTGTCGCCGAACCTTGCGGGCGAGCTGATGGTCGTGGCCCAGGCGATTGCGACCGGCGTGTTCGCCGAGCTGCAATATGTGGGTTTGCGGAGGAGCGGAAGTGCGGTGGCGGCGTGAGGCCACATACAGGCTGTCGTCGCCCGGCTCGATCGGGCGCCCAGTATTCCAGAGACAGCGAAGGGATACAGAGGAGCCGCGGCGTACTGGATGCCCCGGTCAAGCCGGGGCATGACAGCTGAGGTAAAAGCCTATGCTCAGGCCCGCGCGCGGTCGTTCGCCTTGCCGAGGGCGTGACCGTTGAGCTTCTTCTTTTTGGCGGCCTTGTTCTTCGGACTCTTGGCGCCAGCCTTCGTGGCCTGGCGCTCGGTCCGCGCCTTCGCCTTGGCGCGTTCGACCCGCGCCTCGGCGCGCAGCTTCTTGCGCTTCTTCTCGCAGGAGTCGCACTTGCAGCCGATCGGCTTCAGATAGGCTTTGAAATAGTCGGTGCCGTAGTCGTAGTTGATCTCGTCGCCCGGCTCGATGTTCTTGATGGCGCGGATGAAGACCTTGCGCTCGCGCGGGCGAACGTCGGACTCGGCGTTGGGCCGGCAGGAATGATTGATGTAGCGGGCGAAGTTCTTGCGCACCGATCCGTCGATGGTCCAGCGGCCGTTGAGCTCGAACAGATATTTGTTCTCGATCTCGTCGTGCGCCGGAATCCGCGAGTCCAGGATCGGCCCGAAATAGCGGATGATTCGGGTTCCCTTCTTGATCGGCTTGGTGGCGAAAAGGCCGAGCCCGGTTTTGGAGCGGCCGACGCGATAAGGTTTGTTCGAAGAGATGGCTGGCATGATCAAGAGAAAAAGGACGAACGAGGCTGGATGACCCAAGCGAAGCCGTTCTTCTAGAACGATTCCGCGCCGCTGTCAGGTGCCTGATGGCGCTTTTGAACCTTGCCCACAATCAAGGCGTCCGATGCTACGAAGTTCCAGCTACATCGAAGCGTCATCATGATTCGTATCGCGAACGCCAATAACCTAAGTCGCGATGACGATTCATCCTAATCTCATCGCGCTTTAGGCTCTACAGCCGCTACACGGGAAGTTTCGTGGTCACAGGCGCCGTCAGCATCGCCTCGAGCAGCCGTTCGGCCGTCGTGCCCTCGGGCAGCCGCTCCAAAATATCCTTGAGCCGCCCGTCGAGCAGAAGTGTGGTGAAGCCGTGCACCATCGACCAGGCGCGAGCGATCGCGGCGCCCTGGTTCAGCGTCAGCGCGTCTTCGCTGATCTGCTCCTGCCGCATCATGCCGATCGCATTGGCAAGCCCGGCGAAGGAGGCCTCGGCCGCCTCGTGCAGCGAGGGCCTCGAATAATCGAGCCGTTCGGTGCGGAACATGATGCCGTACATGCCGGGATGGGCCTGCGCATAGGCAACATAGGCCTTCGGCCGCGCCAGCGCGCGCTCGAGCGGCGTGGTGGCAGCATCGCAGGACGAGGCCATCGCGGCGTTGAACTGGCGGAATCCCACGGCCGCAAGCTCGCTGAGCAGCCCGGTGAGGTCGCCGAAATGATGGGTCGGCGCAGCGTGCGAGACGCCCGCCTCGCGCGCCACCGCGCGCAAAGTCAGGCCGGCAAGCCCGTCGCGCTCCAGCACCCGTTCGGCGGCCTGCAGCAACGCCTCGCGCAAGGCGCCGTGGTGATAGGGTGTCTCGGTCTTCGCAGCCGCCGGGCGCCGCGTGAGACGCGGGGACGCACGCGAGGCCGACGATGTCTTCTTCGGGGGACTCACGCCGTGCGCGGCCCTAGTTTCGCTCTTTCCCATGGACAAGCTATAGGGCGCAATATTGACAGTGTAAAGATTTCGCTTGACCGGAACGGCAATTAGCGTTATCCGATCTTTACGATGTAAAGATAGGGAAGGATACGCCGTGCAGCAGGACGCCGTCACCGAGCGCCGCAACAACATCGCGCCGATCCCGTTCGAGGCCGACGCGCCATTCCTCAATATCATCGGCGAATTGCCGCGCGAGCTGAACGGCACGCTCTATCGCAACGGCCCCAATCCGCAGTTCTCTTCGCCCGGCGCACACTGGTTCGTAGGCGATGGCATGCTGCACGCCTTCCACCTGGAGGACGGACGCGCCAGCTATCGCAACCGCTGGATCCGTACGCCGAAATGGCTGGCCGAGCACGACGCCGGCCGCGCCTTGTTCGGCGGCTTCGGCCGCAAGCTGCCGGATGCACCGGCGAACCTGACTGACGGCGGCGTCGCCAACACCAACATCATCTTCCATGCCGGAAAGCTGCTGGCGCTGGAAGAAGCGCACCTGCCGACCGAGATCGAGCCTGGCACGCTGGCGACGCGCGGCTACCACAATTACCAGGGCCGCATCGCCGGCAGCTTCACGGCGCACCCGAAGATCGATCCCACGACCGGCGAACTGGTGTTCTTCGGCTACAATGCCGCCGGACCGTTGACGCCTGCCCTCTCCTACGGATCGATCGATGCGTCCGGAAAGGCGACGCGCTTCGAGCGATTCGAGGCGCCCTATGCCAGCATGGTGCATGACTTCATCGTCACCGCGAACCATGTGCTGTTTCCGATCCTCCCGATCACAGGCAGCATGGAGCGCGCGATGAGTGGACGGCCGCCCTATGCCTGGGAGCCGGACAAAGGCGCCTATGTCGGCGTGATGAAGCGCAACGGCACGGCAAAGGACATCGTCTGGTTTCGAGCTGAGGCCTGCTACGTCTTCCACGTCATGAATGCGTGGGAGGACGATCACCGCATCATCGCCGACGTCATGCAGTTCGAGGAGGCGCCGCTGTTTCCGCATCCCGACGGCCGGCGACGGATCCGGAGAAGTCGCGTGCCCGCCACTGCCGCTGGACGTTCGATCTCTCGGGCAATACCGACCGCTTCGAGCAGACCTATCTCGACGATCTCACCGGCGAATTCCCCCGCATCGACGATCGCCGCGCCGGGCTGAAGAGCCGCCACGGCTGGTACGCCTGCGCCAATCCGAGGCTGCCGATGTTCGGCGCGCTCTCGGGCGTCGTCCACGTCGACGGCAACGGCAAACGGCTCGGCCATTATCTGCTGCCGGCCGGCGACACCATCTCCGAGCCGGTGTTCGTCGAGAGGTCGAACGATGCCGCCGAGGGCGATGGCTGGCTGCTCGCGGTGGTCTGGCGCGCGCGGGAGAACCGCAGCGACCTCGCCGTGTTCAACGCCACCGATGTCGAGGCCGGTCCCGTCGCGCTGGTGCAACTCGGCCACCGCGTCCCCGACGGCTTTCACGGCAATTGGGTGGGAGCGGCGTAGTTCGCGTAGCCGCGGGATGACGGAAAGAGGAGTTTCACGTGCACATGCCCTCGATCACCGCGGACTGCCTCGCCGTCCTCGTCCTGGCCTGCGCCGCACTCGCATTCCAGACGATCCGGCTGCGGCGAAGCGGCCTTACCTTCTTCAACGGCGGCATCGTGCTCGCCATCGGCCTTTTGATCGCCTCCGCGCTGCCGATCCTGTCGCACCTGCCCTGGGCGGAATTGGCCGATGAGGCCTCCGACCAAGCCGTTGCAGCACTTCATCTTCTAGAAGTCGCCTACGTCATTTTGACACTGTAAAGATTTCGCTTGACCCGAGATCGCGCCCGGATTACTTATCTTGACATTGTAAAGATATGAACCCGACCGAGGCGGCTCATGGCGATTTTCCTGATCCTCGCGCCCTACGGCGCCTTCGCGTTGCTGATGCTGGTGACCTCCGCCACGATCAGCGTGTTTGCGGCCTCTGCAATCTGCCTCGCCACGGTCGCAATCGACGTCATGCGCGGCCGCTCGGTGAAGATCCTGGCCGCGGGCTCGGCGATCGTGTTCGCCGCAATCGGCCTCTATCTCGCGCTGCTCGATCCCGCGCTCGGCACGCTCGGCGTCAAGCTGTCGGTCGATCTCGGCATCTTCGTCATCTCACTCGGCTCGATGCTGGTCCGCCGCCCCTTCACGCTGCAATATGCGCTTGAAGCGGTCCCGGCCGAAACCGCGGCGATGCCTGGCTTCCTCTCCGCCAATTACGTCATAACCGGCGCCTGGACCGCAGCCGCGCTGTTGATGGCAGGCGCCAATCTCGTGCTACTCTACGTCCCCGCGCTGCCGCTCTGGTCGAGCCTTGCGGTCGCCTTCGCCGCCCGCAACAGCGCAATGTACTTCACAAAGTGGTATCCCGAGTATCGCCAGATCAAGTACGGTACGCCCGCCCGCGCATTGCCCAACGACCGCTGAACAGGATCGACGATGAAGAGCGTATTCGCCCGCCTCGCCTCCGACTTCCTTTCGGCCATCGTCTTCCTGGTCATCTACCTCATCACCGACAACGTCGTCCTGGCGACATCGGTGGCGATTGCCGGTGCAATCGCGCAGGTGATCTATGCCCGCGTCAAGGGACGAGAGCTCAACTACATGACCTATGCGAGCCTCGCGCTCGTCGTCGTACTGGGCGCGATCACGCTCCTGACCAATGATCCCCGCTTCATGCTGGCAAAGCCCGCGATCGCGCATTTCGCGATCGGCCTCATCATGCTCAAGCGCGGCTGGATGCTGCGCTACATGCCGCCGATCGTCGTCGAGACTGTTCCGGAATATGTGACGGCTGCGGGCTATGCCTGGGCGGTGCTGATGTTCGTGATCGGCGTCGGCGTGATCGCCGTCGCATCGACCGGCGATCTGAAGCTGTGGGCGCTCTACCTGACGGTGATCGCAGGCGGTGCCAAGATCCTGGCCTTTGCCGTGCAATACGTCGTTCTTCGCCTCATCGTCACCAGCCGCCGGCGCGCCGCTGCCCGCGCCTAAAGCGCGATGTGACCGCGCTTTAGGTTGTTGTTTGAGCATGATCTTTTCGGAAAACCGCTACACACTTTTCCGGATCATGCTTCTATGCCTCCAATGCAGCGTTAGGCAGGAGCTGCGAGTTGGGTTATAGGCTCGCCCAGGACTGGCCGCGGATCGTCGCAGCCCGCCGGGTTTTTGGGAGACAGGAATGGCCGTGGACGGCAACTGGAATCTGACCATGACGACGCCGATGGGCGAGCGCCAGGCGACACTGAGCCTGAAGGCTGCGGACGGCGCGCTCACAGGCACGCAAGGCGCGGAAGGTAATACCGCCGAGATTTTCGACGGCACCGTCTCTGGCGACAACGTCTCCTGGAAGGTCTCGATCACCAACCCGATGCCGCTCACGCTCGAATTCACCGGCACCGTCTCCGGCGACAGCATCAGCGGCGAGATGGGCATCGGCCCGATGGGCAGCTTCCCGTTCACGGGCGCGCGGGCGTAAGGCCGCGCAGCAATCATGCGCGTGCTCCATCTCATCGCGGCGACGATCCTGTGTGTCGCGACACAAGCGGCGCGCGCGGATGACACCGAACCGGCGTGGCGCGCGAGCGCGCTCGACATGGTGCCGGCGGGTTATGTCGCCGGCACGGCCTACCGCACCGAAGCCTCGACCGGTTACCTCGCCGTCTATCCGGCGACGTGGAATGACCCGAAGTCGCCGGCCAGCGTGTTCGCTGCGCGCCAGACCCTCGTGGTCGCGCTGACGCCGGACGAGAAGCGCGCGGTATCGGCCGAATTGAAGCCGCGCGTCGAGGCCGATGCGGCCGATGACGACGGCGATTATGCAAAGCTCCACGCCGAGCTGGCCGGCAAGCGCGCAACCCTGCCCGAGGGCACCGAGCCCTGCGATCTCGGCGCATGGTCCATCGACAAGGATCCGAACGGCCTCAACGTGCGGGCCGAGCCATCGGTGAAGGCGCGCGTGCTCGGCACGCTGCCGCCGCCGTATCGACTAAAGCTTGGCGGCAGCGAGAACACCCCCGACGGCGGCTGGCTCACCGAATTCCGCATCATCGGTTTCAAGGGCGGCTGGTTTCTGATCGAAGGCGCAAGACCCCCGGGCAAGGACTACGAGGACGAGAAGCGATAACCGCGCAGTGCGCCAAAGCCTTATGCTGGGCGTGGCTGGGTCGCGACCAACAAGGTCGGCGCGAATTTCGCCAACGGCTACACGCGCGCGGGCGGGCTGTTCCAGGCGCCGTTCGTCGACGCCAAATGGATGCCGGCGCAGCGCGAGCTCGGCGGCCCGTTTGACGGTGACGGCGGCCCGAAGCGCCTGCTCGCCTGTAGCGGATATTGGGGCCTCGTCGAGAGCCACGACGGTGTGCGCGGCTGGTGGCGTTCGCTCTGCTCCAACCAGGTCACGAATTGTAGTTAGCGAAACAGAGCGGGGACTGAGCACCGCTCTCGTGTCCCGGACGCGGCGCAGCGCGTAGCGCTGCTCCGCAGAGCCGGGACCCATGCATCGACGATGGACCCCGGATCAGCAGCGCACCGCCATAGCGCGTCGAAGGCGCGCGTGAACGCGCTTATTGGCGCTGCGCAGCGTCCGGGGAAAGTAGCCTCAGCCCAGATTCAACTCCTTGAAGAAGTCATTGCCCTTGTCGTCGATGATGATGAAGGCGGGGAAGTCGACGACTTCGATGCGCCAGATCGCTTCCATGCCGAGCTCGGGATATTCGAGCACCTCGACCTTCTTGATGCAGTGCTCGGCGAGATTCGCCGCAGCGCCGCCGATCGAGCCGAGATAGAAGCCGCCATACTTCTTGCAGGCCTCGCGCACGGCAGGCGCCCGGTTGCCCTTGGCGACCATCACCATCGAGCCGCCGGCAGCCTGGAACTGGTCGACAAAGGAATCCATGCGACCCGCCGTGGTCGGGCCGAACGCGCCGGAGGCGTAGCCGTCGGGCGTCTTGGCCGGGCCGGCGTAGTAGACTGGATGGTTCTTGAAATAGTCCGGCAGCGGCTCGCCCTTCTCCAGCCTCTCGCGCAGCTTGGCATGGGCGGAGTCGCGCGCCACGATCATGGTGCCGGTCATCGAAACCCGGGTCTTGATCGGGTATTTCGAGAAGGTGGCCAGAATGTCCTTCATCGGCTGGTTGAGGTCGATCTTGACGACCTCACCGCCCAGCGACTGCTCGACCTGCGGCAGATATTGCGCCGGGTTGTGCTCGAGCTCCTCGAGATAAATGCCGTCCTTGGTGATCTTGCCCAGCACCTGGCGGTCGGCCGAGCAGGACACGCCAAGCCCGATCGGCAGCGAGGCGCCATGACGCGGCATCCGGATCACGCGCACGTCGTGGCAGAAATATTTTCCGCCGAACTGCGCGCCCACACCCAGGCTTTGCGTCATCTTGTGGATTTCCTTCTCCATCTCGACGTCGCGGAAGGCGTTGCCGTCAGGCGAGCCGTGGGTCGGCAGCGCATCGAGATAGCGGGCGGAGGCGAGCTTCACCGTCTTCATGCAGAGCTCGGCAGAGGTGCCGCCGATCACGATGGCGAGGTGATAGGGCGGGCACGCCGCGGTGCCGAGGGTGAGGATCTTCTCCTTCAGAAACGCGAGCAGCCGGTCCTTGGTCAGGACCGACGGCGTCGCCTGGAACAGAAAGCTCTTGTTGGCGGAGCCGCCGCCCTTCGCCATGAACATGAACTTGTAGGCGTCGTCGCCCTCGGCGTAGATCTCGCACTGCGCCGGCATGTTGTTGGCAGTGTTCTTCTCCTCGTACATCGAGAGTGGCGCGACCTGCGAGTAGCGCAGATTGCGGCGCAAATAGGCATCGCGCGCGCCCTCCGACAGCGCCGCCTCGTCGTCACCATCGGTGATGACGTTGCAGCCCTTCTTGCCCATGATGATCGCGGTGCCGGTGTCCTGGCACATCGGCAACACGCCGCCGGCGGCGATGTTGGCGTTCTTCAAAAAGTCGAGCGCAACGAACTTGTCGTTCGGGCTCGCCTCGCCGTCCTCGAGGATCGAACGGAGCTGCTTCAGATGGCCCGGTCGCAGATAGTGATTGATGTCGCCGAAAGCCGCCTCCGACAGCGCCCGCAGCGCCTCGCGCGACACCACCAGCATGTCCTTGCCCAGGACCTTCTCGACCCTGGCACCCTCGGACGAAATCTTCTTGTAGGGCGTCTCGTCCTTGCCCAGCGGGAACAGCGGAGTGTGCTTGTAGGGCGGAACGGGTTTTGAGGGGTCGGGGAAGGCGGTGGGAGCGTTCATGGGGTCGATCTCGGGTTTTGGGGCCGCGCG
>NZ_PSRT01000107.1 GCF_004212635.1 Bradyrhizobium genosp. SA-3 | reverse complement strand
CGGGCGGCGCGCTCGGCCTCGCGCGCCGAACGGAACTGGCGGCCTTCGAGACTGTCGAACAGGCGCTCCGAGGAGAAGAAGCGGAAGCCGCGCGCGTCTCTGGTGATGATGCCGGCGGCGCGGTCTTGGATCTCGATGATGTAGGCGTTCGATTGGGCTTGGGACATGACTGCTCGTTCGCCGAGGTTTCGGCGTTCCTGTCTTGAGATTTGCGGGATGCTGCTAGGAAGCGGTCAGCAACAACAACAGGCGCCGGTGGCTGCCGAGAAACAGCGACGCGTCATGCACGCATGCATGTCGCCTGGATTTCGCTGGTGATCGGTTCTCATATCGCGGCTTTAGCTCATGGAGCAATTTCGATGCTGCGAATATCGAGCGATTGGCGCGATTGGTCAATGAAATGGCTATCCATATTTGGTAGCGGCACGCCGGGGCGCTTCTCCCGCAGGAAGCGCTGGCAGGCGGATTCATCTCGCGATGAGTTCAACACATGCGTCCGGCCCCGCATGATAGGCTTCTCGCCGCTACGAAGCAGAATTTGGGAGGTCCAGAGATGGCGGAAGACCTGAAGGGGCGCACGGCGCTCGTCACCGGCGGCTCGCGCGGAATTGGCGCGGCCGTCTGTCGCGCGTTAGCTGAAGCAGGCGCCGCGGTGGCGATCAACTGCCGCGAGCAGATCGGTCAGGCCGAAAAGCTGGCAGGAGAGATCAGCAAGCAGGGTGGCCGCGCGATCGTGGTCGCCGCCGACGTATCGCAGCGAGAGGCCGTGGCCGAAATGGTCGAGCGTGTCACGGCCGGGCTCGGACCGATCGACATCCTCGTCAACAATGCCGGCATCGCCATCACGCGCGGCGTCGATGATCTTACCGAAGACGATTTCGACCGCACTATCCTGGTCAACCTGAAATCCGTCTTCCTGTGCACGCAGGCGGTGCTGCCGTCGATGCGCGCGAGGAAGGGGGGGCGCATCGTCAACATCTCCTCGGGCGCCGCGCGCGGTGCCGGCTCGATCGGGCCGCACTACAATGCGTCCAAGGCCGGTCTGGAAGGCCTCACGCGAGGTTATGCGGCGCGCCTCGTGAAGGAAGGCATCACCGTCAATGCGGTGGCGCCGTCATTGATCGAGACCGACATGATGAGCGGCCAGCCGCAACTCGTCAGCCGCATCCCGCTCGGCCGCTTCGGCACGGCGGAGGAGGTGGCGAAGGCGGTGATGCTGCTGGTCGACAACGCCTACATGACCGGGCAGACCATCGCGCTGAGCGGCGGCATGGCGTTTAACTAGAGAGGCTGGCACCTGTGGCGCACACCCTCTTCCAAGTTGGGGAACGCCGTAGGGTGGGCAAAGCGGAGCGTGCCCACCATTTCTATCGCGGTATTGGATAGGCGGTGGGCACGGCGCAAGTGCGCCTTTGCCCACCCTACGATTCCGAACCCGCGGAGAGGTACCTCTCTCCCGCAAGGGGAGGGGGAAAGAACACTCACCACATCGTCGCCGCAGCGCGCTCTGGCCAGATGCGGTCGTACTCCGCGCCGCCGACTTTGTTCTCGCTCATCTCGGCGAGGATCTGGCCGGGCGTCGGCAGGGTCTTGGGATCGACGCGCTTGTCGGGATTCCAGAGGTCGGAGCGGACGATGGCGCGGGCGCACTGGAAATAGATCTCGTCCACACTCATCACCATGACGCTGCGCGGCGCCTTGCCTTCAACCTTGAACGAGGCCAGCAGTTCGGGATCAATCGAGAGATGGGCGCGGCCGTTGGCCCGAACCGCATTGCCGGAGCCGGGAATCAAGAACATCAGCGACACCCTGGGATCGCGCACGATGTTGCGTAAGGAATCGACCCGGTTGTTGCCGCGGCGGTCCGGCAGCATCAGCGTCTTGGGGTCATGGATGCGGACGAAGCCGGGCAGATCGCCGCGCGGTGAGCAGTCGATCCCCTCCGGCCCGATGGTCGCGAGCGCCGCGAACGGCGCCTTTTCGATGTAGATGCGATAGAGCGGCGTGACATGGTCGGCGACTTTCACGGTCGAGGCATCGTTGGTGACGCCGTAAATGGCCTCCAGCTGTTCGACCGTTTCGATCACCGACATTCCGCTCTCCTGATTGGGCTGGTTATTCCTGCCAGCCTTCGTTCCTGATCACGCGCAGGAGCTGACGGCCATGATAGTCCGCGCTGCCGGCGTTGAGGATGGTGACATCGGCCTGCGCCTGCGCATGATCGACGCTGCGCGACAGCCGTTCCGTGATGTTGCCGTCGCTATGTCGCGCCCGCGCGGCAAGCCGCTGCGCCAGCACGTCCGGCGGCGCGGTGATCGCGACCACCACGACATTTGCATAGGTTTGGCGCAACGCGCCGATCACCGTGCGCGACACGTTGACGACGACCGTGCGTCCGGCACGGATATCGTCGTTGATCTCAAGCGGCAGCGCGTAGGAATGTCCGTGCGCCTCCCAGTGCACGGCGAAATCGCCACGCTGCTGCGCGCGGCGGAATTCGTCGGGACCAAGCGCAACATTGTCTTCGTGACCGGAGGATTCCCGCGTCACGAGGCGGCGTGGAAAGACGATATCGTGATCCTCACTACACGCCGCCTGCGCCAGGCGCAGCAGCGTATCCTTGCCGGCGCCGCTGGGACCAACCACGAGCACCAGCCGCCCGGGTCCGATCGCGCCCGCCGCGTCCTGCGCCATGGCCGCGGTTTCGCTCATGCGACCCGGCTCCCTTCGCGCCAGACGCTGCGGACGACGGGAACGCTGCCGGCCACATGCACGCGGATCAGGTCGGCGCGCTTGCCGATCGCGACCTCGCCGCGATCGGTGAGTCCGACTGCATCGGCAGGCGCCTTGGTCACGGTGCGGATCGCCGACGGAAGGCTGATCGCGGGCACATGCTCGGGCAGCTGCAGCGCACCCATCAGCAGGCTCGACGGGATGTAATCCGATGACAGGATATCGAGCAGGCCTTCACGCGCGAGATCGACCGCGGCGATGTTGCCGGAGTGGGAGCCGCCGCGCACGACGTTGGGCGCGCCCATCAGGATGTCGATGCCGGCCTGGTGCAGACCGCGCGCGGCCTCCAGCGTGGTGGGGAACTCCGCCACGGCGACGCCGTCGCGCACGGCGTCCGCGACGTTCTCCTCGGTGGTGTCGTCGTGGCTCGCCAGCGGAATCTTGTGCTGATGCGCCAGCGCAACGATCTCGCGCATGTTGGTCGCGGCATATTGCTTCTGGTACTCGAAGCGCTTTGCGAACAGCTCGTCGAGCTCGGCATCGGTCTTGCCGCCGCCCTTGCCGCGATAATAGTCGCGTAGCTTCACTTCGTCGCGGAACTGGCGCTGGCCGGGGGTGTGGTCCATCAGCGACATCAGCTTGACGTCGGGACGGTCGATCAGCTCCTTGGCCTCCTCGACGACGCTCGGCATCGGGATTTCGCAGCGCAGATGCAGGAAATGATCGGCACGCAACAGGCTGGCATCGCGCGCGGTCGTGATTGCGGCGGCGAGCACGCCGGCGCGGCCATCGACTTCCTCGGCGCCCTCCTCGCGCCAGACCCGGAGCGAATCGAACACGGTGGTGATGCCCGAGGTCGCCAGCTGGCCGTCATAGGAGATGACGGCGGCGACCGGATTCCAGAACACCTTTGGCCGCGGCACGTAATGCGCTTCGAGATGGTCGGTGTGAAGCTCGATCAGGCCGGGCATGATGAGGTCGCCGCCGGCATCCTCGGCGCCGGCGGGCGCCCTGCCCTCGCCGATCTCGGCGATGCGTCCGCCCGCGAGCGCAAGCCAGCCCTGCTCGATCACCCGGTCGGCCAGCACGATCCTGGCGTTGGCGATGACGGTGTCCTTGGCGTTCATATCCATTCCCTTCAGGCCGCGGCGGCGAAGCTGGTGACATCGACGATGCGGTCGGCAATCAGATGACGTATTTCGTCGTCATGGACAATGGCGACCATGGCGACGCCCTGGCGCTTCTTTTCAGTGACCAGCTCGACCACGACGGCGCGGTTGGCGGCATCGAGCGAGGCGGTCGGCTCGTCCAGCAGCAGGATCGGCAAATCCGAGATGAAGCCGCGCGCGATGTTGACGCGCTGCTGCTCGCCGCCGGAGAAGGTCGCGGGCGGAAGCTGCCAGAGCCGCTCGGGGATGTTGAGACGGTGCAGCAGGCTGCCTGCGCGCTGCTGTGCTTCAGCGCGCGCCAGGCCGTTGACGATCAGCGGCTCTGCGACCACGTCGATTGTCGCAACCCGCGGCACTGCGCGCAGGAACTGGCTGACATAGCCGATGGTGGAGCGGCGGACGTTGAGCACCTGTCGCGGCTCGGCACTGGCGAGATTGATCAGCGCGCCGCGATGGCGGATGCCGATGCGGCCGGAGTCGCAACGGTAATTGCCGAAGATCATCTTCAGGATCGACGATTTGCCGGCGCCTGATGGCCCTGACAGCACGACGCACTCGCCGGGATCGACGTGGAAGGTCACACCGCGCACGACAGGCAATTCGATGCCGCCTTGCAGGTGCATCGTAAAGGTCTTCTGGGCGTCAGCGATGTCGATCATGGCAGTCATTGGGAGGCTCACGTTGGGACGCTCATGGCGGCAGAATCGAGGACACGAGGAGTTGGGTATAGGGCTCGCGGGGATCGTCGAGCACTTGGTCGGTGAGACCGGTCTCGATGACGCGGCCGCCCTTCATCACCATCACGCGGTGCGACAACAGCCGCGCCACCGCAAGATCGTGGGTGACGATGATGACGGCGAGGTGCAGCTCGGCGACGAGGCTGCGCAGGAGGTCGAGCAGGCGGGCCTGCACGGACACGTCGAGCCCGCCGGTCGGCTCGTCCATGAACACCAGCCGCGGCTCGGTGACGAGGTTGCGGGCGATCTGGAGGCGCTGCCGCATGCCGCCGGAATAGGTGCGCGGCGCATCGTCGATGCGCGCGATGTCGATCTCGACCCGCGTCAGCCAGTCCGACGCGGTATCGCGGATGCGGCCATAGTGATTCCAGCCGACCGCCATCAGCCGCTCGCCGACATTGGCGCCGGCGGAGACTGCCATGCGCAGGCCCTGCGCGGGATCCTGGTGCACATAGCCCCAGTCGGTGCGGAACAGGAAGCGCCGCTCGGCTTCGCCCAGCGTCGTGAGATCGCGGGTGACGCCGTCGCGCATCCGGTAGGAGACCTGGCCGGCGCTCGGCGCGAGCTGGCCCGACAGCATTTGCAGCAGCGTCGACTTGCCTGACCCGGACTCGCCGACGACCGCCAGCACTTCGCCGGGATAGAGCGCGAAGGAGACGTCGCGGCAGGCGGCGATGCGGCCGAAGGACTTGCTCAGCGACTCCGCGACCAGCAGCGGCTGGTCGTTTTCGAGCGTATCGAGATCAGCCAAGTCTTGATCAACCATGTGAGCCCGCCTTCTCCTTGTACGGCGCGGCGCTCAGGCTGCCGTGATGGCCGGCGGCCTGCCGGCCCTCGCAATAATCGGTATCCGAGCAGACGAACATGCGTCCGCCCTTGTCGTCGGTGACGATCTCGTCGAGATAGGAATTCTCCGCGCCGCACAGCGCGCAAGGCGCGTTGAAGCGGTAGGGCTCGAACGGATGGTCCTCGAAATCGAGCGACACCACCTGCGTGTAGGGCGGGATCGCATAGATGCGCTTCTCGCGGCCGGCGCCGAACAATTGCAGCGCCGGACAATTGTCCATCTTGGGATTGTCGAATTTCGGCGTCGGCGAGGGATCCATCACGTAGCGCGCGTTCACCTTCACCGGATAGGCATAGGCGGTCGCGATGTGGCCGAAGCGGGCGATGTCCTCATAGAGCTTGACATGCATCAGCCCGTACTCGGCGAGCGCATGCATGCGCCGCGTCTCGGTCTCGCGCGGCTCGAGGAAGCGCAGCGGCTCCGGGATCGGCACCTGATAGACCAGCACCTGGTTCTCATTCAGCGCCGTCTCCGGGATGCGGTGACGGGTCTGGATCACGGTCGCATCAATCGTCGCCGTGGTCGTGGCGACGCCCGCGGTCTTGGCAAAGAACTTCCGGATCGAGATCGCGTTGGTGGTATCGTCTGAGCCCTGGTCGATCACCTTCAGCACGTCCTGAGGTCCGAGGATCGCTGCCGTCACCTGCACGCCGCCGGTGCCCCAGCCATAGGGCATCGGCATCTCGCGGCTGGCGAACGGCACCTGATAGCCGGGGATCGCGATCGCCTTGAGGATCGCACGGCGGATCATCCGCTTGGTCTGTTCGTCGAGATAGGCGAAATTGTAGGCGGGCGCGTTCATTCCGCGGCCTCCTTCATGGCATCGGGCGCTTTGGCCTCGGCAAACGTTGCAGCGAATTCTTGGCGCAGCTTGCGGAGCAGGCCGAGCTCGGACTGGAAGTCGACATAGTGCGGCAGCTTGAGATGCTCGACGAAGCCGGTCGCCTGCACGTTGTCCGAATGCGACAGCACGAATTCTTCATCTTGCGCCGGGGCGAGCGCCTCTTCGCCGAGCTCGCGAGCGCGCAGCGCACGATCGACCAGCGCCATCGACATGGTCTTGCGCTCGCTCTGGCCGAAGGCGAGGCCGTAGCCGCGGGTGAAGCACGGCGCTTCCGTCGCCGATCCCTTGAACTGGTTGACCATCTGGCACTCCGTGAGCTCGATCGAGCCGAGCGGCACGGCGAAGCCGACGTCCTCGGCAAGGAATTCGACCTCGACCTCGCCGAAGCGGATCTCGCCGGCGAAGGGATGGTTGCGGCCATAGCCGCGCTGGGTGGAATAGCCCATCGCCAGCAGAAAGCCCTCGTCACCACGCGCCAGATTTTGCAGGCGCAGGTCGCGATCCGCCGGAAAATTCAGCGGCTCGCGGGTGAGATCGCCGACGCCGGCGCCGTCCTCGGCCTGCGGCGAGGACTCGATCAGTCCGTCCCGGCCGAGAATGTCCGTCACGCGCGGCGTAGCCGCGGTCGAGGCCTCGGCTGTCACCGGCGCTTCCGGCACAAAACCTTCGGCAAGCGAGGGATCGAGCAGACGATGGGTATAGTCGAAGGTCGGCCCGAGGATCTGGCCGCCCGGAATGTCTTTGAAGGTCGAGGACACCCGCCGCTGCACCCGCATCGCGCCGGTGTCGACCGGCTCGCTCGCGCCGAAGCGCGGCAGCGTGGCACGGAAGGCGCGGACCAGGAAGATCGCCTCGATCAAATCGCCGCGCGCCTGCTTGATCGCGAGCGCCGCCAGCTCGCGGTCATAGAGCGAGCCTTCGCTCATGACGCGATCGACGGCAAGGCCAAGCTGCTCCGAGATCTGGCCGAGCGTGACTTCCGGAACGCTTTGGTCGCCGCGTCGCGCATTGGCGAGCAGGCGATGGGCGTTCTCGATAGCGCGTTCGCCGCCTTTGACTGCGACATACATGCTTCAGCTTCCTTTACTCACGATGCGCGTGGTGCGGGGGATCGCGACCACGGCATCATCGGCGACCAGCACCACATCGAGGCCGCGCGGAAACAGCGGCTCGTTGAACCGCAGGCGGTCGAACAGGTCGAACGGCTTGACCGACGCCTGGAGCGTGGCGACGCCGTCGATGCCGGGTCCGCGCAGCTCGAAGCTGCGTCCCGAGCCCAGGCTATCGACCTGGAGGATCAATGTGGTCGAGCGATCCGGATATTCGTTGGTGCCGAGCGCGAAGCGCTCGAGCGGCGGAAGCGCGGCGCCGTCGCTGATCAGCGCGAAGGTCGCAATCGACGTGTCCTGCACCACCGGCGCGCCGGTGTGGAAGTTGAGCCACTTCACCACGTCGGAATTTTGCGCCATGCGCGCATCGAGCCAAAGCGGGGTGTCGTGGTCGAACAGCGTCAGCGCGATCGCGGCCGTGCCGCGCATCATTGTGTCGGGCGCTCCGGCTGTCGGGACAATGCGCTGGACCGAGCCTGGCCGCGCCATCGCGTCCATCACTGAGCGGAAGGTCGATTGCGCCGACAACACTTTGTCGGCAAAGCCCGGCGGCAGTTCCGCAATCGTAGTCATGATCTCACCCCTCACCGCGCACCATGGTGTAGAAATCAACCTTCGTCGCCGCAGTCTCCGCCGCCATCTGCTGGCGCCTCGTCATAAGCTGCTTGCGCAACGGCGCGATCACGTCGCGCTCGACGGCTGCGCCGAAATCGCTGGACTGCACCAGCGCGTCGCACAGCGCGATCAGCCGCGCCTTTTCACCGTCGCGGCCGAGCGTGTAGCCGAAGCCGACCTCGCCACTGGCAAGCCGCACCGCCGCACGCGACACCGTGGCTTCGCCGAGGTTGAACGGCGCACCGTCGCCGCCGACCCGGCCGCGCAGCATGACGAGACCGTTTTCGCCCTCGCGCAGATCCTGATGGGCCGGCAGGGCTAAGTTGCGGAGGCGAGCGGCGATCTCGCCCGCCTCCGCGTGCGCCAGCACGGCCATCGCGGCCTTGCGCTGGGCTTGCTGGTTGTTGTGCTGGGTCACGGATTCACCGACCTTGCCGATTCTAAGTTGTCTATGATACTAGACAACTTCATAGAGGAGCGCCATGACTGTTTCGTGACAAAGGCGTGATTTCTGGGCTAGGCTGACGGGCGATATGAGCATGCAAGACACTGCATCGTCGGGCGTCGCGCTGTGGCGCCTCGTCGCCGACGGCATCGAGCGCGGCATCGCCGACGGCCGCTTTGCCGCCGGCGACAAGCTGCCGGGCGAGATGGAGATCGCCGAAACCTACCGCGTGAACCGCCACACCGTGCGGCGCGCGCTGGCCGCGCTTGCCGAGCGCGGCCTGGTGCGGGCCGAGCGCGGCAGCGGAACCTATGTCGAGGCGCAGAAGCTCGCCTATCCGCTGCGCTCGCGCACCCGCTTCTCCGAAATCGTCGGTGCCGGCGGCCGCGAGCCGCGCGGCCAGTTGATCGAGGCTTCGGATGACGTCGCGACCCGGGAGCTGGCGCGCGAGCTGGGCCTGAAGACCGGCGCGCCGCTGGTGCGGATCGAGGCGATCCGCCTCGCTGACCGCACGCCGATCTGCGTCTCCACCACCTGGCTGTCGGCGGAATTGTTTCCGGGCGCAGGCGCGGTGTTCGCCGCGACACGCTCGATGACGAAATTGCTGGAGCACTACGGCATTCGCGACTACCGCCGCGGCGCGACCCGGATCACCGCCGGCATCGTCGATGCGACCGACGCCGCCCGGCTCGATCTTGCGCTGGGACGTCCGATTCTGGTGGTCGATGCGACCGACCACGCTCTCGACGGCAAGCCGCTGGTGACCAAGCATTCGCGGTTCGCGGCGGAGCGCGTGGAGTTTCTGGTGGAGAACGGTTGAGCTGCGGATTCGTAGGGTGGGCAAAGGCGCGCCCTTCGCGCGCCGTGCCCACCATCTATCCTCATGTCTCAGCAGAAGCGGTGGGCACGCTTCGCTTTGCCCACCCTACGGCAGCTGGGATTAAGCGACAGCCCTTCGCCCGATAATGGCAAAGCGCAGCTTGCCCGAGATGAAATCGATCGCGGCAACCGCGACCAAAATCATCAGGATCAGGAACGACACCTTCTGCCATTCCAGCACGCGGATCTGCTCGGCGAGCTGGAGGCCGATGCCGCCGGCACCGACGATGCCGATGATGGTGGCCGAGCGGGTGTTGGATTCGATGAAATAGAGCACTTGGCCTGCGATGACAGGCAGGACCTGCGGCAGCAGGCCGAAGCGGATCTCGTGCAGCGCGCTGCCGCCGGAGGCGCGGATGCCTTCGACCTGCTTCTGGTCGGCGCCCTCGATCGCCTCCGAGAACAGCTTTCCAAAGGCACCGAAATCAGACACGGCGATGGCAAGCACGCCGGCGAACGGGCCGAGCCCGACCACATTGATCCACACCAGCGCCCAGATCAGCGTGTCGACACCGCGGATCGAATCGAGGAAGCGGCGAACCGGGAAGCGCAGGATGATTGACGGCACCACGTTGCGCGCGGCCAGCAGGCTGACCGGCAGCGCGAACAGCGCCGCCAGCGTCGTGCCCAGCAGCGCGATCGAGAGCGTCTCGCCCAGCGCTTTCAGATAGACCGGCAGCGAGGAGCCGGGATCGGGCGGGATCATCATCAGGCTGATCCAGCCGAGCTGGCTGAGACCGGCGAGGAACCGCGACGGCGAGAAGTCGAGATCGACCAGGCCGTAAGTGAGGATCGCGAACGCCGCGACGATCATCGCCGGCGTTGCAAGCCGCGCCGCGGCCGGCCGGTCGAACACATCGGGGTAGCGCGCGCGGATCTCTCGCGTGTCGACCTGCTGCGGCTTCGTCACGTCCGCGCCTCCTTGCCGAACAGGCGGCCGCGCAGCCAGCCGGTGGTGATGTCGATGATGAAGACGGTGACGATGATGGTGAGCAGGATCGCGCTGACGTCGGAGTAATAGAACTTGCGGATGGCGACCACGAGCTCCTGGCCGATGCCGCCGGCGCCGACAAAACCCATCACCGAGGCTTCGCGGACATTGATCTCGAAACGCAGCAGCGCGTAGCTGGCATAGCCCGCGGTCACCTGCGGCACCACGGCGAAGCGCATGCAGGAGAGCCAACTCGCACCGGTGGAGCGGATGCCCTCGACCGGCTTCATGTCGGCGTTCTCGACGATCTCCGAGAACAGTTTTCCAAGCGCGCCGGTGGAGTGGATCGCGATCGCGAGCACGCCGGCCATCGGACCAAGGCCGAAGGCGATGACGAACACCAGCGCGAACACGATGCCGGGAACGGTGCGGGCGAATTCGAGCAGGCGGCGCACGACAAAGCGCAGCCAGGGCGCGGGCGAGGTGTTCTCCGCCGCGAAGAAATTCAGGGCAAAGGCGAAGGTCGCGCCGATCAGCGTGCCGACATAGGAGATCAGCAGCGTCTCGCCCAGCATCCTCAGCCATTTGCGCCAGCCCCACAGCCACTCGCCGACATCGGTCCAGACCCGTTGGCCGCTGTCGAGCGTGAGGATGCGGTCGAAATAGCTGATGAAGTTGCCGAAATAGGTGAACAGCGTGCGCAAATTCACTTCGGCGCCGATCGCGGCGAGAACCAGCGCTGCGGCAAAGATACCGGCTCCCAACAGGAGTCGCCATCGCCTGCGCGCGACCGCCTGGCGATAGGCGGCATTGAGCACGGCAAGCTGCTGCTCGGGGAGGATCGAAACCGCGACCGTCATCTTGTCAGGGAGAATGGCCTGTAAAAAGAGAAAGAGCCGGGTCCGTCGACCCGGCTCGAGTAGCTCGTCCTGAGATCAGGACGCCTTCTTCTTACGCAGCGCATCGACGAACTTGATCAGCTCGATCGTGCCATCCCAGTCCTTGGTGGTAGCGGGATGAAAGCCTTTCTTCTGGCCGTCGGAGAGACGGTCGAATGCTGCCTTGTCCTTGGCCGGCGCGTCGAAGAACGCCTTGGCGATGGCGGCCTTGGCATCTTCCGGGAGATCCGAGTTGTAGGCGTAGGGGCCGTTGATGATCGGCGCCGACTTGTGGATGATGCGGAAATCGTCCTTTTTCATCGCCGAGCCGTCGGCATTCTTCAGCATGCCCTTGGTCAGCATCTGCGCCAGCGTCGAATCGTCATCGCTGGTCCACTGGTTGGCGGCAACGTCGACCGTGCCCTGCGCCAGCGCCAGCATCGCGTTCTCGTGGCTACCGGTGAAGACGACCTTGCTGAAATAGCTGTCGGCATCGTGGATGCCCATCTTGTCGAGCTCGAAGCGCGGCACATTGTTGCCGGAGGTCGAGTTCGGGTCGACGAGGCCGAGATTTTTGCCCTTGAGGTCATCGACCTTCTTGTAGGCGCTGCTCGCCTTGACGAAGAACACCGAATAATAGCCGGTCGAACCGTCGGCGTTGATGTCGTTGGCGAAGGCATCGGACTTGACGCCGGTCAGGCGAGCGCGCGCGAACGAGGCCGAGCCATAGCTCGCAATATGAATGTTGCCGGCGCGCTGGCCTTCGATGACCGCGGCGTAGTCGTTGGCGATGCGCAGCGTGACCTTCACGCCCAATTCCTTGGAGAGATAGCTCATGAACGGCGCCCAGCGCTCGGTGACGCCGGAGGCGTTCTCCGCCGGCACGACCGCGAAGGTCAATTCGGGATATTTGGCTTTCCAGTCGTCCGCGGAGGCGGAAGTCGTGAACGCGAGCGCGGCGGCGCCGGCAAGGATCAATCTGCGAGTGATCATGATACCCTCTTCATCGGTTGGGGTCGGTTGACGCAAAGACTTGAACTAAACAGGCGAGGCTCAGGCCGCCGCTGCCGTCCCGAGTGCCGGAACGCCCTCGGGCGTCGGGACAGGCATGCCGCCCATGACGTCGGCGGCTTCGAGATCGTAGAGCTCGCGCGCGACGCGATCGGTCAGCGCGGACGCGCGCCGTCGAACACCACACGGCCCGCGGCCATGCCGATCAGGCGGTCGCAATAGCTGCGCGCCAGATCGAGCGAATGCAGATTGCAGAGCACGGTGATGCCGAAATGCTTGTTGATGCGCAGCAGCGCATCCATCACGATCTTGGTGTTGCGCGGATCGAGCGAGGCGATCGGCTCGTCGGCGAGGATGATGTCGGGCTGCTGCACCAGCGCGCGCGCGATCGCGACGCGCTGCTGCTGGCCGCCGGAGAGCTGGTCGGCGCGCTGGGCGGCGAGCGCGGCGATGTCGAACTGCTCCAGCGCGGACATCGCCAGAGCCTTGTCCTGCTCGGGCCAGAGCTGCGACAGCGAGCGCCAGGCCGGCATCGTGGCGAGGCGCCCCATCAGGACGTTGGTGAGGACATCGAGCCGGCCGACCAGGTTGAACTGTTGGAAGATCATCGCCGAACGCGCCCGCCACTGCCGCAGCTCCTTGCCGCGCAGCGCGGTGACGTCGATGCCATCGAACGAGATGCGGCCCTCAGTCGGCGTTACCAGCCGATTGATGGTCCGCAGCAGGGTCGACTTGCCAGCACCGGACCGTCCGATCACACCGACGAAGCCGCCGGGGGAGACTTGAAACGAAGCGTCGTCCACCGCGGCTTTTGCGCCGAAGCGACACGTCAGACCTTCCACCACCAGCATGCAGGGCTCCAGATTAGCTGGAGCCCACCGCTAACGCCGGTGCTTAACACTTGTGTGACATCCCCGTTGCGGTGCGGCGATCCAACACACGTCGTCCCCTGTCATCGCCACGTCATGACATCGTCATCAAGCCGCTCGAAGAGGAACGCCCCGCCCTCGCGCTTCGGATACGACATGGCCGCCAAAGCTCTTTCGATTCAGCCGACCATCGATCCCTCGGCCAAGCTGCACGAGGCCAAGCTCGGCGCCTACACCGAGGTCGGCGCGCGCACGATTCTGCACGAAGTGACGATGGGCGATTACTCCTATGTCGTCAACGACGCCCAGATCACCTACACGACCATTGGAAAATTCTGCTCGATCGCGGCGATGACGCGGATCAATCCCGGCAATCACCCGATGCACCGCGCAACCCAGGCGCACTTCACCTATCGTTCGAGCGCCTACTTCGAAGGCGAGAGCGACGACACCGAGTTCTTCGACTGGCGGCGCCAGCACCACGTCCATATCGGCCACGACGTCTGGATCGGCCATGGCGCGATCGTGCTGCCCGGCCGCAACATCGGCACCGGCGCGGTGATCGCGGCCGGCGCCATCGTCACCAAGGACGTGCCGGCTTACACCATCGTCGCCGGCAATCCGGCCCGCATCGTGCGGCGGCGGTTCTCGGAGGAGATCGCCGGACGGCTCGCGAAGCTCGCCTGGTGGGACTGGGATCACGACAAATTGCGTGAAGCGCTGCCCGATTTCCGCAAGCTCGGGATTGAAGATTTCCTCGCGACATACGAAGCACGAACGAGCTCTTTCACCGGTTCTCCTGCCAGCAAACGAAGCGCGGTCGCGTGACAGACATTTTCCTTGAAGGCGGCCGGGCCCTGATCGGTGCCGAGCTCGTCGAAACCTCACTTCTCGTGTCCGGAACTGATATCGCGCAGGTCGATGCCTCTCGCGGCCGTGTGCGGCTCGCGATCGACGCCCGCAACCTGCTGGTGCTGCCCGGTATCGTCGATCTGCATGGCGATGCCTTTGAGCGCCAGATGATGCCGCGCGCCGGCGTCGATTTTCCGATCGACGTCGCGCTCGCCGACAGCGACCGTCAGGCGATCAGCAACGGCATCACCACGGTATTCCACGCCACGACCTGTTCGTGGGAGCCGGGCCTGCGCAGCGCCGACAATGCGCGCGGCCTGATGGAGGCGATCGAGCGGCAGCGTCCGCAATTCGCCGCCGACACCCGCTTCCACCTGCGACACGAGACCTACAATCTCGATGCCGAAGCCGAGATCAGCCAGTGGCTCGCCGAGGGCCGCGTCGACCTGTTTGCCTTCAACGACCACATGGACGGCACCGTTGCCGACATGGCCAAGCCGCGCAAGCGCAATCGCATGGTCGAGCGCACTGGCCTTTCGAGCGAGGTATTTGACCGGTTGGTCGAACGCGTGGTGGCCGGCGCTGCCGACGTGCCAGCCTCCGTGTCGCGCCTGGCCGCTACCGCCCGCGCTGCCGGGGTGCGGATGCTCTCGCATGACGACGCGACGCCGGCGATGCGCCAGGAGTTTCGCGAGCTCGGTGCGATGATCGCCGAGTTTCCGATCAACGAGGAGACGGCGCGGGCGGCAGCAAGCCACGGCGATGCCATCGTCTATGGCGCCCCCAACGTCGTGCGCGGCGGCAGCCATACCGGCTGGACCAAGGCGTCGGACATGATCGCCAAGGGCCTCTGCTCGGTGCTGGCGTCGGACTATTACTATCCCGCACAGCTGCTCGCCGCATTCCGGCTCGCTGCCGACGGCGTGCTGCCTCTGACCGAAGCCTGGGACCTGATCTCTGCCGGGCCAGCGCGTGCAACCGGCCTTACCGATCGCGGCATCCTCGCGCATGGACGCCGCGCCGACATTCTTTTGGTTGACGACAGCGTGAAGCTGCGGCCGCGGCTGATCGCCGTGATATCAGGCGGCAAGCTCGTGCATCTCACCGATGCAACGCGGCTGCTCGCCGCAGCGGCGACGCCACGCGAGGCTGTCGTCGCGGCATGAATTGGCTATGCTGAGGCGATGACAGGTTTTCCCCGCTACGCGATCTATTTTGCCGCCGGCGCCAACAGCGCCGTCTCCCGCTTCGGCGCCGAGCTGCTCGGCTATGATGCCTACACCGGCGACGAGGTGCCGTTTCCGCGCGAGGCACTGCACGTCGCGCCCGACTGGCGCGACGTCACCGCCGATCCCCGCAAATATGGCTTTCACGGCACGCTGAAGGCGCCGATGACGCTGGCGGCCGGCAGGACCGAGGCCGAGCTCGCGGCGGCCTGCGCGGCATTCGCTGGTAAGGAGCGACCGATCCCGGCGATACGACCGGTCGTCGATTCCATCAGCGGCTTCATTGCCGTGATTCCGGCCGAGCCGGTCGATGCGGTCCAGCAGCTCGCCGCCGATTGCGTCAGCGATTTCGATTCCTTTCGAACCGAGCTGACGGCGGAAGACCGCGCGCGTCGCAGGCCCGAGAAGCTCAGCGAGCGGCAGCGCGACTATCTCGACCGCTGGGGCTATCCTTACGTCATGGAAGAATTCCGCTTCCACATGACGCTGACCGGCCGGCTGGATGCGGAAAGGCGCGGGCCGATTCTGGAGATGCTGCGGGGGAGGTTTGCGACGTTGAAGCTCGATGCGCTGACGATCGATCGGATCTCGCTGTTCAAGCAGGATGATCCCAAGACGCGCTTCCGCATTGTCAGCGAGTGGGCTTTGACGCGGTAAACTTCACCGCCAGCTTGAGAGATTGAAGGTGAGCGCCACGACGCCAACCACGATGAGGCTGGTCGCCCAGATCAGATCCAGATTGAACCAGCTTCGCGAGACAAACCTCAATCCCAGATAGCGGTAGACCAGCCACGCCAGACATCCGCCCGCGCCGATCATGGCGGCAACGTGCACCAGAGACACCAGCACCGCCATCCCGAGACTTGCCTTGATCAGCGCGCCGGCGGCCTCATGGCCGGCATCGAGTTCGAAGGCCTGGCAGAGACCGAGATAGATCGGTACGAGCATCAAGGCGGCGCCGTGAGCAATGGCAACGGCAAATGACCAGAGCGCCAATTGCGTTGGCGGAATTCGTGCCAGCGCGCGCGGATGACGCCGCTCGATCAGCCGATAGACGCCAAAGCCGATGACGAGAAGGCTCGCGCTGAGCTGGATCGAACGCTGCCACTCGGCCAGCACGAGCAGCAGCGCGAATGGCAGCAGAACGACAAGCGTTGCCAGAAGATGTCCGGCCGCCAGAGCCCACAATGCACGGAAGAGTGCGCGCGGGCTCTTGTCCATGAGCCCGGCCGAAACGGCGAGCGGCCATCCCATCCCTGGGTTGATCCCGTGATAGAGACCGCTCGCAACAAGCGCGAGCCAGAGCCAGCCAAGCGCCGGGCTCGCGTGTCCCCAATCTAGGCCGACGGGTAGCAAAAGGAGTCCGTCGAACAATCGCCGCCCTCCAGCCTGATCTGGTGCGCACGATATCCGTCGGGGAAGCTCACGTAATAATCCTTGTCGAGCTCGAGGCCGCCGTCGCGACCGACATTGGCCATGACTTCTACGCCCGGAACTCCGTCGGGATAGAACTGGTCATCCCAGGTGGAATAGAGCGAGTTGGTCCAGTACACGCGCCTGCCGTCGCGGCTGATCTCGACCATCTGCGGGCCGGCCGCAAATGCCTTGCCATTCGGATGGGGGGTGCGGCGCGCGATGCCGCCGATGTGGACCGAGCCTGCATGCTTTGGCTTGCGCGGATCACTCACATCGTACTGGCGCATTTCACCCGTGCCCCAGCACGAGACATAGAGAAAGCGATCATCCATCGACAGGTCGATATCGGTTACCAGAGGCGGCACAGCGCCAAAGCCCTGCAGCAGCGGCGGGAGCTTCTCCTTTGGCGCGGGCTCGGGCGGGATCGTCGCCGTCTTCTCCACGTGGAATGTCCCGCCGTCTCGCCACCAGGTCCAGATCGATGCTTCGAGATTCGTGGTGTCGACCACGACGCCTACGAAGCCGTACTCGCGAACCGGATCATGCGCCGGCCGTACTTCCAGCGCCATCTGATGATTGGCGCCGAGGTCGATGGTCTGGACGTTGCGACGGGCGCGAAGATCCCAGAAGTGGAGACGATGGCCATATTTATTCGCAAGCAGATCTTCCGGGACGATCCCGTTCTCGAACTGCGGCGGCAACGCCCATTCACTCGTCACCATGTAGTCGCGCGGCAGGTTCCACCAGAAATCATAGTGCAGCGTCTGCGGACCGCGGTCGATCTCCCATCGTCCCAGGACCTCGAACGTCTCGCAATCCATGATGAAAACGCCTGGAGGACCGTTGGTGCCGTCTTTGCCGCTGCCGCCCAGCGTGCTCACATAGATGCCGTCCGGCCCGCAATGGATGGTATGCGGCCGCGAGTAGCCGGTCTTCTTGAAGACTTCCTCGGGCTCGATGATCTTGTGGATCTTGGCTTTGGTCGGATCCGGCTTGGTGTCGATGACGTAGATCCGCGACGAGCGCAGTCCGGGGATGATGAGATAGCGCCGCTCGATGAAGGCATGTCCGGCGAGCGGCGACAAGGCGGAGGAGCAGGCATTCCAGCCGAAGTGATGAAACTCATCGCCCTTGTTGGGCATCGTCACGGTGTGGACGATTTGGCTGTAGGTCGGCGATCCCGGCTTGACGTCGATGACCGCGAGAGCATCAGGTTTTGAGAAATCTGGACTGAGCAGCAACGTGTAGGCAAAGTTCTCCGCTGGTGCTTCCATCGCAAGCTTGGGCGATGCGTGAAAGGTGGGATCCGGCCTCATCGTCATGGCACTGCCTCCCTGTTCTGTCGGTTCGCGCCAACCTGGCTCGGGATAACGGCATAATGAAGAGGTGTTACGCGATGTCTCGGGATTGCTCCGCAGGGCCTGGTTGGCAAGCGTATAATATGTCATCGCCGGGCTGCGGGAAACGGGCGGAATCGCGCTAATTCGACGCCCTACAGCCGAAATGGGCAGACCCCGTCATTGCGAGCGGAGCGAAGCAATCCAGTCTGCCTCTGCGGAAACAGTCTGGATTGCTTCGTCGCTTCGCTCCTCGCAATGACGGTGGGGCCCTTAGTTCCCCCACCGCAGCGCCAGCGCATCGCGCTCCTTGGCCAGCTCCAGCAGCCCCGCGCGCGTCGCCGGATGCAGCGGCTGGAGCGGATGGCGTACCGTGTCCGACTTGATCACGCCGCCCGCCTGCATCATCACCTTGCAGGCGATCAGGCCGCATTGGCGGTTCTCGTAATTGATCAGCGGCAGCCAGCGCTCATAGGCGGCTTTCGCCTGTTCGCGCTTGCCGGCGAAATAGGGATCGATGATCTGGCGGATGCCGTCGGGATAGCCGCCGCCGGTCATCGCGCCGGTGGCGCCGGCATCGAGATCGGCCAGTAGCGTGATCGCCTCCTCGCCGTCCCAGGGACCCTCGATGTCCTTACCGCCCGCCTCGATCAGGCTGCGCAGCTTGGCGGCGGCGAAGGGCACCTCGATCTTGAAATAGCGGATGTTGGCGAGCTCGCGTGCCAGCCGCGCGAGCAGCTCGACGGAGAGCGGCGTGCCGGCCACCGGCGCATCCTGGATCATGATGGGAATGTTGATCGCGTCCGAGAGCATCTTGAAGAATTCGACGATGCCTTTCTCGGGCACGCGGAAGGTCGCGCCGTGATAGGGCGGCATCACCATCACCATGGCAGCGCCGGCCGCCTCGGCCTGCCGGCTGCGCGCGGCGCAGACGGCCGAGCTGAAATGCGTGGTGGTGACGATCACGGGAACCCGGCCCGCCACATGTTCCAGCACCGTATGCATCACCGTTTCGCGCTCGGCATCGGTGAGCACGAACTGCTCGGAGAAATTGGCGAGGATGCAGAGGCCGTTGGAGCCGGCATCGATCATGAAATCGATGCAGCGGCGCTGGCCCTCGAGGTCGAGCTCGCCGCGCTCGTCGAAGATGGTGGGCGCGACCGGGAACACGCCGCGATAGGGGCGCTGGACCTTGTGTTGTGGCGTGACCGGCATCGAACTCTCCATCCCTGATGTCTCTTACGTCTGTCTAAAGCGCTCGCGGAGCGAGGCGGCACAGATGTAGCCGCCGCGCGGACCGGCGGCAATGCCTGCGACGTTGGATGGAAGAACTGAGGGCGACTACGAGGCGACTACGCGGTCTTCACGGCGCCCAAAAAGCCCTCGACCGCGACGCGGAGACGATCGGCGTCGGCCGACATCTTCTTGACGGAATCCGACAACACCGTGCCGGCGTTGCCGGTCTCCTGGTTCAGCCTGGCGACGCTGCCGATGGTATCGGTGACCTCGCGGGTGCCTTGCGCGGCCTGCTGGAAGTTGCGCGAAATCTCGGTGGTCGCCGCGCGCTGCTGCTCGACGGCGGCGGCGATCGCCGTCATCTTCTCGTCGATGCCGCTGATGGCGCCGCCGATCGAGCGGATGGCTGCCACGGCCTGCCCGGTGGCGCCCTGGATTTCTTCGACCTGGCGCGAGATCTCTTCGGTCGCAGTTGCAGTCTGCGCCGCGAGGCTCTTGACCTCGCCGGCGACCACGGCAAAGCCGCGGCCGGCCTCGCCCGCGCGCGCGGCTTCGATGGTGGCGTTCAAGGCCAAGAGGTTGGTCTGGCCGGCGATGGCGTTGATCATCTTCACGACCTCGCCGATGCGGCTTGCGGTCTGGTCGAGGATCTCCACCGTCGCATTGGTCTGCTCGGCCTGCGCCACGGCCTCGCGGGCCTCGCGGGCGCTGGACTGCACCTGTGCGGAGATCTCACCGACGGATGCGGAGAGTTCTTCGGTCGCGGCCGCGATGGTCTCGAGATTGTTGGTGGCCTGCTCGGCCGCGGAGGAGACCGCCGCGGTCTGGCTGCCCGATTCCGAAACCAGCGAGCGCACGTCAGTCGCAGTGGCATCGAGCTCCCTCGTCGACGCTACGACGCTCTGGATGACTGCCTGCACCGTATCGTCGAAGCTGTGGCACGCCGCATCGACGGTGCCAGAGCGGACGAGCTGGAGCGCCTGCTGCGATTCGCGCTCCTGGCCCAGGCGTTCGGCGGTCGCCGCGCTTTCGCGCAGGCTTTCGAGCGCGGCGGCCATGGTGCCGAACTCGTCGGGATGCCGGGATTGCGGCACCGGAGTCGCATAGTCACGCGCGCTGATGCGGGCGATGGCATCGAGAATGGCGCGCACCGGACGCATGAGGCGATTGCGCACCACGAACACGCCGGCCAGGGTCACGGCCAGCGCCAGCAGGAACGCGAGCGACTGCACGATCAGATTGGTGAGGGCTTTCTGCTGAACCGTCTCCGCGCGTGCGATCGACTGGTCGAGGGCCTTGTTGGCGATGGCGACGATGGACGCGAAGGGCGACTGGCACAGCGCGTTCCATTCCGCGGCGGGCATCGCGGGACGGCCGCTGCCGTCGAAGCCTTTGGTCAGCTCGCCGATCTGCTTGAGGACACCGTTGGTCTTGGCGCGCGCCTCCTTGGCCGCATTGGCGAGGTCCGCGGTCACGTCGGGCGCAGCCAGCAGCTCGTCCATGCCGGTCCAGCCGGCTGTGACGATGCCGTTCCAGCCGGCCACGGTCTGCTTCTGGGTCTCGTCCAGCGGCTTGGAGCTGTTGACGTTCGGGCGCAGGGTCGAGCACTGGATGCCGTAGCGGTCGCGCACCTGCCAGGCGAGGCGGCGGGCCTGGATCATGCGGGCGATGAAAGGATCGTTCATCCAGGCGCGGTTCGACACCGCGGTGGACGCGAGATTGGCGGTCTCGATCACCTTGGTGACGGCATCGTACCAGGCGGCGGTGCGCTCCACCTTGCGCTCGCCGCGCGGCAGCTTGGCCTCGTCGTAGAACAGCTGGAATTTCGGCGCGGCCTCGCTCCAACGCTGCTTCAGCGTGCTCGCAAGCTCGTCCCGGCGGGCGAATTCGACGGTGGAGAGCGCGGCCATGATGGCGTCAAACCCAGCCTGCTCGGCCTTCTCGGCGGCGCCCAGCTTGGCGCGCGGATCGTCCTCGCCAAGCAGCGCGCTCTGGGCATCGCCGCGATTGTTGCGCAAGGACAGCACGCCATGGAAGATCGCCTTGTCGGCGTTCGCGAGCCGTTCAGTCTCCAGACTGTCGCTGTAGCGGCCGAAGGCCCCGAACATCTGGATGGCCGTGCTGGTCAGAGCACCGACCGCCAGCAGCGCCATCAACACCAGGAGAAGCGTGCTTACCGATTTCTTAAACATTGCCATTGGTCGGGGGCCTACTCGTCACGAATAGGCCACCTTGCATCGCGACATGCCAAGGTTTGGTTAAGGCTTTAATCAAATACCCGCGGTTGCGCCTGCCGGTAGGCCGCGTTCCTTCACCCAACCTTGGTGAAGTCCGGCGGACGGCGCTCCGCAAAGGCGGTGAATGCCTCGCGCGCTTCGGCGGTGCGCAGGCGCTGCGCGAACTGCTCGCCCTCCGCGTTCATCTGCGCGACCAGCGCCTCGCCATTGCGCATCAGCCGCTTGGTGGCGATGAGCGCGCCGGCCGGCTGACGAGCCAGACGCTGGGCGAATGCGAGGGCCTCGGCATCGAGCCGCTCGAGGGGCACCACCCGGTTGGCGAGGCCCCATTCCAGCGCGGCCTGCGCCGGAACGGTTTCGCCGAGCGCAAACATCTCGTAGGCCCGGGCGTAGCCGATGCGCGCCGGCATCAGCAGGCTGGACGCCGCCTCCGGCACCAGCGCCAGGCTGACGAAGGGCGTCGACAATTGCGCATTGTCGGCGAGCACGACGAGATCGCAATGCAACAGCATCGTGGTGCCGACACCGACGGCGCGGCCCTGCACGGCCGCAACCAGCGGCCGGGTGCAGCGCGCCAGCGACTGGATGAAGCGCACGACGTTGCGGCTGCCTTCCGACTTGCCCGCAGCGACCGCCGCGAATTCGCCGACGTCGTTGCCGGCGGTGAACATGTCACCCTCGCCGCGGATCAGGATCACGCGGGCCGACGGATCGAACTCGGCGGATTCGATGCTGTCGGCGAGCTTGCCGTACATCGCGTCCGTGAGCGCATTCTTCTTGTCGGGGCGCGCCAATGTCAACGTGAGAATTCCGCCATTGTTCTCGATCCGGACGTGCTCGGTCATTCGCCTGCTCCTACTATTCGTCTGAACTTCTTGGAAACTTGTCCTGAATGCTCGTCAGCCAGCGCGCGACGATATCGATCTCCGCGGCCGTAAATCCTTCCGTCAGCGCGGCATTGACCTCCGCCGCGCCTGCTTTCGCCTGCGCCAGCGCGGTGCGCCCCTTCGGCGTCAGCCAGATCCGCCAGGCGCGCCCGTCCTCACGGTCGACCCGCCGCTCGATCAGTTTGGCTGCCGCGGTGCGGTCGACGAGGCCGGAAATGCCGGCCGGGCCAAGATCGAGCGCCGCGCCCGCCTCGCCCATCAACACGCCGTCCTGTCTGCCGAGAATGAACAGCAGGCCGGCCTGCGCCGGCGTCACCTCGCTCTCGGGTCGAGCCGCCATCCAGCGCTGCAAGCGACGATGCGCGACGCTCAGCAGATAGATCAGCCGATGGTGGGGCACTTTAGTTCGCATGCGAAATATATATTCGGGATTGGTGGGATTGTCAAAAGAGCTTGCTAAGCGCCACACGCTTGACCGCCGGCTCTTTTTATGTTCCTTATTTGTTCTGTTCTAGTTTTGGTTGTAGCGGAGTCATTTCATGACGGACGATGTGCGCGGCGAGCGTAAGCCGGCTCAGCTCGTGATTTACAACGATGACGACACGCCGGACGAGTTCGTCATCGGGCTGCTCCGCCAGGTTTTTGGCAAGTCGGACCGCGAAGCAGCCGCGCTGATGACGCGGATCGAGCGCGAGGAGAAAGCCGCCTGCGGTCCCTACCCGCAATCCGTCGCAGAGGCGCTTTTCAAGTCGGCCCAGCAACTTATCTGGCTCGGCCAGCATCCCCTGAAGATCACGCTAGAAGAGATCAAGACCCCCTGCGAGCTCTGCGGCAAGCCTGAGGGACAGACGGATGTTCGGATCGGGAGCCGTACGGTCTGGCTGTGCAGCGACTGCATTCGTGCAGCAGACACCATGAGCACGCCAGAAGAGCCAGAAGAAGAGTTCGAATACGCCTGCGACGTGCTGAACTGGCATTTTGCCAACGTCTCGCGCGGCAAGCTCGTGACAACCATCCGCCAGTTTCCCGGCCATATGCGGGTGGACGTCCAGGCCGCTATCGACGGACTGTTCAGCGACGCAATCCGGCTATTCGGGCTGAACGAGGAACAGCGCTACGAAACGCTGTCGATTTCGCGGCTCCTCCGGGAAGGCCGCTATGCGCTCGCGATTGCACCGCTGCAATATTCCGACGTGGATGTCGGCGAGAAGAGCCCGGTAAAATGTCTCGATAACGGGCTATGGCTGTGCGAGCAGGATGGTCTTCGTTACGCGGTATTGCTCTGTGCTCACCGTGAATACAGCCGCGAACCGGGAATTCGGATTGAGATCCTCGTGCCGTCAGGCACGGCGGGCGCGGCCCTCGTCCAGCGGTGTTTTGGTGAGCTCGAGCAGGCCGTGCAAGCTGCGCGCAGCTATCGCGGCAAGATCCTGTCGCTCGACGCCGATTCCGACTATCGCGGCCGTTCGCGCGGTATCACCGTGCATCGGCTGCCGCCGGTGTCGCGGAACGAGGTGATCCTACCGGAGCAGACACTGCGACTGCTCGATCGCAACGTTCTGACTTTCGTCAACACCCGAGAACAGTTGCGCCGGCTCGGTCAATCGACGCGCAAGGGCATCTTGTTGTACGGGCCACCGGGCACAGGCAAGACCCACACGATCCGATATCTCGCAACACATTTGCCGGGGCATACGACGCTGATCATCACCGCCGAGCAAATCGGGCTTCTCGGCGCTTATATGAGCCTGGCACGGTTGCTCCAGCCGTCGATGGTGGTGATCGAGGACGTCGATCTCATCGCCCGCGACCGCGATGACATGGGGCCGTGTGAGGAGTCCATGTTGAACAAATTGCTCAACGAGATGGACGGGCTGAAGGAGGACGCAGACATCCTGTTCGTCCTGACCACCAACCCGCCTGAGGATCTCGAAGGAGCCCTTGCCGGTCGGCCAGGCCGCATCGACCAGGCGATCGAAGTGCCGCTCCCCGATGAGACCGGCCGCGGCAAGCTGGTCCGGCTCTATGGAAAAGGACTGCCGCTCGATGACGCGATCGTCGCAGAGGCCGCCCGACGCAGCGAGGGCACGAGTTGCGCTTTCATCAAGGAACTGATGCGACGGCTGGCGCAGGCCAGCCTCGCGCGCGATGGCGGCAACTCCGTGATCTCCGCCGATATCGACGAAGCGCTCGACGACATGCTGTTCTCCGGCGGCCGGCTCAATGCGCGCCTGCTCGGCGGCGCGCAGGAGATGGCAGCGGGATGAAGTTAGTCGCGAAGGCCAGCCGGCCTCGTCCCTTTAGGGAGCACAGGTAAAGCTCGACGCCTCCGTCACCGGGCCGCTCTTGTAGTGCGGCCAGGCCGGCCAGCGACACAGCGGCAGCGCGCGGGTCACTGCAAACGACGGCGCCTCGACCTTCTGCTCGGTGACTTCGAGATCGCCGGGCGCCTTGCCGTTCTCGACCCAGTCGACCAGCGCACTTAGCATGTCGACATTGGCCGGCGCGCCGGAGCCGACATGGTCGACGCCGGGCGCGGTGTAGAGCCGCGCGAACTCCGCGGTCTCGGCCTTGCCGAGCTTGCGCTCGACGCTCTCGAAATAGCGGATGCCGGCATAGGGGCTCTGCGCGTAGTCGGCCATGTGTTCGAGCATGATCAGCCGGCCGCCGCGGGCGCGGAAGCGGCTGAGATCGGGATCGGTCGAGTCCATCAGCTTTGAGACTTCGAGCAGCCGGGCCTTGTGCTCCTCCAGCTTGTAGGTGGTGACGTCGAGCTTGGGATCGCGCGCAAACACATATTGAATGCCGCCGGCGCCATAGATCCAGGCGATGCCGTTGTTGGGCGCAGGCGGCTGCGCGGGCGGCGCGGTGCCGAGCCACCAGGCCACCCAGCCGCCGGTCGGGCCGATTGCCGGCGTGTCCTCGCCGGAGATGCCCCAACCCGGATAGTCGTCGAGACCATTGGCGAGCGCGAACGGGAATTTGTAGGTGCCATGCAGCGTGTTCACGGCCTTGATCTGCGCCTCGGTGAGGCACTGATCGCCGCTCTGCCCCGCCGCGCAGCGCAGCGTCTCGACCTTGAACGCCGCCTTGCAGGCGACAGGATCCTGCACCAGCGCATCGTCGGAGCCATCGGCCTTGTCGCAGGCCGCGCGCACGGCGTCGCCGACGAGCTTGACCCGCGCCGGATTGATCCAGCCCTCGCCCATGGTCGCGAGACCCGAGCGGGTGCCGGCATGCTGCAAGCCGACCCAGTTGATGACGGGCACACGGGCGAAGATGCCGTCGAAATCGTCGGGGTAGCGCTGGGCCATGGTGAGGCCTTCGCGGCCACCCTCGGACGAGCCCATGAAATACATCTTGTCCGGCTTCCTGCCGTAAGCGCGCTGCATCAGCGCGACGGCGGCATCGCGCACCTTCTTGTAGGCGCGATGAGCGAAATTCTCGAACGCCTCATCGTTGAGCGCGAACAGCTGCGGCGGCTCGCCCTGCTTGGTCTCGTGGCCGGAATCGGTGCCATAGGTGACGAAGCCGCGCGCCAGCGGCGACGACTTGTCGAACGGATAGGCAGGCGGCAGCGCAAGTCCCGTGATCAGCACGCCATTGAAACCGCCGCCGCCATATTGCAGCGAGCGGCCGTTCCATTCGACGGGAAGGTTGACCTGGAATTTGATCGGCGGCGCCTTGGGATCGTTGGGATCGATGTGTCCGAGCACCTTGCAGAAGCGCGGATTGGCCGGCGTGATGCGTCCCGACGGCGTCGGCCCGCGCTCGGCGACAGCAAGCTGCGACGGCGCCTGCAACGCCGCGGAATCAATCTTCACGGCGTCAGTGCCGCCGACGAGCGCCTTGCAGACGGCATCTGCATCTTCCGCCAGCGTCGCCGCCGACGCACTGCCCGCAGTTAACGCAGCCGCCGTCGCTACGAGCAAGGCACAGAGCTTCGCACGCATTTGCGCCATGGTTTCCCCCGTTGTCTGTTCTCGTTCGATCCGTCAGGAGCTCGCATTCAAAGCGACCTCCGGCCGGCCGTCAACCAAGCGCGTTAGTGCTCGAACACCAGCCGCGCGCCGACCGTGCCGTCGAGAGCGCGGATCTGCTGGAGCAGCGCGGCTGAATCCTGACCGCCGAGGTCGGCGTCGAGCACGACATAGCCGAGGTCGCCGGCGGTCTCCAGATATTGTGCGGCGATGTTGATGTCGCGCTCGAGGAAGACCTCGTTCAGGCGCCGCAGCATGCCCGGCACGTTGCGATGGACGTGGCTGAAGCGCGCGCCGGAGGGGCGCAAGTGCAGCTGCACCTCCGGGAAGTTCACCGCGCCCATGGTCGATCCCGTGATGAAATAGTCGACCAGTTTGCGCGCGACCTCACCGCCGATGCGCTCCTGCGCTTCCTCGGTCGAACCGCCGATATGCGGCGTGAGGATGACGTTCTCGAGGCCCTGCACCGGACTCTTGAACCGATCCGCGTTCGAGGAGGGCTCGACCGGAAACACGTCGACGGCCGCGCCGGCGAGATGACCATCGCGCAAGGCGCGCGCGAGCGCATCGAGATCGACCACGGTGCCGCGGCTGTTGTTGATCAGGAACGAGCCTGACTTCATCGCCCGCAGCTCCTGCTCGCCGATCATGCCTGATGTCTCCGGCGTCTCCGGCACGTGCAGGCTGACGATGTCGCTCTGCGCCAGCAGCTCTTCCAGTTTCTCGACCGGCTCGGTGTTGCCGTGACGCAGCTTGTCGGTGCGATCGAAATAGATCACACGCATGCCCATGGCTTCGGCGAGCGTCGAGAGCTGCGAGCCGATATTGCCGTAGCCGACGATACCGAGCGTGCGGCCGCGCACCTCGCGGCTGCCGGTCGCCGACTTGTCCCAGCCGCCCCCATGCGCCGACACCGAGCGCGGGAAAATCCGCCGCAGCAGCATCACGATCTCGCCGATCACGAGCTCGGCGACGCTGCGCGTGTTGGAGAACGGCGCGTTGAAGACGGGAATGCCGCGCTTGCGCGCCGCGGTGAGATTGACCTGGTTGGTTCCGACGCTGAAGCAGCCGACCGCGAGTAGCTGGTCGGCGGCCCCAAGCACCTCATCAGTGATCTGGGTGCGCGAACGGATGCCGAGCAGCGACACGCCCTTGACCGCCCGCCGCAAATCCTCTCCGTCCAGCGCCTTGGTCAGGCGCTCGACATTGGTGAAACCCGCGCTTCTGAACAGGTCGATAGCGCTGTCATTGACGCCTTCGAGCAGCAGCGCCTTCGCATTCCGCTCGGGGCTTTGGCCTGGGGCTGGCATGGTGTCTCCGTAAGTAGCAGCTTTGCCGCAGCTCTTAGACCGCGGACGGTCCGCGGCACAATAGGGATTGGATACGGGGAGAAGATGGCGGCGGCCGGTAAGCAGGAAGGCACCGCTCTCAGCTTCAAAGTCGTCCTGGCGAAAGCCAGGACCCATTATCCCAGACGCCTGGTGTCCGGCAATCTGGGGCCATGAGATCCCCAGACAACACGGGACGGTGGTAATGGGTCCTGGATCGGCGCTCGCTATCGGACAACGCTACGCGTTGCCAAGCGCTCGCTTGTCCAGGACGACGAAGAAGATTTGTTGCGCGGCAACAGAGTCAAATCACATAAAACCCGTGCGTTCCATCCCGGCGGAGCTGCTCGACCAGACCATACTCCCAGTCCAGATAGGCCTGCATCGCCCGCTCAGCGACGTCGGTCCCTTCATAGGGCCGGCGGTAGCGATGCGCCGGATCGGGCTTGGGCGGCGCGCGCGGCGGGCCGATCTCGAGCGCACCGTCATAGCCGCCTTCGAGCACATAGACCTCCCAGCCCATCTGCGCCAGCCAGGACGCCGTCATGTCGGCACGCACGCCCTTGTCGTCGGTCAGGAGGATACGCGCCCCACGCACCGGCGCGGCCATGTCGGTCTCCTGGACCAGCTGGCCGCCGGGATAATGACGGAAACCCGGCAGATGGCCTGCGGCATATTCCTCGGCGTCGCGCACGTCGAAGCGATAGAGCGTGCGATCGGTCTGCGCGACCAGCGCCGCCGCCTCGCTCGCACCGATATGACGAGCACCGGCACGATAGGCGACGTCGCGGGCCTTGGCCGGGCCGTCTTCGAACGGCCCGATCGCGCCGCGCCTGTCGGCGCCGTGATCGAGCGTGTGGCGCGCCAACGTCCAGCCGATGGTGCCGTTGCGCAGCGCGCGCACCTTGTTGGGCACGCCGGCATTGATCAGCGACTGGGTGCCGATGATCGAGCGCGTGCGGCCGGCGCAGTTGACGATGATGGTGGTTTCAGGGTCGGGCGCAGCCTGCCCGGCCCGCAGCACCAGCTCCGCGCCGGGCACGCTGACCGAGCCCGGAATGTTCATGGTGGCATATTCGTCGAAGCGCCGGACATCGAGGATGGCGACGTTGGCCTTGTCGGCAATGAGTTTCGCCACCTCGTCGGCGCTGAACGACGGCGTGTGGCGGCGCGCCTCGACCAGTTCGCCAAAGGCTTTTGAAAAGGAATTGACGTCCTCGAACACTTCGTAGCCGGCCGCGCGCCAGGCCTTTAGCCCGCCTTCGAGCACGCTGATGTTGCTGTAGCCGAGCGCGGCAAGACGGTCGGCGCCGGCTTCGACCAATCCCTCACCGTCATCATAGAGCACGATCGCCACGTCCTTGCGCGGCAGCCTGACCTCGGCTTCGACCGCGATCCGGTCGGCAGCCATGTTGGCGGCGAACAGCGGATGACCGGTCGCGAACGCCGCCTCGTATCTGAGATCGAGCAACGCGATTTCTTCGCGCAGAAGCAGGGCGCGGCGGATCTCGGCGGGAGTGACGGTGGGAAGCTTCATGGCGTGGACCTTGACGAGAACAGGCCATGGGCTTTTGAACGATTGTCGCGCGCTTGGCTAGCCTTCGCGCTGCTGTCACTCGCCCGGAACGAGCCGCCCGAGCGGCGGCAGCGCCGGCCGCCGCAGCCTGCGGCGCGACAGATAGAGCAGGATGCCGGTGACCGAGAACAACGGCATCAGGGCCGCCGCGATCATGAAGGCGAGCTTGCCGGCCCAGCTCAGGATGGCGCCGCGGTGGATGTCGAGCACGTTCGCGATGATCTTCTCGCCAAGAGTCTTATCGGCGTAGCGCTCCGCGGAAACCAATTGTCCCGAGATGGCATCGATGCGGAATTCGTCGCGCGTGGTGTCGAGCGTCGTCTCCTTCCCCCACGACCGAATCCGGATCACCGTGCCGGGGCTCGCCGGCAGCGTCAGCAAAGCCCTGACGAAACGGCCGCCCTCCTCGCGCTGGAACGTCGTCCATGCCTGATCAAAGCCGATCGGCTGCGCCGGCTCGGAACGGCCGGCCGCGCGTGGCAGCTTTGCGGGCATCTTGGGCTGCATCTTCGCCGCCGGGCCTTGCGGCCGCGACAGCAGCCAGACGACGCCATCCTTGTACCAGTCGAACGAGTACCAGAGTCCGGTGAGCGTCATCACCAGATAGATCGGCAGGACCCAGGTGCCGATGACGGCATGCAGCGACCGGTGCAGGCCGCGGCCACTGAGCGAGAGATTCGGTTTCAGCCACATCTTCACGCTGCTGGCGCGACGCGGCCAGCGCAGCACCAGGCCCGAGACCAGCATGAGGATCAGGCCGAGTGCGGCCGCGCCGGTGATCTGACGTCCCCAGCCCTTGGCGTCGCCGGGGACGAGCAGCCAGCGATGCAGCCTGCGCACGG
>NZ_PSRT01000106.1 GCF_004212635.1 Bradyrhizobium genosp. SA-3 | reverse complement strand
CCGCGCCCGAGGCCGGGCTCGCCTATCCCAAGGAGCCGCCCCGCAAGCGCAGCAAGGCGCACCTGTTGTTTGTCCGGGCGCAGCCCTGCCTGGTGTGCCAGCAAACCCCGTGCGATGCCCATCATCTGAGATTCGCCCAACCCCGGGCGCTCGGCCGCAAGGTCAGTGATGAGTTCGCCGTCCCGTTGTGCCGCGCGCATCACGAGGAGCTGCATCGGCACGGCAACGAGCGCGCTTGGTGGACCAACCTGCAGATCGCGCCGTTGCCGGTCGCGCAGGACTTGTGGGCAGCGAGCCCGGTCCACGGTCCGGCAGAAGCCGCCGTCAGCACCGCGCCCCGTCCCGCCAACCTGGGTTCGGAGGCCCAACCCCGATGAACCGCCTGTTCCAAACGGCGGGCGAACTGACCGGCACGGCGCTGCCGGTCGAGTTTGAGGCGTTGGCGCCGCCGCCGCTGCTGCTGCCCGGGGAACACCTCGACCACTACCAGGCACTACGGCAGGCGATCTTCGCAGACCTTGCGCCCCGATCCGCCATCGAGTGGCTGCTCGCCATTGACGTTGCCGAACTGTCCTGGGAGATTCAACGCTACCGCCTCTTGCGGCACAAATTGCTCGAGACCTATCGCCAAAAGGCGATTGAGGCGGCCCTCCGCCGCATCGACATGGCCGGGATCGATCCCGACCTCGAAGAGCAGGCCGAGTACTATACGCTGCAAAACGCGCTGAGCTGGCGGATTGATCCCACCGCGGCGAGCGAGATCGAGGCGCGCCTCGCAGCCTATGGCTTCGATGCGCACGCCATCACCACCGAAGTCTACGTGCAGGCGCGCGAGGTCCTGGTCCTGTTCGAGGGCCTGCTGAATGCCGCACAAACCAAACGCATGCTGCTGCTTCGCGAGCTCAGGAATCAGCGCCTCGTCTTTGGACCGATGCGCCGGCCGCGCTGACAGATCCATCGAGCCGTTGCGCCGAGCTGCGTTGCGCCCGCGCAACATTCGGCTGTCAGATGCAATGAGAGTCGTAAACCGAACGGACACGTTCCGCCAAAAACTGACATCCTGCCCAACGACAGCGCGGTGAACCCGGCGGTCGTTTGGGTTGCGACCGCCGGGCCTTAGTTGCATCTTGATCGCCGAGCAACTTACCACTTTCGTTATATATCCGTCGGCTGAAAAACGCGCGCATATTGTCACTGTGATTCGCTGGCCATTGTTTTCACATCGGAGGATGTTCATGCGAGCAATATCCCGCGATGATTTCCGAAACCTGTTCGCGCTCTATGCCTGCGCGGATCGACACAATAAGCAGCACGATCGTGCATCTCGGCTGCGGAAGCAACTTACGTCAACCACTACCGGTGATCTCCTCGATCAGTTCTCAGAGCGCATTGAGGCACCTGGACCGGAAATTATCGGCCGCGTGCTCACTCCCTGCGCTCGCGCCATGGCGGACAATGCTGCAAATCACGACCATGCCAGCGCGTTTCTCCACGCCTTGCTCAAAGAGTTGGATCAAAGACAGCCCTAGGCTTCGTGGACCGGCCTGCTCTAGCCTGCGATTTCACTGATACGCTACCGCGCAGGCCGGGTCGCATGATGCGCGGACGCTTTCGCTATGCTAACCGCCGCCGCAGCAATCCGTCTCCGCTTTGGGCATGGCGCTGCAGTTTTCCGCTCTGCCCCGCGCCACCCGGGCACGAAGGCTTTCCAATTCGGAGCGCTGGTAGTGAGCCATTCTAGACGCGCATACAGCAGCGCGGCCGCGTCGACCGCTCGAGCTCGGTGTTCACGCCTGTTGCAGAAGCTCCCACTTCGACCGTTGAAAGCTTGAATCATGTCCACCGCGCAGCACCGAATGCGGTGGTCGCGCCCAGCCATCCGCAGCCGATGCGGGAGATCTTGACGACCAATGAAGAGCACGATGTCTGGACCATGCGCATTGGGGCGGCGGCGCAGCGACCATTGGCGGAGCCGTGCTCGCAGATCGGACAGGCCGGTCGCTTGGTCTGCTTTCCGCGTTATCCCCGTTTCCTCTGCGACGGCTTAAATTCCACGACCTCGTGCTGGTCGCTGGGATCCGCTGCCCTTTTTGTTTCACGATCTGCTCAAGCTCCAGAGCTTCTATGGCGAGTTCATCCGCCAAGCGCTTAAACAGCTCGCGCTTTTCTACGTCCGTTGCCAGCTGACTCATAAGGGCAAACTCTCTGGCGTCAGAGCGGAGCTTCTCTAATCGTCGCCTGAGGTCCTTCATGGCGTTGCGGCTCGGGTTCTAAACTATCCTCGGCGCGAACAATAAACGCCTTTGTTCGAACGGCGCGTGAGTTAACTACCGAAACAGGATATTGGTCCTTCTAAATTGCCAATTAGTCGCTATTCACCGTGCGATATCTAGCGACGGTCGGCGGTTGGACTAGATCAGAGTCTCCGGCCGCAGTTTCGGACGGCTCCGCCTGAGGGCTGGGGGCCGCGTTTCGCGAGGGGCCCTGTCTAGCTGCCGATCCATCCGGTTGCCCAGCTGGCCACGGGCCGCCCAGGCTGAGCCATCCCTGTCTGCCCCACGCCGGCTGATGCATTGGGACACGCGCGTCAAGGAGCATGAATGTCCGAAAGCGGACAGACCCGAGTTTTGCGACGGACTAGGCTCGCCAACGCGCTCGGGGCCTGACGGCCTCGGCGTCTTGGTAGGGTGGATGTCGCGGCCGTTTGTCGGGCTGCGCAAAGGCGGCTCCCTTTGAACGCGCTCTGGTGCCGGCTGCATCCTAGGTATGAGGTAAGTTCGGCAGATTCTAAATCAAACTATGGGTCGTTCCTCGTGCGTACTGTCCTTCTTACTTTGGGGTTATGGCTACTGATCAACCTTTTGTTTGTGGTGCTTGTCCTGCCCTCGCAAACGGCGATTGCCCCTCCGAGACCATCGGAGGGAACGCGTTCCCCCGTCCCGATCAATAAGATCGCTGGTGGATTGGGAGAGCATGAGCCATCACTGCGGCGCGTTGTTGTTTCTGTTGCGATCAGAGTTCTCTTCGCTCTCGTCCTTCCATTCGTTCAAGCCTGGGACGCAATTAGGGGGCGCTTCAGAGGGCATCATGACTAGGATGGCGGGGCCGCGCTGAAGACCTCAACAAACCCATGTTCACCGAACCGCGTTCGAGTACATCGTCGGGCCGCTCGCAATGTCATTTAGTAAATCGTTCCGGCAGAATGACGCGGCGAGTGATGGAAGAGGCATCATAAGCCGGTGGCGCGCGACATGCTGGTCCTGTTCGAGCGCCTGCTGAATGCCGCACACACCAAACGGATGCTGCTTCTTCGCGAGATCAGGAATCAGCGCCTCGTAAGTGGACCGATGCGCCGGCCACTCGCCGAATCGAACCGATCTCAAAACCGCTAACCGCTCACACCTGCTCCATCAGGCGGCGCAGCCACGCAAGCTCGGGCCGGATTCATCGAGAAGATCCCCTCAACTTCGCGACGCATGGTGCGGTGGCATTCGCACGCCGCTGCCGCGAGCTTTAATCGGTCGATCTCGATGTGCCCTCGTCGCTCAGAACGAATCGCTCCGGAGGCGCGCAGATTTCGCATCAGTAACGTTACTGTCGTTCGTCGCACACCGAGTATTTGCGACAGCGTCTCTTGGGTGAGCGGGAGCACATTGTCGTCCATGCGGTCTCGAATGTGGAGAAGCCAGCGCGCCATCCGTGCCTGCACGGGATGCAGCGCATTGCAGGCTCCGCCGCGTTGAAGCTGTACCAGCATCGCCCTGACGTGAGCCTGGATGGCGTGCCGGATCGCCGGGCTGCGGCTAAATGCGGCGTGAAATTGCAGTGCCGGGATTCGCGAGCCGATGCCTTCCGCACGGACGATTGCAGTAAGCGCCGAAGGTGCCGGTCCAAACGCGGAAAGAGTGCCTAATGCTCCTTCGCGCCCGACTATGGCGGTTGCAACCGTCTCGCCGTCCGCAAAGTCGACCATCAGCGAGACGGCACCACTGTGAGGGAATAAGACATAGTCGACTCGGTCACCCTGTCGCGAGATCACCGCGTCCTGAGTCAGCACGACCGTCTCTAGCGCGGGTGCCAACAGATCGAAGTCGGCTGGCGGCAGCGCTGCCAAAAGGCAATTACCAATTCCGCCGACGCCCATCACTTTGGGCGACCCGCCGCGAAGCATCCGCCTTCTTCATGTCGCGCCACGCGGAACGGGCGCCTTAGCACGGGATTAGGTCTGTCTTCGAAACGCCGATCATGGTCCGGTACGCTGACAAAGCGCTCTCACTCGTCAATAAAACATCTCCTGCAAGGCGGAATTTCCGTCCGCGTCGGTCGCGATTTTAGATGCAAGCCCGCTGCGGGGTATACAAGTGCAAAATCGGTATGGGTAACACCGTACGCTATGCCGCGAGTACGCATGAACTCCAGGAGGGTTCGTTCGAAACCGATGTGAAAGACGAAGCGAAAGCATGTGCGCTGGAACGCGTTGTTGAAGAACTGACAAAAGTTGTTTCTGAGTCATAAGGATCGTGCCAGTGACGCAAAAGCATCATCGCGGGCACGGGAATGGAAAGTAAGACGATCGCGTGACACACACACGTGAGATCGCGCCATCAAAACTCTTTTGGTAGGCGATACCGATCATAGCCGGTCTGCATCGTTGAGAATGGGACCAAGATTTAGGATGGCGTGCGCCGACCTCACCTCGGCTCACCTGAGCGCCTGAACTCGTTTGCTCTCAACACCTAGTCGGAACGCATGGCCCCGGAGCAACTGCTGCTATGGCTCGCCCGAAGAGCTTCCGTCGTCTGGACCTGTTGGAGATCCGCCGCCAATCGGTTCACGCGCGCAACCGGCATTCTGATGACCGCATCATCGTCAAGAGAATCAACGCCCTGCTGTGCCGCATGAGACGCGGGACTACGACGAAAATCAGCAAATCGGCAAAGCTATCGCCGCTGCGCTCCGCGACCTGAAAGCTGGTTTGCCCTAACTCAACTGCGCATCACTGCAAGCTGTCGGCCGAATTTCCCGCTCTCTTGCAGTCTGAAAGGAAGATGTCATCAGCACTTCCATTGCGGACCGTGCTTCCGTCAGCCGGCTTTCGAGGAACTGACGTTCAATCTCTTTGGAGCAGACGCAAATATCGATCAATGTTGTTTTGATGGGTGCGCAAACGAGCGAGTCTTTCGCTGATCATCGTCGATCTCCGAATGACATGGGTAAAAACGATCTCTTGAAAAACAATTCCTGAGCAAGACTTATTTAAAAGCGCCGGATTTAAAGCCGCCGACTATTTCAACGACTGAGAGAGAAAAGCAGATAGGTCGCAAGATTACGGGCAGCTCGAGCCTGGAGTGTTCGTGACGGAATAGTAACGAGTTTCAAGTGGCCGGCCGTATACGAGCAGCTTCAAATTGGCATTGCCAAACTTTGGGACCGCGATCCCCGCGGGCTCGGTGGTCGTCGCCGTCCGAACATGCCCTCTACTTCCGCCGAACACCGTGGGGGTGCTCCCAGTTGAAATAAAATGTGATAATTAAACTAAAGAAAAAGGGGGATATTCCAGAAAACGCCTTCTTTTCTTCCATTTATACGATCGTGAGCTCCGGGCGCGGGAAGAAGCAGTTACAATAAATGTTCATGCCGATCAGCGAAGCGCAGCTGATCCTCCAAGATTCCTTTCAGTCTTGGCCCGCGGAAACGAACGTATCTGCGCCAAGCTCATCGATGTTCCTCGAATGCCTCGATTTCGTAGTCCTTGAAGTCGATTGCAGCAGCGCTGGCAAATGAAAAAACCGCTTGCAACAATCAGCTTAGTCGCATGCCTTGGCGGACTCTCGGCAGTCGAGATCCCGAAGGTGCAAGCGAAACAGCAATGCAGCGCCGCGATGCCGTCGAACCCGCAGGGGCGTTGGTGGTCCTACCGCATCATTGACGGACGAAAATGCTGGTACGAAGGCAAGCCCATGCTTTCAAAGTCATCGTTGGAGTGGACCAAGGACGTTGTGCAACCGTTTTCAAACGAAAATACAGCCGCCACGCCAAGGAATGCATTGGATTCGCAAGCGTGGGCACCACCTGAACCCGTCACTTTTGAAGCACTATGGCGGGCAAGAGTTGGCCAGTATTACCGGTTTTAGGAGCACTCTGATCGGGCGGGGGCTTATCCAATGGCAGGTTCACATCCCGAAGGCGCCTGCAGTGAAGCGAGCGAAAGAAGACGTCTTCTGATCGGTCGCGGCTCACAGCAGCGCGGCTATTGCCGTTCATTATTCTTGTGAGGATCGAATGGCCGATCATCAACCAGCGCGGGGAACGGGACGTCCGTCCTTAAACGCGGAAGTGAAAATCGGAGGGCGTATCACGGTCATCGATGCAGCTGGCCCGCGCCTAGCGAGCAAGCGGGGTACCGTTGTTAGTTCAAGCAGCTATTGCGAGGCCGTACGCGTGATACTTGACGGTTCAAAATCACCGATCACTCTCCATAGGAAGTATCTCAAGTTGTCGACCGATCGCTAAGCTGCATAGGCGTGAAGCACATGGCGCAGCGCGACACCGAGCGCGTTGCTCACTGTGCGCTGTTCGGCGAGACGAATGGCTAGGGAGGGGAATACTCCTAAAGAGCCGCCGCATTTTCAGGAGCTGCTCTACTCCCGCAGAGTGACCTAGCAAGCTCGACGCTCTGAGTGAATCGTCTCGACATTTTGTTTAAATAGATTTACTTTGCTTGATTAATATTTAAACCAAGGGGGTTGTGATGGTTAAATTGATTGTCGCTGTCGCTTTCATAATGAGTGTAACGGCCGCTCAAGCGCAGCAAGGCACCGCACCCAAGGCCGCGCCAAACCAAGCAAAACTCGAAAAATGCAGGCAGCTTGCAAAAGAACGCGGCTTTGGTTCCGGAATGGAGAACGCCAAAGGCGGTAACAACATGCGGACTTTCGTCGTGGCCTGCATGCAAGGGAAGCAAAGCTAGGGGCTCTGATCTCGCTGTGTCCTGGAGTCAGCTCAATCCGCGAGCCTCCACCCATCTGCGAAACAGCGACGCTTCACATTTAGGCATCGATTGCCTCACGTTTGTCATGGCGTTTTCGCTTCTGCAGCGCAAGATAGAAACGCTCATACAACTGGCTGCAGGCCGAAGCGATGATCAGACAAGCTGCCCGCATGCTGGCTACGATGTATTGCGTTTGCACCCAGCCAGCCCATTCAAGTATCGATACCCTGGAGGTCGTGCCTCCCCTTTCGTTCGCGCTGTTCTGCATCCAGTATCCTGAAGAATGTCAGGAACAACCCGACCGGCGGATAACGAACTTCCAATCCCGGGGGCAGCGCTGGCGGGAGCTCAACCAAATCAACTCGATCGTCAATGTCGCTATTGTGCCAAAGAAACCGGTGGCCAGTCAGCTTGATCACGACTGGCAGATCTTTCCTTTTGATGGAAACTGCAGCGACTATGCCGTCACAAAACGCCATTTGCTGCTTCGCGCCGGCTGGCCAAGTTCATCGCTTCTTCTCGCGGAGGTGATCATCCGCGCAAGCGGAGAACATCATCTTGTCCTGCTTGCGCGAGAAGGAAGGAGTGTCTTCGTTCTCGACAATCTGAGCACGATCGTCATCGAACTGAACGAAGCCTTGGACAAGTACGTTCTTGTACGCACAGAGTCGGATCGGGCTCCCCGGCTCTGGGTGCGCACGCTTGCGGCGTCTTAGTGGCGAGGCTCGGCTCTCGATCTCAACGGCTGCGTTGGCGGGTTGCGCTCTCAGGCGCCGAAGATGTCTGGCCGCTTGGGGCCAAGCCCGACCCAAAGCCGTCCTCCTCGGGCCATTAACATTAGCAGGTAAACAGCCCAAGATTGCTGCGCGTTCGCTAGCGCCGAGCGACGCTTTTGGGTAAGAACATCTGCCACTTTAGACGAGATTTGCATGACCAAAAAACGAGCACTAATCACGGGCGTTACGGGGCAGGACGGCGCCTATCTCGCTGAATTGCTTCTTGCGAAAGGCTATGAAGTCCACGGCATCAAGCGGCGGACCTCGCTGTTCAACACCGATCGCATCGACCACCTCTATCTCGATCCGCACGAGCCCGACCCGCCGTTCCGGCTCCACTACGGCGACCTGACGGACTCCTCCAGCCTCATCAGGATTGTCGGCCAGGTGCAGCCAGACGAGATCTACAATCTCGCTGCCCAGAGCCATGTGGCCGTTTCATTTGAGGAACCCGAATACACGGCCAACTCCGACGGCCTCGGCACTCTGCGGATTCTCGAAGCTATGCGGATCGTCGGCTTGGAGAAGCAGGCGCGCTTCTACCAGGCCTCCACGTCCGAACTCTATGGGTTGGTCCAGGAGATCCCTCAGAAAGAAACCACGCCTTTCTATCCGCGCTCGCCGTACGCGGTTGCTAAACTTTATGCCTACTGGATTACAGTGAACTATCGCGAAGCCTATGGGATGTATGCTTGCAACGGCATCCTGTTCAATCACGAGTCTCCCGTCCGGGGCGAGACGTTCGTGACCCGCAAAATAACCAGGGCGCTAGCGCGAATCCATTTGGGATTGCAGGAACGCTTATACCTCGGAAACCTCGATGCGCTGCGCGACTGGGGCCATGCCCGCGACTATGTCGAAATGCAGTGGCTGATGCTGCAGCAGGAGACGCCGGACGATTTCGTCATCGCCACCGGCGTGCAGCACTCGGTGAGAGAATTCGTGGACGTGGCAGCCAGCGAAGTTGGAATGTGTATCCGCTGGGAAGGCACGGGAGTGGACGAAAAGGGATACGATGCCAAAACTGGGAAGTGCATTGTCTCTGTGGATCCACGGTATTTCCGCCCGACCGAAGTCGCCACCCTTCTAGGTGACCCCACCAAGGCAAAACAGAAGCTCGGCTGGGAGCCAAAAACTTCATTCGAGAGCCTGGTTGGGGAGATGATGAAGGAAGATGTTGAATCGGCGAAGCGGGACGAACTGATCAAGCAGCACGGCTTCCGCTACTTCGCGCGACACGAATAGCCTGTCGGTAGGTCGTCATCGCGATTGATGAGAAGCAAGTAAGCGCTCTCGCGGCGCTTACTGTTGGCTGCTCTTGGCCAAGCGACGTCATCGCGGTGTCATCCCTCTTTAGGGCAAGCGAACCGCATCTTCCACCGGCAGTGGGGAATGAGGCGTTAGAGACCGGACCGACGTCTCGCTGCTCTTGCCAAGACCCCAAGGTTTCCGAGGAGATGTCTTGCCGCTATCGCCGCACTCTTGCCTTCGGTGACTTCCTGGACCTTGTACTCAAAGTAGTCGGGCAAGACGCGATCCAGATCGAAGGGGCTGGTTAGCGACGAAAAACCTTCGGGACAACAATCGCCGCGACAAAAAACGAGAAGGTTCTGTCGATACCAAGGCCGAATTCGGCTGTCGGCATATATCTGCGGTCGGACGCAATCGAAGGCGCTGTAACCATGGCGGCTGAAACGTTCTGCCCAGTAGGATGGCCATTGCTCGTTCAGGTGGTTTCTACCGCCCTGCCCTTTGACTGCAGCAGAGAACAGTACGATTGGTGCAGCGGCCACGAGCGCGGAAACGAACTCATTCGCGCTACTCTCGGGCAAATGCTCGGCCACCTCTAACGAACACGCTAAATCGAATTTGCGGCCGATATCGGTGATGGATCGAAGGTCCATGGATCTGAACCTTTCCGACGGAATTCTGAGCTGATCACGAGGCACATAGTCGCCGTCAATTCCGAGATAATCGCTCACACCGTTCATAGCGAATTCGTGCAGCCAGGCGCCGACACCGCAGCCGACGTCAACGACCGAATTTACTTTGAAAAGTCGAAGCACCAGCGGGACGATCACCGACGCAGATTCGAACGACCCGCCCGACTGCTCCTTGAAGAACTGCGCACCGTAATGCTCAGCGACAGACTTCTCCATATCGACACCTCCGGACAACCAAGGCTGCGCCATGCCGGCGCATAACGTCAAGCCCGTCACTCATTGGAGTTCGCAGCAAAAATGTGACGTGTGCGATCGAGTTCCGCACTGCCACATTTGTGGTACGCGACCTCGGCTCGCGGATCGCATTCTCAACTTCGGGCGCTGCAATAACGCGGGCTCTATCGCGGCAATACGTTCGGGTGTTTTCGGAAAAGGCCTTCCTCCCTGTTTCAATTGATCTTTCACCGACTTTGAATTCACCTGGACAACATCGCGTACTTCGTCGAATGCGTCGCCGCTTTGCCGCCATTGTTTCCAACGGAACACTGGCGTGCTTAGCATCGAGCGGGTTGACCTCCCCTCATGTGGAGGTCAAATTGCCGGGTGGGCTGTTCAGGCGACAAGCACAGGCGAACTCATTATGCTCACAGCGCCGCTACGCTTTGCCGGCCGATTGCGCCGCTACATTTCCCGCCGCCTTTACGGCGATCCCGACTCCTATCTTGAACTATGTTCCGGCGTGATTCATGTCGGGGCAAATGCTGGCCAGGAACGAGACCTCTATGCCCGACACAAACTCAAGGTGGCGTGGATAGAACCTGTCCCGGAGCAATTTGAAATGCTTCGACAAAACATCCGTTCGCTGCCTGACCAGCGGGCAATCAACGCGCTGATCGCCGATACTGATGGCAAGCCCTATACTTTCCATGTCTCGAACAATGATGGCCTGTCATCGTCCATTCTGGATTTGCATGACCACAAGGACATTTGGCCGGATGTGCGCTACGTCCGCGACATAACGATTCGTTCTTCAACGTTGAAAACGGCTCTTGAAATGTGGCAGGTCGATCCCGGGCAATACGATGCCCTTGTGTTGGACACCCAGGGCTCGGAGTTGCTGGTTCTGCGGGGTGCGCAAGAAATCTTGCGGCAATTCAGATTCATCAAGGCCGAAGCGGCGGACTTCGAGTCATATCGGAATTGTGCGACCGTTGATCAAATATGCTCGTATCTGAAAGCTTTTGGCTTTCAGGTGAGACGCGAGGACCGGTTTGCGAAGCGTGCATCTGGTGGCGCCTATTTCGACATCTTGTTCGAACGCGTCTAAGGCTGAGGTCACCGAATGACGCCAACCTGCCGGCTTTGGTCCGAGCGGATATTATCTGCTGATTACTTCTCCGCGCCTGGCGGGTCAGGCCCGACTTCTCCTTCGCGTATCCGCCGACACTAGCCCCTGCCTCGCCGCCGCCCCACGAACAGCCGAAAACGGACAAACTCCCCGAACGAAATGCGTGGTACTGATTGTTCGCGCGTTTCTAGATGCAATGTGCACAGCAATAGACATGCAGCCCGTATCGCGAGCGGCGACCCATTTCAGACCTGATGTCGAGGGGCTAAGGGCGATCGCAGTTCTATCAGTGGTCGCCTTTCATTACGGAGTTCCGGGCTTAACCGGCGGATTTGTCGGTGTAGACGTGTTCTTCGTCATATCCGGCTTCCTGATCACGCAACTTCTGCTTCGGGAGATAGCCGCGACCGGGAAAGTCGATTTGCTTGGCTTCTATGGTCGCAGGGCTAAGAGACTCTTGCCTGCCGCCTTCGCGGTCACGCTAGCGACCTTGATCATTGGATACTTCGTGTTGGCGCCGTTTGAACAGAAGGAGATGGCCAAGTCGGCCGTAGCTTCAGCGCTGTATGCCGCCAATGTTTGGCTCCTCCGCCAATCCATGAACTATTTCGCCCCCGAAAGTTCGCTCAATCCCTTCCTTCATACGTGGTCGCTTTCAGTCGAGGAACAATTTTACTTGGTCTGGCCCGCGTTTCTCCTCATTGTCGGTCGTTTCAGCCAAAAGATCATCCTGCTAGCTTTGCTGATCGTAGTGTTCGGATCGTTCGCTGGCTGCATCTACCTGACCTACGGCGAGCAAGCTTGGGCGTTCTATCTCGCGCCCCCTCGGGCGTGGGAGTTTGGAGCAGGAGCTCTGATCGCAACAAGACCCTTCGAGCGCTGGGCAAAGCAGCCTGGCTCGAGTTCAATCGTTGGATGGTTGTCATTCGCACTTCTCATCCTGTCATTCTTTGTTATCGACGGCTTCATGGCGTTCCCGGGAGTAGTTGCCGTTTTTCCAGTGGCAGCTACGGCACTGCTGCTGCTCACGGGGAACAATCCTGCTGGACCGTCGGCTTTGCTCAGGACGCATCCGTTTCAGTTCTTCGGTGCCCGGTCCTACGCCATTTACCTCTGGCATTGGCCGATTGCAGTTCTTGGTACGGTGCTTGTTGGCAGCACGGCACTCGCCAATTGCCTTTTCTTTGTCATGACAATCGTTCTCTCGTCGCTCAGCCTCGCCTGGCTCGAATACCCCATCAGAGCTAGTCACTGGCTGGCACAACGATCTGTACGATCAATAGTCATGGGCGGCGCCGTTACGTTAACCGCCACAGTTGCCGGCATCCTTTCGTTCGCGATTGCGCAGTACGTCACGAATGGCGCGCAAGCGAAGATAGTTGCTTCGACTTCGAAATATTCGCTCTCGAGCGAGAGTGGTTGTCTGGCCGGGTTCACCACACAAAGCCCCATCCGCTGCGTGTTCGGCCCATCCAGCTATACAAAGACAATTGTGCTGTTGGGAGATTCTCACGCCGATCAATGGACGACCGCGCTCGCGGCCATTGCCGAACAGAGAGGATGGCGGCTTATTACCTACCTGAAGGCCTCGTGTCCTATCGCCGACATCCCGGTTTCCAAGGTATACAGTTTGCGACTTCGTCGGCTTTCGCCCCAGTGCGCAAGCTGGCGCGAGCAGGCAATCGCGATGATAAAAACTCAAGATAGCCCTGACGCGATACTGTTGGCGCAGTTTTCGAACGGAAACGTCAAGGGACCATTCACCAATCTGGGACCTCACGCAGTGAGCATTGAGACCTGGGAGCGTGGATTATTTGGAGCGCTCAAGGAACTCGAACCGGTCAACGCCAAGCTCATTGTGATCCGCGACAATCCCACTCCTTACCACCCGGTCGGCAATTGTCTTGCTCGGGCGGAATGGCGGCGCTTACCATTAGCACCTGCAGTCGCAGTCTTTCGCTCACTACAAGCAACGAAGTGTTCGAAGCAGAGCAACGCGCCGTCTCGTCCATCAACAACGCGCGCATGATCGACCTAACATCGTCGATTTGCACAGGCTTGGTATGTCCGGCCATTCGCGACGGCGTCGTTGTCTATAGAGACGCAAACCATCTCACGGTCGATTTCACACTAGTGCTTATGGATCGTCTCGCCGCAGAACTAATAGCCGCCTTCTGAGCAAGATCGTGTCGGTCAAGCATCGCGCGAGCGAGACTCGGGTATGAGCGCTCATCGCGGCGCTTACTTCCGGCTAGTCTCGGTCGACAAAGCTATCGCAGCGCAGCTGGTTGAGGCTAGACACCTCAGGGCGCACGAACCGCATCCTCCACCGGCAATGCAACGTTGTCGTTAGCGCCTGCCGAGCCGCTTTCCTCGTTCCCAGTTGAGTTGGACTCGCCTGCCATGACTTCCGCCCACCGCCGAACTATGGTCCACCGATCCCATCGCTCGAGGGCGCGCTTTCGTCCTTCATCGCCGTAACGCCGGCGGAGTGCGGGCGCCTCACTGAGCTGGCAGATCGCAACTTCCAGAGCTGACAAATCTCCCGGCGGAATCACGAGACCGGCGCCGGTCACTTCCGCCGCCAGCCCCGTACCTTCTTCGGCCATCGCTATGACCGGCCGCGCGGACGCGAAGATCGCACCAAGTTTCGAGGGCAACACCAGATCGGCCGCCTCGGCCCTCTGCGGAATGAGATGAAAATCGGCCGTCGCCATCAATTCGTTGAAGCTCTCGTTGGGCTGAAGTCCGAAAAAATGGACGTTGGAATGTCCGGCGCCCATCTGCTCGAGCCTCGTTTTGTGCGGCCCCTCGCCGGCAAGAATAAAGTGAACATTTGGATGGCTTTGCTCCAAGCTGACTGCAGCCTCGATTACGAGATCGAGCCCCTGCTTGTTCGACATCGTTCCAGAGTAGAGCGCAACAATATCGCCCTCGCCAAGGTTTAACTGCCGGCGGTATTTTGTCATTCGTGATCCGGGGCAGACCGCGCTGGTATCAATCCAGTTTCTGACCTCAAGCGCTTTGTTGGGCGTTAGCCCCTTGATCGCCAGGCGCAGCAGCATCGCCTCAGAAATAGTTGAGACGCGATCGAAGGATTTGAGGATTGCAGCTTCCGTTCTCAACATCCACTTGCGCAGTGAATGGTTGCGCAGCAGACCAAGATCGAATGCCGCGTCGACCTCGAAGTCCTGCACATGAAGCCATGATTTGGCACCGACGCGACGAGCGACGAACGAGACGAAGGCAGCCGACATCAGCGATGGCGCGACAGCGATCATAACGTCTGGTCGCCAAGATAGCGCCTCGAAGAGGACCGGCGCCGCGCTTGTGAGCGCGAACGAAGCATGATGGACCAGCCGTTTAGCGCCCGAGGGATGTCCGGGCACGTAAATGGGCGCACGTGTTACTCGAACACCGTTGATATCTCTCGATCTGAAGTACGACGATTTGAACGCGGGAGGGATCTTCCAGGCCGGATAATAGGGAGGCGCCGTAATGACTCGAACTTCATGACCGTCGGCTGCCAAACTTTCGCAGAGCTCGGCGTTGTATTTCGCAACGCCGATCAGATCTGGGGCATAGTTGATGCCCACCAAGAGAACACGCATAAAGCCCCGCCCAAGTCAAAGTTCAGAATAAAAAGCTTTGTTGTAGTCTAAGTAGTCTACTCAGCGCGTTGCGCTGACTTCCAGATGACGTCCGTAGCCTTCCAAGAAATCTGCGTATGCGGCCGCGAGACCGGCCTGCAAAGCGACGTTCGGTCGCCAACCAAGCTCTCGAATTCTCGAGCTATCGAGCAGCTTGCGTGGCGTTCCATCAGGCTTGGAGATATCGAACGCGAGCTTGCCTCCGTAACCCACGACCTCCGCGACGGTCGTCGCAAATTCGGCAATCGACAATTCGTCGCCACTGCCGACGTTTATCGGCAGGTCGCTCGAATAATTCTTCAGAAGGAAAACGCAGGCATCCGCGAAATCGTCGACGTTGAGAAACTCGCGAAGTGGTGTACCGGTGCCCCATACGGAGACGCTTGGCGCATTGGCGATCTTGGCTTCGTGGAAGCGCCGGATCAGCGCTGCAGGGACGTGACTATGGTCCGGATGATAATTGTCGCCCCGGCCGTAGAGATTGGTCGGCATCACCGAGATGAAATCATCGCCATATTGCCGACGATACGCCTGGCACATCTTGAGGCCGGCAATCTTGGCGATTGCATACCACTCGTTGGTCGGCTCGAGCGGCCCCGTCAGCAATTCGCTTTCGGCGATCGGTTGCTTGGCGTGCTTGGGATAGATGCAGGACGAGCCGAGGAACAACAGTCGCTGCACGCCAACCGTGTGACTTGCGCGGATGACGTTCAATTCCACCGCAAGATTGTCGCATAGAAAGTCGACCGGGAAACTGTTGTTGGCTGCGATACCGCCGACCTTTGCAGCGGCGTGAACCACAACGTCGGGACGATTGGCCTGAAGCCATTTCAGCGTGGGCTCTTCCTTTGTGAGGTCCAGCTCACGCCGGTCGGCAACCAGCAGGGTGCAATTCTCTGATGCAAGCCTTCGGACGACAGCTGATCCGACCATGCCGCGGTGACCCGCGACAAAGACACGTTTGCCCGTGAGATCGTAGGTTGAAACCCCTGTCATCGTATCCTCTACCAGCGACCGATTGGCCGGATCACCACTCCCAGGAAATCCGGCCCACCGCCGCCTTAAGCAATCACGCTGCCGATGCAGCCCCGCCGATCTGGTAACACAATCTTCACCATGCGAAAGCCTATCCCGGCCCGACAAAGATATTCATGGTGAACCTGCGCTGCGCGCACAAAAGAGCAGCACTCTGCGAAACAAAAACGAGCAAGGCAGCCGCATGAGCTGTGCGGCTGCCTTTAAATCTTTGCAAGAAACGGCGGCCGCCGCTTGTTCAGCCCAAGCTTAGTATGCCCGACGGAGGACAGGGCCGACAGGCGCGCAAACGCGGTCCATGTACCAGCCATAGGGCGTCTCGACCCGCACCAGGGGGCAACGGCGCACCGGCACATAGCGGTACGGGTACGGCTGCGCCCAGAACGTAACGGGCGTCACCTGGCTCTCGCCCGTGAGCAGGGCTGCCGGTGCGGGCATCTGCATTGCGGCGCTTGCTCCGCTCGCCGCGCCGAGGGTAACTGTTGCGGCCAAAAGACCTGCTCGCATCAACGTCTTAAACATCCAAAAAGCTCCTCGCCCCTGCGGATTTGATCCCCGTGCTCGTCAGACCCCAGCCGGCCGACGTCGCGGTCCGCGACTAGCCCAAATAGTGAACCGAACTTTACCAAGGCGATCGGTAGAAAAGCAACCGATGCCACGGCGGCCAAAGGCCTCTTGGGTCGATATGGCGCACAGGTGTGGCTTCTTGGTCCTACTTTTCCTCGCTCCAGGCACCCGGGGCGGCGAGGTCGGGTGAACGGCGGTACACATCCCGAAGGAACTGGTAGTTGACCGTCTGTGCCAGCGGCACGTCTTCCTCGCCGAGCTTGGCGAAAATGAGAATATCCCGGAGCGTCCGCCAGCGGCTTTCGTCGTAGTCGCCAATACGACCGCCCGTCGGCAGCACCAACGGCCGCTGCTGCTGCAGCTCGAATTTCAGCCGCTCAGAGCTCAGCCTGGTCGGGCCGGCGCCGGCGAGAACGGGCACGCTCCGTGCATAGTCCGCGTAGGTAAATTGCCATCCTCGAATGAGGCCCTGAAGGATGTCGGCAATCATGGATGGCTGTTCATGGACGAGACCATTGCTCGCGAAGTAGACCAAGCCAGGGACATGGATGCCGTAGTCTTGCGGCTTGATGACATTCAGCTTCACGAAAGCCGAACTGGAGGGATCGGCTTGCTCGTCGATTGCGGTGATGATCGCATCCACCTCCCCGGCCCGCAGAGCCTCGAAGCTGTCGCGGCCTGGGACCTTGGTGATCTGACTCCGGGGAAGCCCGAGCTGCGCCATCATGGCATCGAAAACGACGTCTCCCTCGCTCGCCCTGCGGTATCCGACCCGCTTTCCGACCAGATCAGCCGGTCGCCGCAATCCCGAGGCTTCGAGCGCAAAAATCGCGACAGAAGTATCGAGAAAACTCGCAGCAAAGGCGGTCACGGGCACGCCACGCCAGCTCGCCAGCAAGAACTTCTGGCCGCTCGTCACGCCGATGGCATGTTGGCGTGCAATGGTTTGGACGAAGTCAGGGTCTTCAGGCTGGGCCGACACCTCAATACGGGAGGAGAAGTATCCCTGTCTGGATGCAGCGAGTTCGCCGGCAAACCTCGCGCCATATGGCCCGTCCAGGAGAAGCTTGACTGCGGCGGCCCTGGAAGCTGTCGGAGCTCGCATGGGCGCCCTATCGGGACGGAGAACGAGGAGCGCGATTCCTACCAACGCGACGACTGCAAGGCCAATGGCGAGGTACCGCTTCCCTCTCGGCCGAGGTCGCCGCCGGGACTGGGTTCGAGGCAACGAGAACTTCCTAACGGGTTGTGAAATTTAACATATCAGTCACGAGGCGAGATGCGCTACAATGCAAGCTTGTGGGGTAAGGTTAATTTTTCCTTCGCCTTGTTCTAACAGCGATTTTGACCGATAGCACGGCGCGTTCGGGCAATGAATATTGTGTCAATGGGTTTGGCAGGATGACTATTCTTTCCACGCGACCGGTGCCCGCCGCTGATTCGGCGGGGGAAATTGGCGTGGTCGCGCCAGTCGCATCCACATCTACAGGCTTTGCGCCGAGCTGGTTGCGCCCTGTGGTTGTGGAACGTTCGATGGCGGTGATCGATGCGGCGCTGATCGTGGTCAGCGGGATCGGCTGCGCGGTCGGCTATCACGTCGCGACCGCCGGCACGCTCGGCAAGGCCGACGTCTATGCGGCGGCCAGCCTGCTCGTCGCCATCAATTTCGTGCTTCTGACCATCGTGCAGCAGGGCTATCGCCTCAAGAACATCACGAACCTGCCGCGCACGTTCCGGATGACGCTGACGACGTGGACCTTTCTGTTCGGCGCGCTGCTGGCGATCGCCTTCACGATGAAGGTCAGCGACGAATTCTCCCGCGGCACCACGATCTCGTTCTATCTGGTCGGCCTCGCCGTCCTCATCGCCTGGAAGACAGCCGCCGCGCGCTGGACCGCGCATGCCTTGCGCACCGGCGCCTTCGCCAACGGCCGGGCGATCATGATCGCCGAGTTCGGCCTTGCCACCTCGTCCAACGCGGTCGACGACCTCGGCCAGCACGGCTACCGCCTGATGCGGGTGATGGAGGTGCGGCCCAAGGAGCTCGATTCGCCGCTGCTGCTATCTTCGCTGGCGCCGCGCTTCGAGGAGCTGATCAGTTACGCGCGCGAGCACCGGATCGAGCACGTCTTCCTGCTGATCAACTGGAGCCGGCAGCATGCGATCGACAGCATTCTGGACGTGCTGAAGATCCTCCCCGTTCCGGTGCATCTGGTGCCGGACGCCAACACGGCGCGCTTCCTGCGCTATCCGCTTGAAGGCACCGACAACACCTTCACCGCCGAGCTGCGCCGCGCCCCGCTCTCTTATCGCGAACGCGCGCTCAAGCGCGCGCTGGACCTCGTCGGCGCGAGCCTTGCGCTGCTGGTGTTCGCGCCGGTGATGCTGGTGACGGCGATCGTGATCAAGCTGACCTCGAAGGGCCCGGTGTTCTTCCGCCAGACCCGCCACGGCTTTGGCGGGCGCGCGTTCAGGATCTTCAAGTTCCGCACCATGCGCGTGCTCGAGGACGGCCCGACGATCGTGCAGGCGCAGAAGAACGACCCGCGCGTCACGCCAATCGGCAAATGGCTGCGAAAAACCTCGATCGACGAGCTGCCGCAGCTCCTCAACGTGCTCAAGGGCGACATGTCGCTGGTCGGCCCCCGCCCGCACGCGGCCGCCCACAACACCGAATATGAGCAGATCATCGGCAACTACGCCTTCCGCCACCACGTCAAGCCCGGCATCACCGGCTGGGCCCAGGTTAATGGTTATCGCGGAGAAACCCGCACGCTTGAGCTGATGCAGAAGCGCGTGGAGCATGACCTGTGGTACATCAATAATTGGAGCTTGTGGTTGGACGTGAGGATTCTGCTGGGAACGGCGGTCGTCACTTTCGCCCGCCCTACTGCCTATTGAATTGCGAGATCGTCATGACTTTCGACGAGCGACCGAGGTTTCAGGACCTCTCGCGCTCCAAAGTGCCGCCCGGATTCAGAGGACGTTCGGGGGTGACCGTGCTGCTGTGGCAAACGGTGCAACAAACTCTGTTCGCATGGTCTCCCCAGCCTGCTTATGGCTGGCGGCGGTGGCTGCTGCGGCTGTTTGGGGCGGAGGTGGGTAAGGGAGTGCTTGTCAGGCCGACGGCGCGCGTGACCTACCCCTGGAAAGTGAAGCTGGGCGATCACTGCTGGATCGGCGACAACGCCGAGCTTTACAGCCTCGGGGCAATCACGATCGGCAATAACGCAGTCGTCTCACAGCGCTCTTACGTGTGCGCTGCCACGCACGATTACAAAAACATCACCTTCCCGCTCGTCGCTAAGCCGGTGGTGATCGAGCGGGAGGCGTGGATCGCGGCCGATTGCTTCGTTGCGCCGGGAGTAACAATCGGTGCTGGCGCAGTTGTCGGGGCGCGAAGCACGATTCTACAATCTGTAGCTCCGGCAACGATCGTGGCGGGTCATCCCGCGGTCTGCAGGGGCTCGCGATCCACTTCAGCCGAACTCAAGAGCAGCTAGGCCAGCGCCGTGTTCTCGCGCTTTATTGCTTCGGATCTGATAGGATCAGTTCGAGCAGCTTCTGCTCAGCTGCAACAGAGGAGCTATGTTTTTCCATGAAGCTCCTCGCAACTGCACTGCGGATCTCTTCTCCCTCTCCAGCTCGAGTACGATCTGCCAACCACATAATATGGGGCACGGCTTCTTCTAGAAACGACTCAGGCGATCGCGCAACATGTGAGAGGCATCCGTTCATGTCCTCATCAACACACCCTCTAGCGATCGAGACTACCGGCACGCCGTGCGACAGAGCTTCGAACAGAACATTGGGCTGCGCTTCGTTCACGTACTTGGTTGGAAATACTAGCACTGAAAGTTGCGATAGGAACTCTTCTTTCTGGGCACCATACACTGGACCAAGCCAACGTACCCGCCCGCCGCAAGCGTCTAGACGGGCCTGTACAAATTCGGCCACCTCGTCGGAACTAGCCGGCCCAGCAATTGTGGCCCCAAAAGAAAGACCTTTCTTTGTGAGGATATCGATCAAATCGAAGAATTCGGAAATGCCTTTTTCAAACGAGAGATTGCTCAGGTATCCGAGGGTAAACTCCGTCGGCATCGGTGCAGAGATAGGAGCGCGCGCCTTAGCCACACGCCTTGCATTACTCAATACAAGTCCACTTGAATTTCGGCCATATCGAGCGCTAAATCCGGCTCTCATCCGCTCACAAAGGAATAAGTGCGTCGCAGACGGACGTGCGACGGCCTCGATCGCACGCATCAGCCAAGACGGTCGGTCGATATATGCAAATGAATGGTGGGACAGAAGGATTTTACGTACGCGTCTGAGACGCAGAATCGCGACAAACAGCAGATCGAACAGCAAACCTAATCCGCCGTCCAGGACTATAAAGACCGTGGCTCGCCGCCGTCCAATCAGGAGCCGCCATGCAACGTCAGCGCTATCGAAAGCCTTTCTGACATAGCCAAGTACACCCGCTTTCTCGTCTCGGCCGCTTCGCGTGAGATCCTCCAGGCCATATGGCTCAAGCCTCTTCGCAAGGTACAGTGAATAGGACGACTGTCCGGTTACGGGAGGTGGTGAAGGAGCAACAAGCGTTACTACGGGAAGGCTCGGAGAAGGTGCGATCGTAGAACTCATAAATACCCCAATGATATCGGCAACCCGTTGCTGCATGTTGTTGGCAATTATAGTCTATGAGGACGATACGCCTCCTCATTCGCCTGAGGCTTCAACGGAATGATTACTCTACTTCTGCTCTTGGAATTCGTGATTTGGACGGGATGCCTACTTCATTGTCGTGCGAACCGTCAGCTCAGCATCTTTCAACCGGTCAGCATCTTGCTCGGTTACCACCTGCTCTTTCATCTGCTGAAACCGTTTCTCTGGTATTACTTCAACCATAATCACGCATTTGAGTATATGCAATTTTATCCCAGCGAGGAGTCCGTCACAAATTCGATCTTCATCTCAATAGCTGGCTTGCTAAGCAGCTATTCAGCCTACGTTCTTCTCTTTAGGTACGACAACGATACGGTTCGAGCGAAACTTGCTGCAGCAATCAGCTCCGCACGGATTTCTGTCACCACACGTGCCGCTATTCTGGTGGTTATGGCTCTTTCATTTGGGGCTTTCGTTCAGCGGCTTAGAGGCTACTTAGGTGAGGATGTTGGAGTTAGGCTCGTTCAAGACGCTCGGACCGGTGTCCAAGTTTTTTCCGAAGGCAGCGGTTGGTGGTTCGAGCTCTCCTCAGCCTACGTTTTCTGCGGGATTTATCTCTGGATGACTTCCAGATTTTCTCGACCGTGGGCGGTTGCCATGTCCACGCTCGGATTCCTTTGGTTGACCGTTGGACGATCCAGATTCGTCTTCGTGTATTGGGCTATCACCGTGTTGATCCTGGTGTTGATACGGTCAAAGTTGAACGCCCGAAAGCTCCTCGTCTTTGCCCCATTGGCGGCCATCTTGATCACCTCCTTCGTGCTTCTCGGGCAGAACCGCGCGGCAATAAGAGAAATGGTCTTGGGTGGAGACAGCAAGCCGCAGGTGAGTGATACTTGGAATCGGGCCTCCCCCCTCGACACTCTCGACATGTCAACGTTCGAAGTACAGACGGCACTGATCGATGCAGTTCCGCGGCTTACCGACTCCTTCAGCTATTTTACTCAGCATCTTCGTATCCTTACCGAGCCGATACCGCGCGCGCTGTGGAGCGACAAGCCTCTCGGCAATCCTATCGAGTTCTTCGACATAAACCGCTTTGTAAATCTCACCAGCCTCTCGACGGGTTGGTACGGAGAGGGATGGTTGAGCTACGGCATCTTGGGGGTGCTGACTACATGCGTTATCTACGTAGCGCTATCGTCGTTCGCGCTTCGTATACTCCTGATGAATGGGGGCCCCAACGCTGCCTTTGTGTACATCGTGCTGATACCTCTTCACCTGCAGTGGATGCGCGACGGCGTACTGATCTCGATCCTGAAGTTCACTCTTTTTCTTACGCTGCCGGCGATCATTGCGGCCGTCGTGGCAAAATCGACCAGGACGGATCGAAACTTCTCTGCAAAAAGACAACAATTTCCCACTTCTAGGTCGCAGATTTAGCCCACGGACATGCTTGTCTTTTCCAAATGCCGGCGCGACTGGCGCCAAATAAGTGCTCGTGCAACGCGAACTGCGGGTCTCTTAGCCTGTGCAATACATCTGAGCTCCCTAGCGGCCCATGCGGGAGAAGCGCCGAGAAAGACGGTGCTTGCACATTACATGGCCTGCTGCCCACAGGCCGGTTTGCAGTCATCGACGCGACAGTACGAGGACGAGATACGCGCCGCCAACGAGAACGGAATCGACGGTTTCGCAATAAACTTCGGCTCTTACGTGCGAAGCCCGTCACATCTACAGGTTATTGAGAGGCTGTACGCAGCCGCCGCCCACTTTCCGAATTTCAATCTACTGTTGTCATTCGACCAAAGCAGCCCAAGCGAGGCGGTGGAGCTGATCATGAAATATGCGTCAAACCCCAATTCTCTTCGGAAAAACGGACGCTTGGTTGTGTCGGGATGGGGGCAAACGCCCCACTGGGCGACAGAAGTTCGCGAGAGAGCAAGAGCTCACGGAATCGAGATCTTTCTAGTCCCTCACATGAACTATCCTTGCTTACGCCCAGAATAACTTTCTCTTCAGAAACGAGTGACACATACGTCGCTAGGATAGTACTGCAGCAAGCTCCCGATATCGACGGATTTTTCTCGTTTGGGGCCGGCGGGCCCTACAATGAAATGGCTCGGTCAATTCGAGAGATATCGCCGTTGATGCATAAAAATGGGAAGCTGTTCATGGCAGGGATTGCCCCCTTCTATCGAGGCTTAGGAAACAACTTTCGCGTTTTCGAAAGCAACGGATTCGAGGGGATGCAGAAGAGATGGCTCGCAGCTATCGAAGCCGACGCAGATTGGGTCGAGTTAGTCACTTGGAACGACTGGAGCGAAGCGACCTATTTGAAACCGTTTGGCAGGCCTCAAGAGAGCATTTGGAAACACCCAGCCTGGCGCTCTTTGCCTGACCATGGCGCGTTTCTACAGGCTAGTCGGTTCTATTTGGATTGGTTTAAAACGGGGGCCCCGCCTCCTATCCAAAGAGATCGAATATTCTACTTCTATCAACTGCACCCCAGGTCGGCCGAGGGTACAAGAGATTTTAGTTCGCTTGATCGAGGCCGCCCGAAGTTCTGGGAGCAACTCACCGATCAATTTCACCTTGCAACATTTCTAACTTCACCAGCTCACCTGAGCGTCAGAATTGGTGATCACTCTCATTCTCTAAATTTGCCAGCGGGAGCTCAGCTTGTATCAGTACCGATGAGTCTCGGCAGAGTTGTGCTTCGCGTAGAACGAGGAGACAAGCTGTTGGGAGAGGCAGAGCTGCCTTTTCCCATTAGGTCAGACGCTGGAACTGAGAACTTTAACTATTTTACGGGAGAACTCGCGCTCGACGCGTGGCGGTCGGCACCTTGAGCCCACCAAGTTCAGAACATGGATCCAGCGGCAAGTGAGAAATTCTATGTTAGATAAGGCACGGACGACGCCCAACGAGGGCCCGAACAGTCCCGGATACATCGTAAACTTTTTGCGGGATCGAGATTCCTATGTCATCCCACGCGCGCTCGCTTCTCGAGATCAGTTGGCTCGTCTCGTTACAGATATTTATTTCTCGAAAGGACCGGCGTGGCGCCGACGATTACTGTCACGCCTTGCCGATCACCACAGCCGAGATATAGATCCAGAATATGTCGAAGAAAGCTTTGGAGCGGCAGCAGTCCAGTTTCTGGGTGGCCGCAAGCTAAGGAGAGCCATCGACACACAGCATGTTGCAGAGAGACTGTTGGCGCGCAAAACTGCTCAAGTGTGGAAGCGTCGTCCAGCCGACCTACTCTTGTACTCTGGATATGCTCGCGATGCGTTCCGTGCCGCTAAGGATTCGAAATCACTAAAAATTCTATTTCTTTATCATCCTCATTACCGAATTATTCGTGACCTGCTTCGAGCCGACGCCGAACGTTTCCCAGAATCGGCAAAAGCGCAAGAATCCGATCAGGAGGTAACTACATGGTGGCGATGGAAGTTTGCTGACGAGGAGATTTCGCTAGCGGATGGCGTTATTACGGCAAGTCAATTTTCAGGACAAAGCCTGATCCATGCTGGATTCAAGAAGCCAACTACGGTTGTCCCGTACTTTTCAAAACTGCGGACCGACACGTTCGACCTCAGCGATAAAGAAGGAAGCAAGTGCCGCTTTCTTTTTGTCGGTCAAGGCGTCGTTCGCAAAGGCCTCCATCATCTGTTCCGCGCGTGGCGTGAAGCAAAGCTCGAGAATGCGGAACTGACTTGCGTGTGTGGGTATATAAACCCAGGCCTCGTCGGCTGCATTCCTCCGGACGTAACGTTAAGGCGCCATCTCAGCTATGACGAACTCCAAAAGGAATATTCGAGATCCCATGTGTTTGTGATGCCCTCTATTATCGAAGGCTTTGGCCTCGTTTACAATGAGGCTCGCAGCTACGGGAACTTCATCATCTACACACCAAACACCGGCGGGCCTGACATGAACATCGACGAGAGAAGCGGCAAGATGGTCCAGGCTGGAAACATATCAGAGCTCACCACCGTGCTCGCAGAAACGAATCATCTTTTTCATCGCGGCGAACTCGACTTTGCGCATATCGCAAGGAATGCGCACGGCCGCAATTGGGAGCAATACGTGTCAGAACTATTCGCAGCTTGCGAGGCGCTTAGAGCGCCTCAACTCTGAACTCTTCATCCAAAAACTTGTACACATCGCGACCGCAATGATCCCTTGTGATGTCGTAAAAGCGCCAACCGCGCCCCATGCACCGGCATAACGAACCGACAAGAACATGAGCACTAGCGTGGGGACGACTGCGTAAAAATCGATTTTGCTAGTTATCAGGGGTTTGCGCATTGCGAGAGCATGCGCTGATATGAGTGATTTCACTGAAGCAAAGGCCATTCCAATTACGAGATAGGGAGCGAGATCTCCAGCCATTGCGAACTTGTGACCAAAAATCGCAATTACTAGCCACTTTCCGACTATGAAGCTTGCCAAGACCGCGGTAGCCGCCCCCACAACGATCAAAGCTGCAGATCGAGTTTCAATCAGAGACGATGTCTTCGAATAGAAGTTCTGCGCAATGCGAGAGAAATAGAGCTGCACAATGGTCTGCGAGTATGCGTTAAAGACTTGAGCAAACGAAACCGAGACAATGTACTGCGCCAGAATCTCGGGGGTGGCCAACGCACCGACTATGAGCTTATCAGCATTGTCTCTAATGAGGTTCGATACTCGTCCGCCAGAGGTCTGAGTTCCAAGTACAAGAATTTCCTTCATTTCAGCCCAGCGAGGCTTTTCCAAAAAGGCTGATAGGCTGATTTGCCAACAGCCGACGACGGCGGCAACAACGTGGGCCGCCACGATAGAGAGAGCGAACAAGAAGATGGATGGAATTTCGACAGTCAGAAAGCACGCCAAGGCGAGCGGCTGTATAACTTGAACGAGCAGACGCTGGACGTTCCACGACTTGGTAAGGCCGGCACCAGCGAACCATGCCACAAAGGAAATCGTGATGTAGTTGAGGACTGGATAGCAAGTGAAGACGAGGTATGCCCGGTACTGATCTGGGGACGAGATTGGCGCCATGATCGGGTAGACTACCAACCACGAAAGCGATCCTATTGCGCCATATGCGATCGATAACGCAACGTAATTCGTGTGGACAAATCCCTCGGATTTAGTGGCAGCCTTGTACGAAACGGCTTCACTGATCCCAAAGGATAGCAGAGTGGCGACGACCATCGATAGCGTCACTTGGTACGCCAATATTCCCCGGTCGTAGGGACCCAATAGTCGTGCGGCGGCTACGCCATAGCCCAAGTTCGCCAATTGAATCAACGCCGTGCTAAGCAGCGAGTATATGAGCTTGGCCACAGCGATGCCTAGTTACTTCTGAGTTAGTACATATCTGAAGAACTTGATGCCTCTCATCACGCCAAGTATCGTGTCGACGCGCTTGTATCCCGGTACGTCAAATTGCTTGCACTGTTCTGAACCAAAGTAACACGCTTTCACTTTGATCAGACGCGGACAGCTATTTTTCACGCTAACGACGTGTTCGAGCATGTCCGGATTGATCGTTTGCGGTCGCGCTGCAGCTTCGGCATCAAGACACGGTCGACCAAGTCCATCCTTGATGATTGCGCTTGCTTGATCGGCAGGTCCCTGAATTGTCAAACTCGTTCTTGGAGGGTCGGACTGGCCGTAAGCGGCTGAGAGAGTACCAACCAGCACTCCAGCTATCATCCAGTGTGTACGAAATTTCATTAGCGCCAAGGCCTCTCATCATATGCGACACCGGGAATATTCAATTTGATACCTTCCGCCGACAGACGGTTATAGAGAAGCTGCTTTGAAGCGACGTCCACGTCACGCAAGGCCGTCAATAAGCGGTCTCTTTGTGCCCAGCCTGCACCCATTAGATTGAGGGCTGCGCTTTCGGTGAAATCTGAGTCGACCAATTCCGCGAACTCGGAAACCACAAGGTTCTGAGTCACATCACCAAGCAATACAAAAGCTGCCAGCGCAACTCGATTGCGTCGAAGTGCAATCCAGCCTTCGTTTGGTCCAGACGCATACGATTGACCGAGATAGCCGAGATTTCTTTGATCGAAGCCGGTGCGCGCGTTTGTCACCGAATATAGCATTAGCCATAGAAACGAATCGGTGGGGATCACGAAGAGCGCCGCCCTGAGCTTGTTCTCAGCGCCCTCGATCTCGCGATCAGCCTCGCCCAGGCTCTTTCTCTGCGCCGCCTCCTCAGCTGTACGCAACGTTAGCAGCGCCTCGAACTGCGCGAACTCCGGCTGAGCGATCGACGGTCGCGGAGCGGCTGTCATGCGGGTCAACAGACTCGGCAGAACGCCTGGCTTAAACCGGTCATCGGCGATGATCCGTGCTGATACCTCGCGAGCCGACGCCGTCAGCCAGAATGAGGGTAACGCGGCAACTGACCAGAGAGCGCCAAGGAGGCCGAAAACCAACGATAGTGCGCGCAACGAAGCCTGTTGCACCAAGTGACGGTTACTCAACATACCCATAACGGGCGTAATACTTCTGATAGTAATAGCGGCCGTGATAGGACTCATATCGTGCCAGCGCCTTGGTGTCGGCCTTGTTGAGGATCACGCCCAGCAGCTTGTCATGGATCTCGGGCGAGCTCCGCAAATTGTGCCTCACCACGTCAATCTTGGTCTTGCCCCACTCGACAACGAAGACATAGGAATCGACGAAGGATGAGGTAACACGCACGTCGACGACAGGAGCCATCGGCGGCATGTCGAGTACCACGTAGTCGTACTTCGACCGCAGCAGCGTGACGAGGGCGTGCATGGCCTTCGAAGCGAGGATCTCGTTCGTGTGCAGCAGTTTCGAGGTCGTCCCTGCCGGCAGGATCGCGAGCTTGGTCTCGGCATCAATGATCAGCGCTTCCTCAAGTTGAGCCTTCTGGGCTACGACCTCGACAAGACCAATCTTGGCATCAGGCACCAGCGCGCGCGATAGCGAGGGGTTGCGCAGGTCGGAGTCAACGAGGATGACGCGCGCACCGCTATGCGCGATCAGTTGGGCGAGATTCGTCGATAGCGTGCTCTTGCCCTCGTTTGGCAGGGTCGAGGTCACCGCGAGCACGCGGTTCTCCCGCACGATCGAATTGAGGTCCACGGCCACCTTCAGCGAGCGCACCGCTTCCGCAAAGCGCGACAGCGGATTCCCAACGACGTAGCGCAACAGATCAGGCTGCGGATTCTCCTTGTTCTTGGCCAGCTTGCCGCCGAGCATAGCTGGCGCAGCAGCCCCGCCTAGCGCCGGTAGGATCGCGATACAGTTCGCGCCCAGTACGTCCTCCACCTGTCCGGTGGTCCGGAACACTTTGTCAGCAGACTCACGCGCGATCGCTGCGCCAAAGCTAAGTAGGAACCCGCCGAAAAGCGTCAACGCCAGGATGATCAGGGTCTTTGGATAGCTCTTCTTCAGCGGCGTAGTAGCAGCGCTGATCACGCGCGCCTCGGTGATCGGGAACGACTGCTGCTGCACGCTTTCCATATAGCGCTGCAGGAAATTGTCATACATCGCCTGGTAGGACTGAGCGTTGCTCTCGAGTTCGCGGAGCTGCACCTGCGCCTGGTTTGTGAGCTGCGATTCCGAGACAACGTTGTTCAGGCTGGACTTGATGCTCTCCTCGCGCGTTACCGCGATGTCGTAATCGCTCTTGTAGGATTCCTGGATGCGCTTCAACTCATCGATGATATTCTTCTTGATCTCGGCCATCTGCCGGCGGAGGTTGACGGCGGCAAGGTGATCCGAGCCGTACTTCATCGACCAGATCGATTCCTTCGAGGCCATATCAACATACTGCCCGCGCAACTTGACGATGGTGTCGTTCTTCAGCGCGTCGGCGACACTCGCGTCTGGAATCTCCTGCTTCAGGATATCGTTGATGCGGTCCATCCGCGCCTTGGCCTCGGCCGTTGAGGCATGCGCCAGCACGAGCTGGCTGTTGACCTCGGCGAGCTGCTGCTCGTTCATCAGCCGCCCGCCACTATCGACAATGTTGTTGGCGATCTTGAAATCCACCACCGCCTTCTGCGCGGCGGAGGCCTGGGTGCGCAACTCTTTGATGCGGTCTTGAAGCCAGACGCTGGCGCGGCGCGTCGCCTGGTATTTCGCCTCGAGCTGGTCGACAATGTAGGCGTCGGCGATTGCGTTGGCGATCTTGGCTGCCTTCTGTGGATCGTACGAGGTGAAGCCGATCTCCATGACGTAGGTGAGGCCAAGCCGCTTGATGGTGCGGTTCTTCTCAAAGCGCTCCAGCGCTTTGCGTGTCAGTTCGAACTCCGAACTCGCATTGCCACTAGCAAAGATCCAGGAAATGGTATCGATCATAGCTCCGAGAAGACCGCCGCCGGCGCCGGTGAATTCGGGATCGTCGATCAGATGCATGTCCCGAATGACCGCGAGGCTGATGTTCTCGGATTTCAGGATCTCGACCTGTGTTTCCACGGTCGCCGAATCGATCGCGATGTCGCCGAGCACCGATTGCTGCTGGAACAGCTGCACCTTGCGGGTGTCGATCACCATCGACGCGGTGGAGGTGAATTGTGGCGCGGCGGTGAAGAGATAGAGCAGCGCCAGGATCACGCAGGCCGAGACGATCGCGACGATGGTCGGGAACTGGCGCCTGATGATGTCGATATAGGAGGTGAACGTCTGGGCCGGAGAGCCTTCAACCTCGGCGTAGTCGCGGTTGATCTCCGACGACGGCTTATTCACCTGCAGCATTGCGCAATTCCTGAAATCGTCCAGCGACTGGTTCTGGAGGATGGCATTGGGATGAGAAAGTCACGCGAGCAAAAGCACTCGAAAGAACCGGTAGTTGAGGGCGAATATAACACGCGGCAAAACGCGGCTGAACTCAATTGATGCAGCGCAGCGGTGTGCGCACATTATAATTTGTGTGGAAGCTTAACGGGCGAAACGCAAAACGGCGCTGCGAAGCGCCGTTCCGTTGTGGGTCGGTCCAGCCGGACCGCTCCTTGAAGCCCGTCTGTGCTCAGCGGCGCTGGCTGACGGCGTTCGTCGTACCGCTAACACCGTTGTTCGCGTTCGGCGTCACCGTCGTCGCATAGTGCAGGCCGCCGAAGGTGCCGAGGCTGCCGCCCTGTCCGCCGTTGGCGAAGCCGCCGCCGACCGGGCCGCCCGCGCC
>NZ_PSRT01000105.1 GCF_004212635.1 Bradyrhizobium genosp. SA-3 | reverse complement strand
TTCGCCGGGACGACGTTGGAGCGGCCTTTCGGCATCAACAAATCTCATCCGAACCACGACATTTTCTCATCCCTCGCGCGGTTGCATTTTTTGCGTCGCATCATATGATGATCATAATCTTACTTGTCACCACAGGGAGTTTGTCATGGCCGAAGCCGCCGATCCCGTCGTCATCGTCTCCGCCGCCCGCACCCCGCTCGGCCGCTTCATGGGCGAATTGTCGCCCTTCCCCGCACACAAGCTCGGATCGCACGTGATCGGCGCGGCGCTGGAGCGCGCAAAACTCGCGCCCGAGAAGGTCGATGAGGTCTTCATGGGCTGCGTGCTGCCGGCCGGTCAGGGCCAGGCTCCGGCGCGCCAGGCCGCGCGTGCAGCAGGTCTCCCCGACGCCACGGGTGCCACCACCGTCAACAAGGTCTGCGGCTCCGGCATGAAAGCGACCATGCTGGCGCACGATATCATCCGCGCCGGCTCTGCCGAGATCGTCGTCTCCGGCGGCATGGAGAGCATGAGCAATGCGCCGTATCTTTTGGCCAAGGCGCGCGGCGGCTACCGCGCCGGCCATGACCGCATCATCGACCACATGATGATGGACGGGCTGGAGGACGCCTACGAGACCGGCCGCTCCATGGGTGATTTCGGCGAGGCCACCGCGGAAGCCTACCAGTTCACCCGCAAGGACCAGGACGCCTACGCGATGGAGACACTCAGCCGCGCGCGCAAGGCCGTCGAGGGTGGCGCGTTCAAGGCCGAGATCGCGCCGATCACGCTCACCGAGAAAGCGGGTCCCCGCATCATCGCCAATGACGAACATCCGCTGAAGGTCGATCCCGCAAAAATCCCCGGCTTGAAGCCGGCATTCCGCGCCAACGGCACCATCACGCCGGCTGCCTCCTCCGCCAATGCCGACGGCGCTGCCGCGCTGGTGCTGACCAAGCGCTCGCTCGCCGATCGGAGCGGCTTGCCGGTTCTGGCCGAGATCAAGGGCCACGCCACCCACAGCCAGGAGCCGCAATGGTTCACCACGGCGCCGATCCCGGCGATCCGCAAGCTGCTCGAAAAGGTCGGCTGGAGCGCAAGCGATGTCGATCTGTTCGAGATCAATGAGGCCTTCGCCGTCGTGGCGATGGCGGCGCAGCGCGATCTCGGCATTCCCCGCGACAAGCTCAACATCAACGGCGGCGCCTGCGCGCTCGGCCATCCCATCGGCGCGACCGGCGCGCGGCTGATCGTGACGCTGCTGCATGCGCTGGAGGCGCAGAACCTCAAGCGCGGCGTCGCCGCTCTCTGTATCGGCGGCGGCGAAGCCACGGCGATTGCGGTGGAGCGACTGGCGCACTGACGCGGAAAGTCCGAAAACGAGGGAACTCTGTCATTTTCGACAGACGCCTCCCGTGCCATCCTGCAAGCTGACGCAGGTCTCTTGCGACCTGCCCATCAACGTTGAGGCCCAATGATCTCGAACTGGCTCGCGGCAGCACTTTCCCGCCGCAACATCCACTACGGCTGGGTGATGGTCGGCGTGACCTTCCTCGCCGCGCTGATCAGCGCCGGCACGGTCGGTGCGCCCGGCGTGTTCATCGTTCCCCTGCAAAAGGAGTTCGGCTGGAGCACGGCGGAGATCTCCTCCGCGCTGTCGATCCGCTTCATCCTGTTCGGGCTGATGGCGCCGTTCGCGGCCGCCCTGCTCAACCGCTACGGCCTGCGCAACGTCACGCTGGCCGCGCAGCTGATCGTCGTGTCGGCGCTCGTGCTCTCGCTCGGCATGACCGAGGTCTGGCAGCTCGTGGCGCTGTGGGGCGTGGTGATCGGGATCGGCACCGGCATGACTGCGCTGGTGCTCGGCGCAACCATTGCCACGCGCTGGTTCGCAGCAAGGCGCGGCCTCGTCGTCGGCATCATGACGGCGAGCGTCGCCACGGGCCAGCTCGTGTTCCTGCCGCTGCTCGCAAGCCTCACCGAACGCTTCGGCTGGCGTCTCGCGCTCGGCTTCGTCTGCATCATGCTCGGCGTCTCGGCCCTGGCAGTCCTGCTCGCGATGCGCGACCGGCCGAGCGATGTTGGCCTGCGCCCGTTCGGCGACGAAGGCACCGCGCCCCTGCCCGTTCCGCCCGTGAGCCATGGCTCGATCACAGGCGTTGCGCTCGGCACGCTGCGCGATGCCTCGAAATCGACTGCGTTCTGGATCCTGTTTGCGACCTTCTTCGTCTGCGGCGCCTCGACCAACGGTCTGGTCCAAGTGCACCTGATCCCGATGTGCCTCGATTTCGGCATCCCGCAAGTGCAGGCGGCGAGCCTGTTAGCTGCGATGGGCATCTTCGATTTCTTCGGCACCATCATGTCGGGCTGGCTGTCGGACCGCTACGACAATCGCTGGCTCTTGTTCTGGTACTACGGCCTGCGCGGGCTATCGCTGATCTTCCTGCCCTTCAGCGATTTCTCGTTCTACGGCCTGTCGGTGTTCGCGATGTTCTATGGGCTCGACTGGATCGCCACGGTGCCGCCGACAGTGCGCCTCACAGCCCAGAAATTCGGACCCGAGCGCGCCAATCTGGTGTTCGGCTGGATCTTTGCCGGCCATCAGCTCGGTGCCGGTACTGCCGCCTTCGGCGCCGGTTTTTCGCGAACGGTCTATCAGAGCTATCTACCCGCCTTCTTCATCGCCGGCGCGCTGTGCGTGTTCGCCTCGCTGATCGTGCTGGCGCTGTCGCGGCAACCCAAGCCGAAGCCGCAAGCGGCGATGGCCTAGTACCTGATCGTGGTGGTGACGCCGAACACCGCGGCGTCACCGATCCGCGAGACGTCGCTCGGATCGTTCGGGTTCGGGACGCCGCCGGAAGGGCGGAACACGTACTGGAAATACGGCGCGATCAGCCAGCCCGGCTTGACGTGCGCCTCGTAGATCATCTCGATCAGGGTCTCGTTGCTGCGCACCGGACTCTGGATGCCCGTGAAGGCCTGCGTGTCGAGATCGAGATTGCGGGCGGTGTTCGAAATCCGCATGTAGGCCATCGCCACGCCGAACCGGTCGAGGGGGCGGCCAGGCGTGAAGCCGACGAAGCCAATGCCGCCGTCCATATACAGGTCGATCAGATTGCGGTCCGGCGGGCTGTAGGCGATGCGGCCGAACGCCGTGATGCCAGGGAGCGAGGCTGAGGTGCTGTTATCCCTCACCTCCGGCGGGCGATAGAGCACCTGCTCGATCACCGCGAAGATTCCATAGTTGCCGCGAAGTTTTGCAGCAATGCCGCTGCCGCCGGGATCGGCGATCGACAGGCCCTCCGCGGTAAAACGCTGGCTGTCGAACGAGCCATAATGCTTCCAGGCGCCCGGCGTGAAATTGCCGGCGAGCGGTCGGCCGCCGACATCGATGTCGTAGTTGAAGCGGACCTGCCCGATCACCCAGGGCGGATCGTTGACACGAAACGCAAGGCCATGGTGGTCGCGCAATTGCGGATCGACATCGCCCGGCCCCGAGGGATCGCCGTTGAACACCGCGCCATAGGCGGTAATCTTGTCCGTCAGCGCCGCCTTGATACGAATGCCGGGCACCGCGATCGGTGGCGCCGGGCCGCCGGCCGGAAGGTTGGATGCCTTGATCGCCGGCCAGCCGAAGGTGCCGTTGATGAAGAGGTCATCGGTCTCGCTGTCGAAGAACTCGACGTCCGCGGCCTGCTGGCCGGCCCTGATGTTCAGCCGATCGTTGAAGAAGCTCTGCTCGAAATACGCATTGTAGAGCCGCTGGTCCGGCAGCGCCTCGATCTCGCTGATGGTGGCGAGATTCATCACGTAGTTACGGGAGAGACCCTGGCCGTAGATCACGAAGGCATTGGCGTAGAAGCGGCCGCCGGTCCAGCCGACCAGCTTGTCGAGATCGGCATCGACCGACAGATCGAGACGGCCGAAATGGATGGCACCGCGCTTCACGCCGCCGGAGACGTTGGCGATGTTGTCGGCGATATAGGTGGCGCCGAAATTCAGGCCCTTGTTGGCGAGGCCATCATGCCATTCGTTGAACCATTTTGGAAACAGCCACTCGGCCGCGCGCTCGTCCTTGGCGCCGGCGAGCGCATTCGTGGTTATCGCCGTGCAGACCAGCATAATAGCGGCCGCGCCTCGCAACAGGGAGCTATGGGCAGTCACGATCACGGCTGATTCCGGCTGACATACGCTACTTGAATATGCCCGTCCGCCGCATGAAGAGATAGGCCGCACCAACTGACGAAGCCATCAAAACGGCCGCCCAGAGAAATCCGCTCTCGACCTCGGTGAGCGGCAGGCCCTTGGTGTTCATACCGAAGATGCCGGTGACCAGCGTCGGCGGCAGCAGCATAGAGGTCACGATCGACAGCGTGTGGAGGTGGCGGTTGCTCTCCTCCTCGTTCTTGAAGCGCAGCTCCTCTTCGAGCAGGCGGCTGCGCTCGCGCAGCTCGACGATGTCGTGATCAAGCCCATCCAGCCGCTGCGCCAGCTTGCCGGCGTGGATGCGCAAAGCCGGCAACAGGTGGTCGGTGTTCTTCTGGTCGAGGCGGTGGAACAGCACGCGAAGGCCCGTAAGCTGACGATGCAGCCTCACGCAGGTCCGGCGCAGCCGACCGAGATTGCGGCGCATCTCCGGCTTGCTATTGTCGGCGAGGATCCGCTCCTCGATGTCGTCGATCTCCTGCCCGAGCTTGTCGGCCATCCGGTCAAGCGTGTCGGCGACCTCATCGACGATCTTCTCCAGGAGATGAGCGACGTTGTCGATGCGATAGCCGCCTTCGAGCACGCGGCGCGTTGCGTCCGCCGAGCACAGCGCCTGATGGCGTCCGCTGACCAGGAGATGCTCGGTCATGGCGAAGCGCAGGAACGCGGTCTCTTCCGTCGCGCTGTCGATCTCGCGCACGAGGTCGGAGAACACGCCGTAGACGCAGTGATCGATGACGTGAAGCTGCTGGAACGTGTCGTTGGACAGCAGCAGCTCGCGCGCAAGCGGGGGCAATTGCGAGGCCGCAATCCACGGCCGCACACGCGCGTCGGTCAGGTTGAAATGCAGCCAGAGCCGGCCGTCATGGCTGAACTCGATCGGCTGGTCGATCGGCAGCGCTTCGGTGCTGCCGTCGCTGTGCAGACGGAAGGCCCACACGAGACCGGCAATGGCGGGTTCGGCATTCGTTATCGCGCTGACAAGCTTTGCCGGCTCAGCCATGGCCAACCCCAACCGTCAACAATGCTCCGTATCCGGAAGATGGCTGACGGCATCTTCCGGCCCCCGCGCGGCTACTCAATTACGGTTTTGTTACAGTTTGATGATGCAGAGCGATCGCCGCCCTATTCCGCGGCCAGCCCCGTCGCGGCCAATGCCTCTGCTTCCCTGACGTAGTCATGCACGACACGGCCGAACGGCAGCGTCAGGTCGGCGATGTAATGGTGCGCGCCGAGGCAGCGGCGGACCGGGAAGTCGGCGACTGGCGCATTGACGTGCGGCACCAGATGCAAACGGCCGGGTCCCATCCACGAGCCCTTCGGCACGATGTCGGCGAGGTTGATGGCGACGAGCTGGCAGACCTCCAGGCGGCCGTCGACGCCGGGGATCATCTTCAGATTGACCTGCGTCTTCGACAGCGTGGCGCGGGTGAGATCGCCGTTGCCGGCCATGCTCTCGTGCTTGTAGCCCATCGTGCCCATGGCGACGAGCTGGCCGGCATATTCCAGCGTGCCCGTCAGCGTGTCCTTGACGATCTCCAGCTTGGGATGGGCGTACTTCTTCGGAAAGCCCCAGATCTCGCGGCCGGCGGCGATCGGCGGATCGTCATCCAGGTACATCTGCGAGACGAAATTGACCTCTTGCCATTGAGGCGCGCGGGAATGACGAGGCCGGACTCGGTGTAGCTGCCGAAGCCTGAGGAGTCAGGCATCTTGATCCATTCGTAATGCACGATCGGCTGGTCGATCGGCTCCAGCGGCTCGGGCAGGCCGGCGCGGATCAGCTCCGGATCGGTCTCGTAGCTGATGACGAGGAATTCGCGGTTGACGAAGCGATAGGGCCCGGCGGGATAGCTCGGCCCCGCCGCCGGCATGGACGGAAGTCTCAGCACGTCTTCCCTGCGCATCCTGATCTCCTCTCGTGATGCCTTATGTGATGCCCGCCCGGCAGTGTCAGGCTTGATGCAAATTGCTAGTCGCCGTCATTGACTGCGATGTGAAGGATTTCCGTCAGGCGCACGACCTCGGGCCATTCGCGTTTCGGTTGATCTGCATGCAGCCGATGCATCGGCGCCGAAATTGTCATCACGCCGTCACTGCCGGACGCAATCGTTGAGTGAAGGCAGGGAGGCACAGCATGGACGCCCGCACGTCGCAACCGATGCATTCGAAACATCAGCCGCCCTCGCGGGGCTGGCGTCCGGAGCGCTGCGACCGCGTCGCGCTAGTGCTGCAAGGCGGCGGCGCGCTCGGCGCCTACCAGGCCGGCGTCTATCAGGCGCTGCACGAGGTGGGCATCGAGCCCGACTGGGTCTGCGGCGTCTCGATCGGTGCGATCAACTCCGCCATCATCGCCGGCAACAAGCCAGAGAAGCGGCTGGAGGCGCTGCGCATCTTCTGGGAGCGCATCACCAACCGCAAGATCTGGCACTACACGCCCGACGGCGATGTCTTCCGCCAGTGGCGCAATCTCTATAGCGCGTGGATGACGTCGGCGATGGGCCAGCCGGGCTTCTTCACCCCGCACCAGGTCAATCCCTGGCTCAGCCCGATCGGCGCACGCACGGCCACCAGCTATTACGACACGATGCCGCTCAGGGAGAGCCTGCTCGAGCTCGTCGATTTCGATCTCATCAACGAGAAGAAGGTCCGCTTCGCGGTCGGCGCGGTGAACGTGCTCTCCGGCAATTTCATCTATTTCGACAACGCCCATGACGAGATTGAGCCGGAGCACATCATGGCCTCCGGCGCCCTGCCCCCGGCGCTGCCGATGGTGCGGATCGGCACCGATCATTTCTGGGACGGCGGCATCGTCTCCAACACGCCGCTCCAGCATCTGCTCGACCAGGAGGACGCGCTCAATTCGCTGGTATTCCAGGTCGACCTCTTCAGCGCACGCGGCGTGCTGCCACGTTCGATCCAGGACGTCATGGCCCGCCACAAGGACATCATGTATTCCTCGCGCACCCGCCACAACACCGACGTCTATCGCCGCAGCCACAACCTCAAGGTCCTGCTCTACAAGGCGCTGGCAAAGCTGCCGGACGAGCAGCTCTCCGAGGAGGAGCGCAAGCTCAAGGCGAGCCTGCGCAACATGCCGGAGATCGCGATCCTTCATCTGATCTACCAGCAGAAGGCCTATGAGGGCGACGCCAAGGACCACGAGTTCTCGGGCACCTCGATGCGCGAGCACTGGACGAGCGGCTACGAGGACACCAAGCGCACCCTGAAGCGCCGCGACTGGATCAGGATGCCGGAGGAAGGCATGGGCCTCGTGGTGCACGACGTGCACCGGGAGACGGAGAGCGCGTGAGGCGCCTCCCGGCGAGCGCTCAAACAAATAGTGCGAAAACAACCCCATGCACAGTAGCCGGTGCGTGGCGGATCAATGACTTAGCCCAGTGCGTCCGCAACGCCGTTTGACACGTCGGGCAAAACAGGGGCATGATGCCATCATTGGCTATCTGCCCCATCGTCGTCTTCAACTTGCAGAATGGTCTCCGACAGCAGAGCGGCAGCCTTTTGAAGCGGCGGTATGAACCGGTCCAGTTCGACGAAGCTCACGCGCGCCACCGGCACAGAGACACCCAAGCAAGCTATCAATTCTCGATCCGGTGACAGAATGGGGACGGCACACCCCACAACTCCCTTCACATACTCTTCGTTGGTTTTGGCCCAGCCCCGTTGCCGCGTGTCCTCCAGGACCTTCATCAGCCCGTGGACGTCGACGATCGTCGTTTCCGTGAATTTGGTCAGAGGTAGTGCGCGGCACAACTTCGCCCGGGTGCGCTCGGGCAGTCTGCTCATGTAGATTTTTCCGGTCGACGTGCAGTGTAACGGCGCCGCCTCTCCCGGATTGAACTGAAGGCCTTGCGGCTCCGAAACACGAACGCTGTCGACATAGGCAACGAAATTGTCGCGTACGACGCCGATCTCGCATTGTTCGCCGATTTCTCCCGCAACCGCCCGAAGCACCGCATGCCGCCGCGCAGTGCGGAAGGCCGCTCCGATAACAGTGGCGGACAGTGTGACGAGCTGGTTTCCCACAACGTAACGCCTGGTCCCCAACGCCTTCTGAAGCAGTCCGCGGTCCTCGAGATTTCCGATCAACCTGTGTGCCGTTGGAAGAGGCAGCGAGAGAGCCTTTGCGATCTCTGCCGCTGAGACGGCTTTGCGTTGGTCGGCAACGTGTCGAACGATCGCAAAGACACGATCCAATGGCCCGTCCTTCTCGCTGCGCTTCGTCATTTTTCCCACCGGCCAAATTGGCAGCAAAATCAAGCTCTACTCCGCATATTATCATTTTTCGGAATAAAACATATTGAAAATCGACAAATTCGTTTGTCGAAATTCTGAAAGCTCATATTCTTGGCGTTGCCGGTGATTGACCAGAAATTGTGCAACGCAGTCTCGCCGTTCCCAGAATCTCGCTCCGCCGCTTGGCCGAGAGCCAAGTCCCGGCGGCGCGCCCAACAGGAGATGCGCATGTCTTGTCATTACGACGTGGACGCCGTGAGGAAGGAATTCCCCGCTGTCGAACGGATGGTCTATCTGGACTCCGGGTTTCAAACGCCGCTTGCGCGCCCGGTGAAGGCCGCGATGGAGCTTTTCCTTCGCGAGGGCTTCGAGACGGCGGGACCGAAGAGCGTCTGGCTCGACCGGGTGGAGCTGATCCGCGCCAAGGTCAGCCGCTTTCTCGGCGTGACCGCGGATGAAGTCGCCTTCACGAAAAACACGTCGGAAAGCATGAATATCGCGGCAAACGCACTGCCGCTCCGGGCCGGCGACAATGTTCTGATGATCCACGGCGATCATCCGAACAACGCCTACGCGTTCCTCCATCTGCAACGGAAGGGCGTCGAGGTCCGTCTTATTCCGATGACCGATATCGTCGATGCCGACAGCTTTGCTCCTTTCATCGACGAAAACACGCGCGCGATTTCGATGTCGCACGTCACGTTCCACGCCGGGCACCGCTTCGACATCGAGAGCGTCGGCGAAATGTGCGCCAGGAAGACACTCTACTTCGTCGTGGACGTGATGCAGTCGATCGGCGTCGTGCCCGTCAACGCGAAGGCGATTAGCGCGAGCTTCATCGGCTCCGGAAGCCACAAGGGATTACTGGTTCCGCAAGGGCTCGGGCTTCTCTATTGGGACAAGGCGCTCAAAGAGCTGGAGCCGGCCTATCTGGCTGCCGCGAGCCTCGCCGAGATCCCTGATGATCTCATCGCGCGCCCGGACAAGATGGCGCCCTCGCCCGCCGCCAAGCGCTTCGAGCTCGGCAACTTCAATCTGCCCGCGGTCCATGCGCTGGGTGCTTCCCTCGACATGATCGAGCAGATCGGGGTGCAGAACATCCAGAACCACTGCTTTGATCTCGGCGATCACCTCATCGCGCGCCTGGACGAACTGGACATCCGCCTCGTTGGCCCGCGCGAGCGAAAGCATCGCGCTCCGCATATCTACGTCATCGCCCTGCCCCCATCGAACTGGCTCGGCCATTTCGAGGAGAACGATGTGCGCGTGTCGCCCGAACGAGATGGCATTCGCATCTCGCTCGGCATGTTCAACACCGCCAACGACATCGATCGCCTGATCGACGTCATCCGTCGGCGAGGGCTCGGACGCCCTTCCGCCGCAGCTTGAATTCGACAAACGACGGAAAGGCAAAGACCATGAAGAAGCGTGTTCAGGTGCTCGGACTTCTCCCAGGACTCCTGGTTTCAGGACTCCTGGCCGTCAGCCCAAGCCCCTCCGCAGCAGCCGACAGCCCGACGCTTGATAAGATCAAATCCAGCGGCGCAATCACGATCGGCCACCGTGAGGCTTCGATACCGTTCTCGTACCTCGGGCCCGATCAGAAGCCCATCGGCTTCTCGCTCGATCTCTGCGCGGCGATCGTCGATCGCATCAAGGAGGAGCTGAAGTTGCCCAACCTCAAGGTCAACTACACGCCGGTGAATTCCTCGAACCGGATTCCGCTGATCCAGAGCGGAACGGTCGACATTGAATGCGGCGGCACTGCGAACGACAAGAAGCGGCAGGAACAGGTCTCGTTTTCCGTCGCGACGTTCGTCAGTCAGCCGCGATGGCTCGTCAAGGCCGCCAGTGGCGTGAAGGCCGCCGGCGACCTGAAAGGCAAGACGATTGTCGTCACGCAAGGCTCCAACGCGGTAGGTTTCGCGCAGAGCGTCAACGCCAAGGAGCACCTCGGCCTCAACATCGTCCAGGCCAAGGACCATGCTGAATCCTTCCTGATGTTGAACACCGGCCGTGCGGCCGCCTTCATGGAGGACGATATCCTCCTCGCCGGGCTCAAGGCTGCGGCGCCGAATCCGGATGCGCTCTTGTTCCTCCCCGAGGGTTACGCAAAGATCTATTATGGACTGATGTTCGCGAAGGGTGATGCCGGCTTCAAGCGCCTCGTCGACGACGTTCTTTCCAAACAAATGGCGTCCGGCCAATTCGAGAAGACCTACGCGAAATGGTTCACTAAGCCGATCCCGCCCAAGGGTGAGAACCTCGCATTCCCGCTCACGGACGAATTGATGGCACGGATCGCGCATCCCAGCGATGCCGTTGACTGATTGACGGAGCTGACCGCCTCGCTAGGAAATCCTCGTTCGCACCTGCAACCTGAGGGCTCGCGATGTTCGGAGTGCTTTTTGAACAGACGGCGGACGGACAGCGCTGTATCGACTGGCTTCTGTCGGGTCTCGGTTGGACGCTGGCTCTGGCCTTCTTCGGCTGGTGGATCGCCTTTGGCATCGGTGTGGTCGTCGGCGTGGGCCGCACAGTCCAGAATCGCTTCTTTTCGATCCTGGCTCGACTCTATGTCGAGATATTCAGAAACATCCCGGTCCTAGTGCAGATGTTCCTCTGGTACTTCGTTTTCCCGGAGGTTGTGCCCAGTGCGCTGGGCGATGCCATCAAGCAGATCCCGCCGCCCTGGGCATCGTTCTTCCCGGCACTCCTTTGCCTTGGACTCTACACGGCTTCCCGAATAGCCGAGCAGGTCCGGGCGGGTATCGAAGCGCTCCCAAAGGGACAGATCGAGGCGGCCAATGCTCTCGGCCTCAGTGGTTACCTCACCTATCGATATGTCGTCGTGCCGCAGGCCTTGCGCCTCATCGTACCGAGCCTCACCAGCGAAGTGATGGGCATATACAAGAACACCTCGGTCGCACTCACGATCGGCTTGATGGAGCTCACCGCCCAGGCGCGCCAGATCAGCGAGGCCACGTTCCAGACATTCTCGGCATTTGGCGCGGCGACGATCATCTACCTTTGTCTGGCGCTCGTTGCGTATCAGGCCATGACGTTCATCGACAAAGCAGTCCGCATTCCGGGGAGCGCTCCCGTCAAGCTCACTGCTGACCAGGATCTGGCCGCCGAGATGCAGCAAAGCGGCGCTCTGCCCGGCGCCATGGAGGTCGTGAAATGAACACCCTCGATTTCTCGATTCTAGCGCAATCCTGGCCCTATCTCTGGTCGGGCCTGCTGTTCTCGCTTGCGCTCACGGCCGCCGCATTCGCCATCGGCATGGTTCTCGGAACCTGCCTTGCGCTCGTACAACATTTCGAGATTCCGGTGTTCGCCCAGATCATCCGCGGCTACGTTGCGGTCATCCGGTCGATCCCGCTGATCCTCGTGCTGTTCTGGTTTTTCTTCCTGGTGCCAATCGTGCTTGGGCATCTCAGTGGCAACGGCCGCCCGATCCCGATCGGCGCCACCTATACGGCCTTTATCACCTTTGGCTTGTTTGAGGCGGCCTACTACTCCGAGATCATCCGTGTCGGGCTGCGGGCCGTGAACAAGGGCCAGTTCGAGGCCTGCCAGGCACTCGCGTTGTCCACCTATGATACCTACCGCCATATCGTCCTCCCGCAGGTCCTGCGCGTGGCCAGTCCGATCATCCTGAGCCAGACGATCATCCTGTTTCAGGACACTTCTCTGGTTTATGTGCTTTCGCTGACGGATCTTCTGGGCGCGGCTTCCAAGCTGGCGCAGCTCAATGGCCGCCTCGTCGAGATGTACCTCGTCGTAGCAGTGGCCTACCTCGCCATCAGTTCTGCAGCTTCCCAGTGTGTCGCTGCCCTTCGCAAACGATACGCTCTCGCCACCTCGCGATAACGCCTCGAATTTGGGAGACAACATGCCTCGAGAGACCTTGAGCGATGCCACGCAGCCCGGCGCAATTGTCGTCGTCGAGAATGTCATGAAGCGGTTCGGCGCGTTCACTGCGCTCAACGACATCAATCTCGAGGTCGGCAAGGGCGAGAAAATCGTTCTGTGCGGACCTTCGGGCTCCGGCAAGTCAACGCTCATCCGCTGCATCAACCATATCGAGAAGCACGACGAAGGCCGGATCATCGTCGACGGCGTCGAGTTGAGCAACCGCATCGCCGACATCAACAGTGTGCGCTGTGAAGTCGGCATGGTGTTTCAGAGCTTCAACCTCTTCCCGCATCTCACGGTAGCCGAGAACTGCATGCTGGCCCCGATGAAGGTTCGCGGCCTGTCGCAAGCAGAAGCGCGCGATCGCGCACTCGGCCTGCTGCGGAAGGTCCGCATTCAGGATCAGGCGGAGAAGTATCCCGCACAATTGTCGGGTGGTCAGCAGCAACGCGTCGCGATCGCGCGGGCGCTGTGTATGCAGCCCAAGATCATGCTGTTCGATGAACCGACATCCGCTCTCGACCCTGAGATGGTCAAGGAAGTGCTGGACACCATGGTGGAGCTGGCGCGAGACGGCATGACAATGGTCTGCGTGACGCACGAGATGGGATTCGCCCGCGAGGTCGCCGACCGGGTGGTCTTCATGGATCGTGGAAGCATCGTTGAGGAGGCAAATCCGGAAACGTTCTTTCGGGCTCCTCGCACGGATCGGGCGAAGGGCTTCCTGAACCAGATCATCCACTAGGCCCCTGCCCGGCTGACATCAAGGGTACGTCGCTAGACTCCCCGGCGCAAACGTGGACAATGCCCGGACGCACATCACGTCCGCAGTGCACACCAAGATGCGCCAGAGGAAACAAATGCCGGCTGCCTTCCCGTCGTCCCTACCCACCATCCCGACCGCTCCCTTGACCACCGAGATGCGCGATGCGTTGCGCGCGATCGTGGGCGAGAAGGGATTTATCGAGGACGAGCACGGCAAGCGGCCGTTCGTGACGGACTGGCGCGGATTGCTGGTCGGGGGTGCTGGCGCCGTCGTTCGTCCAGGCAGCACCGAGGAAGTGTCGAAAGTGGTCCGGCTTTGCCATGAGCACGGCGTCGCGATCGTGCCGCAGGGCGGCAACACCGGCCTGATGGGTGGGGCCACGCCCTGGCCAGTGCACACCGGCATCGTGTTGTCGCTCGGCCGCATGAACCGCATTCTGGAGGTCGATCCCGTCGGCTATTCGATGACGGTCGAGGCCGGCTGCGTGCTGCAGACGCTGCAGGAGACAGCAAGCAGTCACGACAGGTTCCTGCCCCTCAGTCTTGGCGCCCAGGGCTCGTGCATGATCGGCGGCAATCTGTCCACGAACGCCGGCGGCGTGCAGGTGCTGCGCTATGGCAATGCCCGCAATCTCGTGCTGGGGCTCGAAGTCGTCCTGCCCAATGGCGAGGTCTGGGACGGATTGCGTGCGCTCAAGAAGGACAACACGGGCTACGACCTCAAGCATCTGTTCATGGGCGCCGAAGGCACGCTCGGCATCATCACCAAGGCCGTCCTCAAGCTATGGCCCGCTCCCAAGGACGTCAGCACCGCGTGGCTGGCGATCCGGGATCCGCGCGCAGCCCTGGAGATCCTGTCCGAAGCGCACGCGGCGTCCGAGGACAATGTCGGCTCCTGCGAGCTGATGAGCCGCAGCGCCGTCGACATGGTGCTGCGCCATATCCACGGCACTCAGGATCCGCTCAAGGCGGATACGCCATGGTACCTCCTGCTCGAATGGTCGTCCGCGCGCCCACGCCGGGACGGGACTGAGGGCATGTCCGAGAAGATGGAGCAGTTTCTGGCCGATCAGCTCGAGGCCGGCCACGTGCTCGATGCGGCGTTCGCGCACACGGTCAGTCAGTCGCGCAACATGTGGCGCATCCGCGAGGGTGTTGCCGAGGCCTCACGGGCCGAGGGACCGGGGCTGAGCTACGACGTCTCGGTGGCGATCTCCAGGATTCCGGAGTTCATCGACAAGGGGCTCCATGCCGTGCTCGGCATTCTCTCGACTATCAGGCCCTACCCGCTGGGCCACATCGGCGACGGCAATCTGCATTTTTCGTTCATGGGGCCCAAGGGCATGGATCAGCAGACACTGACCCAATACAAGGGCGCCATCACGCGGGCCGTGAACGATCTCATCACCTCCATGGGCGGTTCGATCTCGGCGGAGCACGGCATCGGCATCGACAAGCTCGACGAGCTCAGTCATTACCGCTCGAAGACCGAGCTCGACATCATGCGCACGATCAAGCGCGCGCTCGATCCGCAAAACATCATGAATCCCGGCAAGGTGCTGCGGCTGTGACCGGTGATCAACAGGTCTTCTGCTGCAAATGCTGGACGCAGGTGCAGGTCGACGTCGCCGGATATTTCACGTCGTAATAGGGAAAGCTCGAGGTGGCCGGGCTGTTGGTCGAACAACGCGGGAACAGATAGTAGCTGTCGGACAGCTTCACGGTGCCGGCGATAGTGAAGCCGAGGTTGGGCGCATAGTCGTAGGACACCTCGCTCAGAATCAGCGAGATATTGGCGTTGCTGGTACCGCTCGGCGCGGTAAAGGATGACAAGGTCAGCTGCTGACCGACGGCTCTCGCTCCCGAGGAGCTCGTCGACTTGCTCCACTGCACCGTCGCCTTCCCCGCGCTGTCGGTCGAGACTTCCGAGACCGTGATCGTCATCAAGGAGGTCGAGCCGTTCTTGGTGGGATATGGGGCCATGATGGCGGTCGCCGCCGCGAGAATGCCGTCCATCTGAGACGAGGTCACCGCCGTGTTCTGCGTGATCATGTCGGCGACACTGTGCGCGGTCGCGCTGACCTTGACGTTCATGGCGAGGCCGTTGCCGATCTCGACACCGCCGACATAGAGCACCAGCATGAACGGCGCCACCATGGCGAACTCCGTCGCTGCAACGGCGCGGACATCGGTCAACAGGTGCCGAGCGCGAGACGACAGGGCGGAGATCATCAGGAAGCTCCTGGCTCGTTCTGGAACGCGCCGGACGACATGATCAGCCGGTTGCCGTTGCTGAGGTTCGAGAGATTGAAACCGAGCGGCCCGAGCACGACCGGCCACACATACATGACGCGGAGAACGACGATGTCGCCGGCATCGCCCGGATCGTACTGCCAGGTATTGGTGACCTTGCCAGAGCCGTCGAAGGTCAAGGTGGGCATCGCCGTGTTCGCGGACGTCCACGAGGTCGACACCTGCATGTCGACCATCAGGCCGCTGCAATTGAACAGGATCACGATCTGATCGCAGACCTTCTGCTTGAAAACCGCCTGCGTCATCTGCGCGGACTGAACCTGCCCGGTCATGACGAGGCGCGCCGACTGGCGCACGACGGATTCGAGCATCTGCTGGGCGAAGAAAACGAGGAACGTCTGAATGAGCGCGATGATGAGGGCAAGGAACGGCACGGCCACGAGCGCGAACTCGACGGCCGTGGCGCCCCTGCTGTCCCGCGCGAAAGCAGCTAAGCGATTGCGGCGTCTCTTGGTTGTTGCGGCGGGGCCGATCATGGCGCTTCTTCTCTATTGCACGAGGCTGGCTGTGCTGGACGCGACCTTGAGGAAAAGGTTCGTCAGCGCCGCGGAAATGTCGCCGCCGGTCTGAACACTGGCATACAGACCGGGCGAGGCGCATGATTCCAGCCGTTGCGCGATCGTGCCCGTGGACGAGGACGGATTGTTGAATTGCGCGATGCGCGTGTTGTACCAGCCGTCGGTCGGCAATTGCAGATACTCGGTGTAGAGCACCGCGATGCGAATGCCTCGGTTCTTGATCGTCGTGCATGCCGCGGTATTGAGCGGCTGCTGGCAGCGCACTTGCGTGGTGCCGACGGTTGGAAGCGGATAGGTGGCATTCGGATCGCAGCTTGCAGTCTTCGGGATCAGCTTGTCTTCGACGCCGTCGGTCACGAGGAACACGACCTCCTGCGGCGTATCGCCGGACTGGTTGGTGCCGCTGCCAGGCGCGGGCATGACGCCGTTGACGCCTGTCAGCCCACCTGAGATGTCCGAGCCGTAGTCGGTTGAGCAATTGCCGTAAATGACGCAGTTCTGGTGATCCACCGTCATGAGCTGAATGTTGCCGATCTTCGTGCCCGCGGTCGTGGGGGTCGTCAGCGTCTGGATCGCGTTGAAATTGTAGTCGAAGGTGTAGATGGCGGCCTTGTAGGTGGTGTTGTTGAGCGCCGCCATGCACTGCATGACGCCGCCCGACACACCCGACTGCGGGCACGACCAGGGCCCCACGAGCAATTGCTTGACGGCATTGGTCACGAGATCGATTCGCAACGTGATGTTGTTATTGCGTGCGACGGTGAGATTATCCTTGTTGGTCGAACTCGGATTCTGGTTATTGGGATGGGCTTCATGGCAGGCGAACGCGCAGTTTCTCGCGTATGAAGGCTGACTGCTCGTGGCCGTGATCATGTTGTTGATGTCGGTCTGCGTCGCAGCGATCGCCATCGACGGGGAATCGTCGAGCAGCAAATAGAAATTCATGTTGGGCGCGCTGGACGCCTTCGCCGTCGCCGAACCGGCGACCTGCCAGGTCTGCTTGCCGAGAACGCCAGGGAAATTGTTGATGGACTGCGCGGTGTAGGACACCGTGATGGTCCGCGCGAGGCCGGAATCGGTGACCGTGACCGTCGGTGTCGGCACCGACGACAGGCCGGGAAGATTCGCTTTCGCTGCGAAAACGGCTTCCGCGGTCGCCTTGACCACGGACGTGTCGGTCTGCGTCAGCATCGCCGGCCTCACGGCCGCGATCGCGGCGGCGTCGGCCGCTGCGTTCAATTGCTCGCGCTTGCGCAAGGCGAGCGTGTAGTCGAGCGTCATGCCCAGGAGAAAGACGGTCGGGACCATCATGAGCGCGAAGATAATGGCGACGTTGGCCTTCCGATCTCTGGCAAAACGGAGCACTACCCGGCGGAGCATGACCTTCATCCTGATTGCCGTCGTAGCGGCAAAAATACTTCCCTGAAATCTCACGATGCATGAGGCCGCAGCATTCCTGCCGCCGACCACCTGCGCATCGCAGGCCGGAATATGGATTTGGCCTTCTTAATCAACACTTACGTGCAATCCACAAACATGGACTGCGACAAATTGAGATGTCTCATATTGAGAAAGCATCATTAACGCCGCATAAACGCGATCATAGAGATCGCAGGGAGGAGCATCCGGACGGTCGGATGGCAGCCTCCAGGCCGGCGCCAGGCTGCGCCAATTCCTGTCGATTGAGGTGGATCGCAAGCGGCCGCAGGCCAGGATGACGGCATCCTGGCCTGGCTTGGCGCATCTGCCCTGAGACACGGAGGGCCCGCGGCTGCTCGGGCAAGCCGGCCGCTGATAATCCCGGAGAACGCTTGCAGCTCACTGGATCGCGGCCGCGATCTTCTCCGCCGACATCAGGACCGGGAAGTTGGTGTTGGCGCAGGGCACCACCGGGAAGATCGAGGCGTCGACGACGCGCAGGCCCTGCACGCCCTTGACGCGGCCCTGGTTGTCGACCACCGCCATCGGATCGTCGTACCGGCCCATGCGGCATGAGCATGAGGCGTGCCACACGCCGATCGTCGCCTTGCGCACGAAGGCTTCCAGCGCCTCGTCGTCATTCATCACCTGATCGAAGGTGAAGCCTTCGACCACGAAATTGTCGATCATGTAGTGACGCAGCGCCGCCGGCCCGTCCATCAGGGCCGCGGCGATCGTGGTGAGGATTTTGTTCTTGGTGTTGACCACGCCGATCTTGCGGACGCGATCGGTATAGGCGGCCGGGAATGGCTTGTCCGTCACCTTCCTGACGACCTCGCTCATCTGCACCGCCGCCATCTTGCGGAAGCCGCTCATCAGGCGATCGAGGTCGCGCCGGTCGGACAGCAGGTTGAACTCGACGATCGGCTCCGCGGAGGGATCGCGCGAGGCAAGCTTGACCTGTCCGGTTTCGGAATAGGTCTTGTTGACGAACGTCAGGAGCGAGCCGATCTGCGCGCCGACCGCGTGCCAGGCCGATTTGCTGATGACGACGACGAACATGTCGCCCTTCGGCACATCAGGCAGCCCGGAGGAATAACGCAGGCCCAGCTGCATGTGGCGCCGGGTGTGCTCGTTCATGCGCGCGCCGCGGCGGACGAAGGACGACAGCGAGATCGAGGGATGATCCATCAGGCGCTGGCCGACGCCTTGCAGTCCCACCAGCACGGGTATGCCCAGATCCTTGAGGTGACCGACCGGGCCGATGCCGGCGCGCAACAGATGCGCCGGCGAATGGATGGCGCCGCTGGAGAGAATGATCTCGCGGCCGCGGAATTCCTGCTCCCGCCGTCGACCACAGCCTTCACGCCGACGCATTGCGTGCCCTCGAACAACAGCTCCCGAACCTGCGTGTTGGTGGAGATGGTGAGGTTGGCGCGCTTGCGGGTGTCGCGATCGAGATAGCCCATGGCGGCCGAGACGCGCTGCTCGGCCTGGTTGGAATGCGTCACCGGGAAATAGCCGTCGACGAACTCGCCGTTCTGGTCGGGCACGAACTGATGGCCGGCCTGCTGGAAGGCCGCGGCGAAGGCCTGTGAATGCCGCGTCCAGTGCTCCCGCGGGATGCGGCGGACCGGGATCCTGCCGTCCTTGCCATGGTACGGCCCGTCGAAATCGAGGTCGCGCTCGATCTTCTTGAAGAAGGGCAGCACGTCGTTCCAGCTCCAGCCCTCGGCACCCCGCGCCTCCCATTCGTCGTAGTCGGTCGGCGCGCCGCGATTGGCCATCTGGCCGTTGATCGACGAGCCGCCGCCGAGCACCCGCGCCTGCTCGTATTTGCGTAGAGGCGGACGCCCCTCGTTCGGATTGTTGTGGCTGACAACTTGCGTCGTGACCTTGAGCTCGGTCCAGTGGAAGCGCGGATCGAAATAGGCCGTGCCCGGATAGCTGTCCCTGATCTCGGCCGGTTCGTTGCCCGGCGGCGTGTCCTGTCCGGCTTCGCACAGCAGGACCTTGTTGGCGCTCTTTGCGGAGAGCCGGTGGGCCAGCACGGACCCTGCCGAGCCGCCGCCCACGATAATGAAGTCATACACGATTGGCTCGTCCTCTTGTTCTTGCCGGAGGAGCGTAGCGCGTTATTGTTGTGAGGTCACGCCGCATGGATTCATTGCGCGCGTTCGTGGGAACGCGCGCTCAATCCGCAAACATCATGAATTTCGGCAAGGTGTGACAGCTCTAGTTGATGCCGGGCAATCCCGCTATTTTCTCAGCCGCGCGGGTTGACGACCGTGTAGCCCCGCAGCGAGCGCGCATGCATTCGCGTTGTGTGACCGCCCGAGTTGGCGTCGTACGCCATCCAAATATCGCCTCCGAGGTGCCGCTCCAGGACGAAGACATGCCCGCGCCGGGCCGCGACCATTCCCGGTGCCGGTGACGTGCGCGGAAAGCGCAGCCAGTTCACGGCGAGATTCAATTCCGGCACCACACGACCGAACACGCGCAGAGCCGCGCCGCAGCCGCAGAAGGATGATGGGCAACCGGCCGGCCGCCCCCCAATGATGCGCGTGCCGGAGACACTCGCCGCCGCGGTGCCGCCTGCGTCAGTCACTGTCAGCTGTGTCGAGCGATAGGCTTGTAGTGAGGATCTGGACGTCCGCTCACGGCGGGTTTGCGAATACGAGAAGTCGCAGGGCATCGTGACGTTGCATTCAGGTGCTTGATGAATGCGATAGGGCCGTGCTTCGGAAGCGATAGAGCTAAAGGCAACGAAAAGGCACGCAGAAAGAACTGACTTGAACATTGCAGGGCTCCAAATTGTGAAATCCCTGCCCCGCAGCGAGCAACCAATAACAGTTTGGCTGAAATCGGCCTAAAGAGCGGCTGAAAGTGGTTGCATTTGCGGGTTGGCCTCCGCAATCGTTGTAACCCAGACGTAGCGACCGAAATGATTAACTCGCAGAGAATGAACGGCGTGTCGTCGAAATTGAGAACTTGACCAATTGTGCATCAGCCACGGCTATGTCGCTGCAAACCGTGGTCAAGCATCCCCAGCTAGCGCGCAGGCGCGTGGGGAATTTCCCATCGCTCGAGACGATCGATTGATGCTTGCCGTTCGTGCTGGCCCAGCCAAATCGTGAGGAGGACCAGCGCGCCGGCGAGAGCGCCGATGCCGAAATACAAGCTCCTCATGCGCGACGAATGCGGCATGCGCGGAAAGGTTCCTCGCCTGACCGCTGCAATCACGGCTGAGCGCTACGGCCTGATCGAAAAATTCTCCGGCGGCCCGGGCTTACGCAGCGGCTCGGCCAGCCGGGCGAACTCGCACAGCAATGATCGCGTCTTCCTGGGATCGATGATCTCCTCGACCCAGAACTTTTCGGCCGAGCGGAACGGCGAGCGCAGCTTCTTGAGGCGCGCTTCGATCTCCTTCAGCTTCGCGGCCTTGTCCTCGGCCGCGTCGATATCGGCGCGGTAAGCGGCTTCGATGCCGCCTTCGAGCGGCAGCGAACCCCAATAGGCGGACGGCCAGGCGTAGCGGATCGAGAAGCGGTCGGCGGGCTGATGCACGACGCCGGCGACGCCGAAGGCGTTGCGCAGAATCACCGTGCACCAGGGCACGGTGGTCTGGTTCACCGCGGCCATGGCGCGGACGCCATGGCGGATGGTGGCCGCCTTCTCGGCGTCGAGGCCGATCATGAAGCCGGGGCAGTCCATGAGATAGACGACCGGCAGGTGGAAGGTCTCGGCGAAGTCGACCCAGCGCACCACCTTCTGGCAGGCATCTGCGGTCCAGGAGCCGCCATAATGAAAACTGTCGCTGGCGAGCAGCAGCACCGCCCTGCCCTCGAGCCGCGCGAGGCCGACGATGATTGGCTTGCCGAAATTCTTCGCGACCTCGAAGAACGAGCCCTTGTCGACGACGGCGTCGATGATCGGGCGCACCTTATAGACCTGCTTGCGGTTGCGCGGCACCGCACCCAGCAGCGCTTCCTCGGTGCGCTCCGGATTGTCGGTGCACGGCAAGGTCGGCGGCAGGTCGTAAACCGAGGACGGCAGATAAGACAGGAAGCGCCGCGCGCAGGCAAACGCCTCCTCCTCGGTCTCGACCGCATGATCGATCGCACCGGCGCGGGTCTGGATGTCGGCGCCGCCGAGCTCCTCCTTGGACAGGTCCTGTCCCAGCGCCTTCACCACCGGCGGGCCCGCAACGAACATCGCGGACTTCCGGGTCATGATGGAATAATGGCTGGCGGCAAGACGCGCGGCACCGAGGCCCGCGACGGAGCCAAGGCCGAGCGCGACGACCGGCACGCGCGACAGGTTCTCCGTCGTGAAGCGATACCAGCGCGTGCCGCCGATGCCGCCAGGCAGATTGGCCGCGCCCTTGGTCTCGATGGTCTTGACCGAGCCGCCGCCGCCGGAGCCCTCGATGATGCGGACGATGGGCAGCCGGAAGTCGTGCGCCATCTCCTCCGCCATCAGCGGCTTGGCCGAGATCGACGCATCCGCCGAGCCGCCGCGCACCGTGAAATCGTCGCCGACCACGACCACGGTACGGCCGTCGACGCGCGCGCGGCCGAACACGCAGTTCGCCGGCGTCACTTTCTGCAACTCGCCGCTGGAATCGTATTCACCGATGCCGGAGACGGCACCGATCTCGTGAAAGCTGCCTTTGTCGATCAGTCCGTCGATGCGCTCCCGAACAGTCAGCCGGCCCTGGTCATGCTGTCGCTTGACCTTGTCAACGCCGCCCATCTCCCGCGCGAAGGCTTCGCGCCGGGCGAGCTCGTCGAGTTCCGGCTTCCAGTTCATTCACTCCCTCCGAGTTGATCGGCTTGTTATTGTTGCGCACGGCCATTGCGACCGGCTTACGCGAGAGACGGTTGTTGAAGGCATCGCCCTCCGCGCCTTCCATCAGACTGCCGAGCGAGCGGCCGAGCGTGAGCATCAACGGGGCGACTTCGTCATGCAGCCGCTGCTCGTCATACATCGCAGCCAGCAGGCCGATCGTGATGACGACGAAGGTCTGGTACTGCGGCGACCAGATCGGCACCGCGAGGCCGTTGATGTGCGGACTCCACAAGCCGCAGGCCACGACATAACCGCGCTCGCGCAGCGACTGCCGGTTGGCCTCGATGCGGGGCCTGAGGATCTTCGCAGCCTCGGGCGCTTCCCGCTCCATGTCTGCAATGAAGGCGTCGCCGACCTCGGGCGACAGCGCCGCGGTGTAGGCCGCGCCTGCCGCGGTCGAAGCCATCGAGATGCGGCTGCCGGTGCCCTCGTGCAGGCCGAGCGCGCTCGCCGAGCGCGCAAACTGGAGATAGACGAGATGGAAGCGATCGGGAACGACGAAGCCGACCGTGCCCGGAAGCTGCTCGGCGACTTCCTGAAGTCGCTGGCGGATCATGCTGCGCAGCTGCGCGCCCTTCATCATCGAAGCGCTCATCGCCACCGCGCTGGGGCCGATGCGATATTTCTGATCGCGCGGCAGGTAGACGAGCTGGCCCATGCGGGTCAGCGTGTGCGTGAGCCGCGACACCGTCGAGCGCGGCAGACCGCAGCGATTTGAAATCTCGAGATTGCCGAGCCGCGCCTCGTGGCCCTCGAAGCATCGCAACACGTCGAACGCGCGCGACACCACCTGGATGACATCACCCTCACCGGCATCGCCAGCGAGCACACCTTGCCTACTCAACCGCTCCGATCGTCGTCCCATGTTCCCTACCAGCTTGTTTCGCTCTGCGGAATTAAATTCCACTTGCAGACGACGCTACCTCAGGCATCTTGCGACGACAACAAAAAGGGATGGCATGCCAGAAATTAAGATCGTCACGGAGGTCGCGGGGCGCATCTGCGCAACTCCCGTGCAAGTTGGAGGAACCGTCGCAGATGGCGATGACGTTGTGGTCGTCGAAGCCATGAAGATGGAGATACCCGTGCAGTCGCCCGCGAGCGGCACGATCACGTCGCTTCTGGTGAAACTCGACGACGTCGTTGCCGAGGGACAAGCGATCGCGATCGTCGCAAACTGACTGCATAATCCCTGGATTCCGCGACAATCTGTCAGCCTGGTTTCTGCATTCGCGTTCCGGCGTTGCCATCGCGGATGCCCGGTGACATGATCCGATTCAAGCAAGAAGGTCTTCGCGCTTAAGCGAAGATGATGGAGGGAAAACATGCTTCGTGGGCTGCTCATGCTCGCGCCTGCCTTGGTGGCGGGCATTTCTTTTGCGTCTACACGCTATGCGTTCGCCGAGGATATCAAGCTGCCGGCGACATTGACGTTCACCGCCTATGACACCGGCACCGCCGGCTTCAACATCGCGGTCGGCGTCGGCAAGATGATGAAGGACAAATACGGCACCGACGTGCGCGTGCTCCCCGCAGGCAACGACGTCGCCCGCCTCGCGCCGCTGCGCGCCAAGCGCGCAGCCTCCGCGGCGATGGGATCGGGGACCTATTTCGCGCAGGAAGGCGTGTTCGAGTTCGGATCGAAGGAATGGGGGCCGCAGCCGCTCCAGATCCTGCTGTCCACCGTCGACTGCAATTGCGGTTCGCTCGGCGTCGCTGCCGACACCGGCGTGAAGGAGCTGAAGGACCTCAGAGGCAAGCGCGTCGGCTTCGTCGTCGGCTCGCCGGCGCTGAACCAGAACTCGCTCGCGGTGCTCGCCTTCGCAGGGCTGACGCAGAAGGACGTCAAGGCCGTCGAGTTCGCAAGTTACGGCGCGATGTGGAAGGGCTTGATCAACAACGACGTCGATGCCGCGTTCGGCACCACCATCACTGGCCCCGCCAAGGAGGCCGAGACCTCGCCGCGCGGCCTGATCTGGCCGCCGCTCCCTGCCAAGGACAAGGAAGGCTGGGCGCGGATGCAGAAGGTCGGCTCGTTCTTCTTCCCGCAGCTTGCGACCTGCGGCGCCGGCATCTCGCCGGACAAGCCGGTCGAGCTCGGTAACTATCCCTATCCGATCTTCGTCGCCTACGCCGCGCAGCCGGCCGATCAGGTCTATGCGATCACCAAAACGATGATCGTCAACTACGACGCCTACAAGGATTCCGCGCCCGGCGCCGGTGGTCTTGCCGCCGACCGGCAGACCAAGAACTGGGTGGTGCCGGTACACCCCGGTGCGGTGAAGGCGCTCAAGGAGGCCGGGCAATGGAGCGATGCGCAGGAGGCGCACAACAACAAGCTGATCAAGCGGCAAGAGGTGCTTGGCGCGGCGTGGGCGGCGTACGGCAAGTCCAATCCGCCATCGGATGACAAGGCATTCCTCGACGGCTGGATGAAGGCCCGCGCGGCGGCGCTTGCGAAGGCCGACATGCCGAATGGATTTGAGGAATAGAGCGAATGGGCTCAGGCTTGATGCCAAGAAGGAGGTGCGCTCCCTCCCCCGCTTGCGGGGGAGGGTCGGGGTGTCTCCACAATCAAGAATCCCCAAGTGGAGAAAGCCCTCACCCGCGCCTTCGGCGCGACCTCTCCCGCAAGCGGGAGAGGTTGAGGAGCCCGCGGCCCGATCGCTTCAACCCACAACCATTCGCTTAGTCCGTATTTGCCAGCCCACACGCGGGATCGATGATGGCTTCTGCTTCCACCTCCACCGGCCCGCAGGACGAGGCCAAGCGGATCGTGTTCGACGATCCGCACGGCGCCGCCGCCAACATGCAGGAGGCGGAGGTCACGCGCGTGCGCACGCTGCGCGGCGCCTGGCGCTGGACGCTGGTGGTTGCAACCGCGGCAACCATCCTGCTCTGCATCAACCAGCAATTCTCGCTGCGATTCTTCATCGGCTACACCCAGCTCAACACGGAGTATTTCTATCTCCTGATCGCGTTGATGCTGCCGTTCACCTTCCTGATCTTCCCAGGGACTGAACGCGCCCCGCTCGACCGCATCCCCTGGTACGACCTCGTCTTGTTCGTCGCGACCTTCGCGGCGGCGCTGATGCTGATGTCGAACGTGCGCAAGGCGGCTGAGGCCGGCTGGGAGTTCGGCGGCGCGCCCAACAGCGTGATCGCGGCGGGCCTCGTGATGTGGGTGATGCTGATGGAAGCGCTACGCCGCACCGGCGGCTGGAGCCTTCTGCTGAGCGTCTTTCCCTTCACCGTCTACCCGCTGTTCGCCGAATCCAGCTGGCTCGGGCCGTTTCGCGGCACGCAATCGACGCTGGAGCAGGCAACCGCCTATCACGTGCTCTCAGGCGAGAGCCTGCTCGGCATTCCGATCCAGGCCTTCGCCGACACCGTGATCGGCTTCCTGGTGTTCGGCACCGCGCTGATGATGACCGGGGCCGGAAAATTCTTCATCAACCTCGCCTTCGCGCTGTGCGGCACCTTCCGCGGCGGTGCGGCGAAAGTCTGCATCTTTGCCAGCGGCCTGCTCGGCATGATGTCGGGCTCGATCATCTCCAACGTGCTCACCGCCGGTACCATGACCATTCCCGTCATGAAGAAGAGCGGTTTTCGCGCATCCTATGCCGGCGCGATCGAGGCCTGCGCCTCGACCGGCGCGGTGTTGGCGCCGCCGGTGATGGGTGCGACTGCTTTCGTGATCGCGCAATTCCTCAATGTCAGTTACGCCGATGTCGCGCTCGCCGCGATCATTCCGGCGGCCCTCTATTACGTCGGCCTGTTCATGCAGGTCGATGCCTATGCCGCGCGCCACGGGCTGAAGGGGATTCCGCGCGCCGAGCTGCCCCGCATCATGGATACGATCAAGGACGGCTGGTACTACGTCTTCGTGATCGCGCTCCTGATCGTGATGCTGCTCTACTTTAAGCGCGAGAGCCACGCGCCGTTCTACGCCACGGCACTGCTGCTGGTCCTCAACCAGTTCTTTTCCAAGGACACGCGCTGGACGTTTGCGACCATCGGCAAGTTCCTGGAGGTCAACGGCCGCACCTTCGTCGAGCTGGTCGGCATCCTCGCCGGCTGCGGCCTGCTGATCGGCGCATTCTCGATGACCGGCGTGGTGTCGAGCCTTGCCAACGATCTCCTGCACATTGCCGGCGACAATGCCTTCCTGCTGCTCGGCATGTGCGCCCTCACCAGCCTGATCCTCGGCCTCGGGCTGACGACCACGGCCTGCTACATCTTCCTCGCCATCCTGGTCGCGCCTGCGCTGGAGAAGCTCGGGCTCAATCGCATGGCCGTGCACATGTTCATCTTCTACTGGGGCATGCTGTCGTCGATCACGCCGCCGGTCGCCATCGCCTCCTTCGCCGCCGCAGGCATTGCCGGCTCGCCGGCAATGAAGACCGGGTGGGAATCGATGTGGGTGGGCAGCATCATCTACTTCATCCCGTTCTTTTTCGTGCTCAATCCGGCGCTGGTGCTGCAAGGCCCGAGCCCATACCTCGCCGGCCTCGGCCTGATGGGGCTCGCCGCGTTCGGCACGCTGTTCATCTGCGGCGGCATCCAGGGCTACCAGCCCTTCGTCGGGGACTTGCGCGGCGCTGGCGCGCTGGAATGGCCGATCCGTGTGCTGCTGGTGATCGGCGGCTTCGTGGTCGCGACGCCCGGCGGCGGGATCATGCCGCTGTCGCAGATGCAGGTGACGCTGCTTGGCCTCGCGATCCTCGTGCCCACGACTTTGCTCGCCCTTCTCCTGGTCCGCCGGCAGACCATCGTGCCGGACGGGTTGCGCGCGCCCTAATTGCGTTGCACAAGTGAGGCGATGAAGCCGCTATCGCCCGCCGCCTCCGCCTGGACCCGCTCGAAACCGCCCTTGCTGCGGTTTCTCGACAATTGCCTCAACGAATTCTCGGCCGAGACCTCAGGCAGCGTAGCCGACTACATCCCCGAGCTGAGCAAAGCCGACCCTGCCCATTTCGGCATCGGCCTCGCGACGTTGGACGGGCATGTCTACGAAGTCGGCGACAGCCGGGTGCCCTTAACCATCCAGTCGATGTCAAAGCCGTTCGTGTTCGCGCTGGCGCTGGATCTTTTGGGAGCAGGCAAGGTCGAACGTGCGATCGGAGTCGAACCCTCCGGCGATCCCTTCAACTCGATCCGGCTCAATTCCGAAAACCATCCGTTCAACCCGATGGTCAATGCCGGCGCGATCGCCTGCACCGGGCTGATCTACGACAGCAAGGGCGTGGACGCTTTCGAGCAGATCCGTCTTGCGCTCAGCCGTTTCGCCGGACGCGATCTCGCTGTCGATGAGGCGGTCCATGCTTCGGAAAGCCAGACCGGCGACCGCAACCGGGCCATCGGCTATCTCCTCAAGACCAACGCCGTGATCTCGGACAACGTCGCGGCCGTGCTCGACGTCTATTTCAGGCAATGCGCCGTGCTGGTCACGGCGCGCGACATCGCGGTGATGGCGGCTACGCTCGCCAATCGCGGCGTCAATCCGCTGACGGGCGAGCAGGTGCTGACGCCCTACGCGATCTCGCGCACACTCTCGGTGATGACCTCGTCGGGCATGTATGACTATGCCGGCGAATGGATCTACCGGATCGGCATCCCGGCCAAGAGCGGCGTCGGCGGCGGCATCCTCGCCGCGCTCCCTGCCCGGCTCGGGCTCGGTAGCTATTCGCCCGAGCTCGACAAGCACGGCAACAGCGTGCGCGGCATCAAGGTCTGCGAGGCGCTGTCCTCGCATTACGATCTGCACATGCTCAACCGCAGCGACGATGCGCGCAACGCCGTCATCGCCGACTACGACATCGGCAAGAGCCCGTCGCGGCGCGTGCGCCGGCCGCAGGAGCGCGAAATTCTGGCGGCGCACGAGCAGGAGGTGCGGGTCATCGAGCTGGTCGGCACGCTGTCGCTATCGGCGGTCGACTACATCTCGCGCCGGCTCGCAGGCCGGCCGCGGCCACAATTCGTGATCTTCGATCTGCACCGCGTCACCTCCACCACGCGCGCCGGTGCGCGCCTCGTCGCCGAAGCCTTCGAGGAGCTCGCGGCGCTGAACGTCACGGTGGTGCTGTCCGGCGTCCGGCGCGCCTCCAAGGAATGGGACAGCTTGCGGGAATGGACGGCGGAGCTGAAGAACGTCCGCGACTTCTACCTGCTCGACACCGCGATCGAATGGGCCGAAGACCAGCTCGTCTACCGCTATGGCGGCTCGATCGACTTCCACGAGACCACCGAGCTTGCCGAGCAGCCGCTGCTCGCGGGACTGAGCGAGGACGAGCTGACCGATCTTGCCGCAATCTGCGCCGTCAGGAGTTATCCGTCCGGCGCAAAGATCGTCACGACCGGCGATGTCGCCGACGCCGTGTTCTTCCTGCGCAGCGGCGCGGTCCACGTCACGCTGCCTGATGGCATCAGGCTGGCAACACTCACTGCCGGCATGGCCTTTGGCGAGATGGCGCTGCTGGAGGCAACGCGCTCTGCCGACGTATTCGCGGACATGGCAGCAACCGTTTTCGAGGTGCCTTTGACGGGTTTCGAGCACTTCCGAGAGCAGCATCCCCGCGCCAGCGAGCGCATCATGCGCAATCTCGCGCAGCTATTGGCCGACCGCTTGATCGTGGCGAACGCGAAGGTGGATATTCTGACGTCGACGTGAGCGCCGGCGCTACTTCACCTCTCCCCGACTGGTAGGGCTATCGCATACGACATTTCGCGCGACCTGAGCGCGCGCCTCGTCCTTCGAGACGACCGCTTCGCGGTCTCCTCAGGATGAGGCTAAGCGGCGTCGCTGCCCGTTGAAACTGCGACCACGCACTCGGTCCTCATCCTGAGGGCCCGCCAACGGCGGGCGTCTCGAAGGATGGCCAGAGAAATCGCTCCCATATGCGATTGCCATGTCCCGACGAGGAAAGGTCCAGCCCGCCTCGCCTCAGCGGCTCGCGGCCTCGCGCAGCCGCCGGTTGATCCTGGCTGCGCTCGCCTTGAGCACTTCGGATGGCTGCTGGCCGGTCGCCGCACACAGGCAAGCCCAGTAATAGACGACATCGCCGAGCTCATCGACGAGACCTGCCTGATCCAGCCAGCCGTCGCGGAGCAGCTTCTTGATGTGATCGGCGACCTCGCCGGCTTCGCCGGCAAGGCCGAGACCGAGATAGGATAGCCGCTCGTTGGACGGATGCTCTTCGACTTTCGCAATGCTCGCGGCCCAGGCCGCATATTCATCGATCGTCATCGGCATCCCTCGCCGCTTCTAATCGGATCAGCCCACCACTTCCGTCACCGGCTGCAGGTCGATCTCGAACGTCTCCAGGAATTTCGAGGTCATGATGTAGAAGCCGACCGAGAGCTGGAGCTCGACCAGCGCGGCCGGCGTCAGCTTCGATGCGATCGCCTTGAAGGTCGCATCCGTCGGCTTGTTCAGTTTCACGATCTCATCGGTGAAGGCGAGCGCGGCGCGCTGCACCTCGTTGAAGCAGCTCGCCGCCTGCCAGTTTGCGAGCGCCTCGTTCTGCTCGTCGGTGACACCGACATTCTTGCCGATGCGCTTGTGCGCGACGATCTCGTACGGCGCCTCGCACAGAATGCCGGTGCGCGTGATCGCAAGCTCGCGTACCACCGGATCGAGCTCGCCCTTGTGGCGGATGGCGCCGCCAAGGCGGCAGTACTGCTCGAAGTAGCTCGGCGAGTGCGCCATCATGCGGAAAATATTGGCGTTGCGGTTCTTGTCGAGGATTTCGCGGGTGCGGTCGGAGGCCTTGGACGGGTCGCTGTACTGAATGCGGGCCATGATTTTCCTGAAGTTTTCCCTGAAGTTTGTCTCTAAAGTTTTCTTGGGCTTTTGATGCTTTTTGTCGTTGCCGGTGAGATTTCCCCGAAACTCTATTCTTGCGCCGACGCAGGAGCAACATCATCGAGTCAAATTGCCGCCGCATTGCTGATCGACCCTGACACAGTCGATATTCGCCGCGTGGGGACAAATTGCGGTGGATACTCGTGAGTGGGGTGTTCCGAGTAAAACAATTGGCCGTCTTTGCGCTCACCACGCAACGATGAGTCACGCCCAAGTCTAGGGAGAACAAGGCATGAAGGAAGCCACCAAGGGGGCGGCCTCGGGAGCGCTCGCGCATATGCTGGCGGTGACGGCGATGCTCGTCATCGCCAGCATCTTGTTCTACGGGCGTTAGAGCATGATCCGGAAAAGTGTGTAGCGGTTTTCCGAAAAGATCATGCTGAAACAATAACCTAAAGCGCGATGACGATTCATCCTAATCTCGTCGCGCTTTAGTTGGAGCTTTAGAGTTTTCGTCATTCCGGGGTGGCCCTCGCACAGGCCAGGCCCAGAAATCCCGTTCCAGGCTCGGTCCTTTGGACCGCCCCCGAATGACGAATCCCTCTGCTCGTCCCTGTAGCCCGGATGAAGCGAAGCGCAATCCGGGAAATCCAACCGCGAGGTGAGAACCCCGGATTTCGCTGCGCTCCATCCGGG
>NZ_PSRT01000104.1 GCF_004212635.1 Bradyrhizobium genosp. SA-3 | reverse complement strand
CGCGACCGAGGTCGAGGTGAAGGAGCGCAAGGATCGCGTTGATGACGCGATGCATGCGACCCGCGCGGCCGTGGAAGAAGGCATCGTCCCGGGCGGCGGCGTCGCCCTGCTCCGTGCCTCCGAGCAGCTCAAGGGCCTGCGCACCAAGAACGACGACCAGAAGACCGGCGTCGAGATCGTGCGCAAGGCGCTGTCGGCTCCCGCTCGCCAGATCGCGATCAACGCCGGTGAAGACGGCTCGGTAATCGTCGGCAAGATCCTGGAGAACAAGGCCTACAATTACGGCTTCGACTCCCAGACCGGCGAATATGCCGACCTCGTCAAGAAGGGCATCATCGACCCGACCAAGGTGGTCCGCACCGCGATCCAGAACGCAGCCTCGGTGGCCGCGCTCCTGATCACCACGGAAGCCATGGTCGCCGAGCTGCCCAAGAAGGGCGGCGCCGGTCCGGCGATGCCCCCCGGCGGCGGCATGGGCGGCATGGACTTCTGATCCAGCCACTCTGGCAAACGACGAAATGCGAAACCCCGGCAGCGATGCCGGGGTTTTTGTTTTTCTCCGCTCGTCATTCCGGGGCGCGCCCCTCCTGGGCGCGAGCCCGGAATCCATTTCACCACTTGCGACTGACCTGTTCGCCTGATCCCCTCACATGGAAGATCGGAATCCGGGCGGCAGTGACAGCATGCCAACCTCCGGACCGAGTCTGCGGATCAATGGATTCCGGGCTCGGCGCTTTGCGCCGCCCCGGAATGACGGAGTGGCACGATGGTCTTCATTGAACTCTGGGTTTTGTTCTACCAGAGTCCCTTTTGCAGACACACGCAAAGGTGGTATCCTCGTCATTCCGGGGCGCGACGAAGTCGCGAGCCCGGAATCCATTTCACCGCTTGCTCATGGCCCATTACGTCTACCTCCTCGCCAGCAAGAAATACGGAACGCTCTACATCGGCGTGAGAATGATATCGTCCGCCGCATCCATGAACATAAGAACAAAGTCGCTCCTGGTTTCAGCAAGCGGTACTCCGTCGACAGGCTTGTTTGGTTCGAGATCTACGACGATCCCATCACCGCGATCACGCGCGAGAAGGAATTGAAGAAGTGGCGACGGGAATGGAAAATCCGGCTTATTGAGGAGAAGAATCCTCAGTGGATCGATCTGTATCCGCAAATTGCGGTCTGAACTTGTGGATCAATGGATTCCGGGCTCGGCGCTTTGCGCCGCCCCGGAATGACGGCCGCCCTCACTCCACCTTCCCCAAACGCTCCATGTGCGGCTCGCCATCTTCGTCGAGCGACCAGAAGATCCGCGTCACCTTCCCGACGAGATTGTCCATCGGCACGAAACCGAATGTCGACATCATGCGACCGTCGGTGGAATTGTCGCGGTTGTCGCCGAGCACGAAGAAGTGGCCCGGCGGCACCGTGAAGACGTTGGTATTGTCCAGGAAGCCGTTGTCGATGCAGTCGTAGGTCACATAGGACGCGCCGCTCGGCAGCGTCTCCCGCCAGCGCTTGACCTTGACGCCGCCGTCCACACCGCAGGCGGCGCCGGCGAGCCCGTACTCGAGCGCGACGCGCATCACCGGGCGGTCGTTGAGGATGAGCTGGCCCTGCCGCATCTGGATACGGTCGCCGGGCAGCCCGACCACGCGCTTGACGTAATCGGCCGAACTGTCCTTCGCCGTCCGGAACACGACGATGTCGCCATGTTCGGGCTCGGCGGCAAAGACGCGGCCCGAGATCCAGGACGACGCGAAGGGGAAGGAATAGCGGCCGTAGCCATAGGCATATTTCGCGGCGAAGACGTAGTCGCCGACCATCAGCGTCGGCGCCATCGAACCAGAAGGGATGTTGAACGGCTGATACAGGAAGAAGCGAAACAGGAACGGCGGCGACCACAACACCGGGATCAGCAGGATCAGGATAACAATCGCCTTCCATTCTCGCGACTGCGCCGACGACCGCGGCCGGATCGTTTCCTGAAGAATGGTCATGCACCTGCCCTGATCAAGTCCGTAGGCGTCGCGAGATTACGCAACTTTTGCGCGCGCGCAATCCCGGCTCCGTGATCTTGGTCGCACAGGCGCGGCCACACGTTCATGGCGGGGCAACGCAACGGATATCTGGAGGTCCGCCCATGTGCGGCCCTCCGGTTTCACGCGCTCTCGGGGTTATCCCCGCGCAAGCTCGCTGAAACAGGCCCGCACCCACTCGATCGTCACGCGGGTCGCGGCATCGCGCTTGAGATGGTTTTGCACGAGCAGCCAGACGTCGCGCCGTTTCGGCAGCAGCGTGGCGCGCAGGCGGCGGTCGCCGAGCAAATCGGTGCAGCTGTGCTCCGGCAACACGCCCGCGGCCTGGTGCGAGCGGATCAGCGTGCGGATGACGCGGACATTGTCAGTCACGCAGCGCGGCCGGATTTTCTTCGTCCGCAGGAATTGCATCTCGGGAATGGCGCCGAGCTCGTCCGGATAGGCGCACAGCACCGGCTCGCCTTCAGCCGCGACCGGTTCGAAATAGTAGATGCGGATGTCGCCGAGTCTGGAGATCGAGAAGTCGCCCTTATCGGGCTTGCGCAGGCGGATCGCGAGATCGGCCTCCCGGCGCGAGAATTTGACGTTCTCGCTCGAGGTCAGGAATTGCAGCGTCAGGCCGGGATTGGCGCGCAGGAAGTCGCTCGCGCGCGGCGCCAGCATCTCCTCGGCGACCGCATTGGTCGTGGCAATGCGCAGTCGTCCCACCGGGCCAGGCAGGCTCTCGCTGATGCGGCCGATCTCGGCGGCATGCACCGCCATGGCCTGGACGTGCGCCAGCACCGCCTCGCACTGACGGGTCGGCTTGCGGAGACCGTCGGCAGCCTCGAACAGGCGCAGGCCGAGCGCACGCTCGATGCGCGACAGCCGGCGTCCGACCGTGGTCTCGTCGATGCGCAGCCGCGCGCTGGCGCCGGCATAGGTGCCCTCGTCCCTGACCGCGGCAATGATGCGAAGGTCGTCCCAATTCATGGTTTCGAGCCTACATCGGCGGGCACTGGCCTGCAATATCGCAGCCATCGGCTGCAATATCCCTGCATATCGGCAGGCTACCGACGAGCTATGCTTAGGCCAACATTCCGCCTTGGAGATTCTGAAGATCATGACGCCCGCAAAGACCCTGCTGCAGCTCGCCGGTGCCGACCTCACCCCGCCGCGTCTTGGCGACGCCGCGCTGGTGCTGATCGACATCCAGAATGAATATCTCGCAGGTCCCCTCGCCCTGCCCGACGCCAAGCCCGCGATTGCGCGGGCGGCCGGCCTGCTGGCACGGGCGCGCGAGCGCGGATCTGCGATCATCCACATCGCCCATCGCGGCAAATCCGGCGGCCTGTTCGATCGCTCCGCCGATCGTGGCGCCATCGTCACCGAGCTCGCGCCGCGTGCGGACGAGCTCGTGATCGAAAAGGAGCTGCCGAACGCCTTCGCCGGCACCGACTTGCAGGCGCAGCTCGCCGCGAGCGGACGCAAGAACATCGTGCTGGCCGGCTTCATGACGCATATGTGCGTCAGCTCCACCGCCCGTGCCGCGCTCGATCTCGGCTTTCGCACGACCATCGATGCCGATTCCTGCGCCACGCGTGATCTGCCCGACGGCCGCGGCGGCACGCTGGACGCCCGGACCATCCACGAGGTCGCGCTGGCCGAGCTGTCAGACCGCTTCGCGATCATCGCGCGCGGCGATGCGCTGAGGTGAGTGCCGGCTGAATCTGGACGTTTCCCCGCAAGGGGGCATTGAAGTCGGCCCTAAAGCGCGATGACGATTCATCCTCATCTCATCGCGCTTTAGACGGGCAGACATCGGCGGGCTTGCCGACGTCACTCCACCCGCGCCAGCACCGCGAGCTTGCGGATGCCCTTGTTGCGGTAGGCGTCGAGGAATGCGTAATAGTCCTTGAACGACACACAGCCGTTGGAATCGCCGTTCGGCCCGAGCATGAAGGTGTGCGCGAGCAGGCCGTCGCGGCCATAGATTGCACTCTCGCCGCCGACCGGGGTCAGGCGCAGCGCCGGCACGCCGTGGAACAGCGCCTCGCGCGGCTTCAGCGTGTAGATGTGCGGCGGCGTCACGCCGCGCATGCGGATTTTCGACGAGCGCGGGTCGTCGAGATTGGAGCCGAGGCCGGAATGCGCCTCGAGCTTGGTGCCGTCGGGCAGATAGACCGTCTTGGCCGTGATGTCGTAGACCGCGGTGTCGCGCTCATAGGGCGGCGCGCCGCCAAACATCGGGTTCTGCTCCTTCGGCGCGATGGACGCGGTAATGCTGGCATCGGCCGAGGCATAGGCGAGCAGCCCGCCGGACGGCTCACGCTTGCCCCAGAGTTTTTCGATCATCGACTGGCGCGGGCCGGTGATCGACATCACCGCGGCCTTGGCGCGATCGGCGAAGGATTTTGGCTTTGCCTCGGGCGCCGGCACGATCTCGGCCGGATCGGCCGAGGCCAGCTGCACGCCTGCGTCAGCGCGCTTGGCCTTGCCGGCGTCCGCAATCTTGGCCGAGCCGTGCGGCTTCAGCGCATCCGCGACCTTCGCGATCACGCTCGGCTTCGCAGCCTCCTTCGGCGCGTCCTTTGACGTTTCCTTGACTTCGGCAACCCTGGTTGCAGGCGCGGCAGGCGCGGCGCTGGCGGCGTTCGAGGCCACGCCTTGCGTCGCAGCCGCGGCAAAGCGCTCGTTGAACATCTCGCGCGAGATCGGCGCGGCCACCTGCAACCGGTCGGGCAAGAGCGCGAAGGCTTCCTTGACCGCCTCACCCGCCTCGCGCAGCGCGACCTTGGGCGCGCGCTTGATCACGGGCTCGTCGTAGCCGCTGTTGCCGACGGTCGGATAGACGCTGGCGCCGAGGATGTTGGTGTAGATGGTCCAGCCAGCGCCCATCACGACGCAGCCGATCGCCGCGGCGCCAAGCCAAGTGTGGGTGGTCATTTTCCGGGAAGATTTCCGCGAATAATTCTTCGAGAATTTCTTGGACTTCCGTGCCGCGTTACTCTGCGCAGCGATACTCGTACTCATTCGCCTTGCGTCCAGGACGGTGTCACTCAGTCCCCCTTCGAAGTGCCGCTGGTCACGATCCGGGAACAGCATCTCGCAGAGGGTCGGAGCGTCATTAAGGCGACTTTTAGTTAAATGCGGATTAAGTTCAGGCGGATATGGGGCAACTCGTTAATGCTGTCCCATTTCGAGAAAAAAGCCCGCAGAACTACGGACTTAGGCGAGACTGTTAACTATAATTCTCGGCCAGATCGGTGCGGTCAGGGACCTCCTCGGCCGCCTTTGTAAACGCATCCAACCAAGTCATTTTCGTGGTCTTCAATACCGCCTCATCCTAGCGGCGCAGCATTGCGCGAGGCTGGTGGACGCCGCTTCCAGCAGCCCTGCTCCGAGCCGGCCGATCACGGCAACAGCTCACGCACATCTCGCACCGCGGATCGAAGCGCTCATGCGGCACGGCGCCGTGACTGAAAGTTGATCGCGTTCAGTCTGGCAATCGCCACCACGAGAAAATAGCTCCTACCTGGCACTTTTCAGCAGCCTCTGCGAGTGATACGGTGCCGTATCAACATCGCCTTGGACTGTGCCGAGCACGCGAAACGGAGGCTGGCATGAGAGGCTTTTCACGCGCCGGGTTTTACGCCGTGGCGTGGTCATTGTTGTTGATTGGGTTTGCAAGTGCACAGCCTGCGACCAATGCGGGCTGCACGGCATCACCGTCGGTCGCGGGCACGCAAGTCTGGCGCTGCGACAACGGCATCACGATCGTTGCGGAAAACGGCGCCAGATTTGAACTAAAGGACGCCAACCGCGACGGACATATAGACTCCGTGGAGTTGAGCAGCAAAGCGCTGCTGATCGAGGTGCCCAAGAAGCCCGGCGGCAATCCCTTCAAGGTGCTGACGCCGCAAGCGATCGCCGCGGTGCGCGGCACAAAATGGGCGGTCGATGTCGCTGACGCCAAGACCTCGGTGTTCGTCGCCGACGGCCGGGTCGGCGTGAGCCGCAGGGCTCGTGGACGCGGCGTCGTGCTTGGACCGGGCCAAGGCGTCGATGTCGAGCCAGCCGGCCCGTTGACGGTCAAGACATGGGGCCAGCCGCGCGTCGACGCGCTGATGGCGAGGCTTGGACAATAAGGCTGGGTCAACAACGCTCGGCCAATGAGATTTGGACGATAGAAGATTGCAAACCCACCGCATGCGTAGCCGACGCGTTCAGATCCTGGTGGCACTCGTCCTCACCGCGCTGTGGGGCGCGGGCGTCTATGTCGCGCACGCCAACGGCCATCTGCGCTTTCTCGACAGGCTCGAGGCGACGCTGACGGATTGGCGGACCCAGGTTCGCGGCGTGCAGCGTCCGCCCGATCTCGTCACCATCGTCGCGATCGACGATACCGTGGTGAAGCGCGGCGGCAGCTATCCGCTTCCGCGTGCCGATCTCGCGCGTGTCGTCGACACCATCGTGCAATTCAAGCCGAAGGTCGTCGCGATTGACTTGCTGCTGGTCGACCGCAGCGCCGCGATCGGAGATGCGACGCTGGCAAATACACTTGCCACCGGTCCCATGGTGCTCGCCGCCGCGGCGATCTTCCCGTCCGCCAGCGAAACCGTGGCGCCGAGCAGCGAAGGTCCCCTCGCCGTCCTGCCGCAGGCCGAGCGCTTCCTGCTGCCCTTGCCGGCGTTCGCCGACCATGCCGAGGTCGGCATCGTCAACGTCGCGACGGGACAGTCGGGCTCGCCGCTCTCGGTGCCGATGCTGTTCCGGACGGCCGACAAGGTCGAGCTGTCGTTTCCCTTGCGCGTCGCGGCACGCGCGCTGGACAAGCCGCTGACGATCGCGCCGGATCATCTCAGGCTCGGCGACCGCACGGTGCCGACCGACAGCGACTTCGCGCTGCCTATCACCTATTACGGCCCGCGCCGCACCATCCGCACCGTCAGCGCGCAGAGCATCTTCGACGGCACGCTCAACCGCGCGGTGATCGAGAACCGGATCGTCGTGATCGGCGCCGCGGTCGCCGGCGGCGGCGACTTCTACCCGACGCCGTTCGATTCGCTGATGCCCGGCGTCGAGGTGGTCTCGACCGCGATCACCCATCTCGTCGCCGGCGACAGCATCGTGCGCGACCGCCGGGTCCATATCGCCGACGCGCTCGCCGCGATCCTCTTGCCGATGCTGCTGGTCGGCCTGCTTGCCTGGCGGCGCAGCGCGCTCGGCATCATGGCGGCGGCCGCGGTGATGCTCGCCTGGGCCGGGCTCAACGTGTTCGCGTTCATGCATGGGGTCTGGCTGAACGCCGCGACCACGCTCGCGGCCACGGTGCCGCCGGTTGCGGTCTTTGCCGGCGTGCAGCTGTGGGCGGGAGGCCGCCGCACGCAATATCTCGCCGCCAAGAGCAGGTCGCTGGCGCAATTCCAGGCGCCGGCGGTGCAGGACTGGCTGGCGCGCGATCCGAATTTCCTGTCCAAGCCCGTCCGCCAGGACGCAGCCGTGGTCTTCATCGATCTCTCCGGCTTCACGGGCTTAAGCGAACGGACCGATCCGGACGCGCTCCAGGACATGCTGAAGGCGTTTCACGCGCTGATCGACAAGACTGCGGTCGATTGCGGCGGCTTGATCACCGGCTTTCTCGGCGACGGCGCCATGATCCTGTTCGGCCTGCCGCGCGCAATGCCCGATGACGCGGCGCGCGCGCTGAAATGCGCGATCGACCTGCATCGCGGCGTCGAGCGCTGGATCGCTTCGTTGCCGCCAGCGATTGGGGATCAGCTCGGCTTCAAGATCGGCGCGCATTTCGGCGAGATCGTCGCCTCTCGCCTCGGCGAAACCCATCAGCACATCACGGCGACCGGTGACACCGTCAACGTTGCGAGCCGGCTGATGGAGGTCGCCACCCAGAACGACGCGCGGCTCGCGCTGAGCGATACGCTGCTGGACACCGCTGACTTCCACGGCGCTCCCGACGGCGTCCTGTCGGGCCCCCTGCTCACCCAAGTCCGCGGCCGCTCCGGCGTCGTGACCGTCTGGTTCTGGCGAGACCGCGATGGGCCGAGGCAGGCTGCCGCCAGGGCCGAGATGATCGGCTGAAGAGCCCAGCTATTCGTCCAACACTCCGCTGTCTTCCCGGCGAAGGCCGGGACCCATACTCCGGGGAGAAGTTTGGCGAAGACCGTCAGTGGCAGGTCTCAGCGCGGTGCGAGCAACTTCGCTCATCGATACATCACGCGGTATGGGTCCCGGCCCCCGTGCGCAATTGCGCACTAGGCCGGGACGACGGCGGCTGCTACCGCGCTTCCGGCGGCGGGGAGCGGTCGAGCACGTCACCCTTGGCGCCTTCCAAGAGATCGATGCCGTAGGTCTCGACCACGAGCGGCCCGCGCTTGCGCTGCAATTGCGCAATCTGCGTCACCGTCGCAAAGAGGTCGTTGAGGACGGGATGACCATCGCTGCGCAGCTCGTCGACATAGAGCAGCTTGCCGGCGAGCAGCTTGGGATCGGGCTCGGGCATGTTGACCCAGCGGATGCGCTGGCTCTGCTGCGCCACGCAGGTGCCGCGAGGCAGATAAAAGGCAAGCCAGCCTGTGGTGCCATAGTCCTGCGCGAGCACACAGGTCGCGCCACTACGCGCGCGCACCACTTCGATCTCGGCGGCAAGCTCGCGCCAGCCGACGCCGACGCTGCGCACGGTCGCATCGCGGCGATGGCCGGACAGCCAGCCGGTATTGGCCTGCACGATCAGGGCTGCAAACATCACGATGCCTGTTGGCGCGGCCCAGCGCAGGCAGAAATCCAGCAGGCGCCGCTGGCGCGGCTTCCATTGCACGAGACTAGCGGCGGCTGCGGCAACGACGAAGGGCGGATAGACCGGCGCGAACCAGTTGGCCTCGACGCGGGCATGCAGCGAATGCCAGACGAAATAGGCGACGATGGTCCAGAACATCGCCTCGATCAGCACGCGCGAGGCCAATGCACCGGCCCGGTGCCAGGTCAGCGCGTGCAGCCCCATCGCGCCCAGGATGAAGACGAGCGGGGTCGCGAACGCGATCTGGGTCGGGATCAGCTCGGCGATGAAGACGGGACGGAAGTCCTCGATTCTGGCGCGGCCAAGCTGCTTTGCGAACGAGACCCATTGATGGTCCGCATTCCAGAGGATCACCGGCGAGAACAGCGCGAGGGCCACGAGACCGCCGAGATAGGGCCACGGCGAGAGGAACCAGGGCCTGAGCTTCGGCACGGCCGCGAGCCAGATCAGGATCGCTAGCCCGAAGAACATTGCCGTATATTTCGACAGCAGCGCCGCGCCAACGGCTGCGCCGACTGCGAGCCACCAAACGCCGCGATCGGTCTCCAGCACCTTTGCGAGGAAGAACAGCACGAAGCTGGAGGCGACCAGCAGCGGCGCATCGGGCGTCACGATCAGCGTGCCGACCGAGGCCATCATTGTCACGTTGAACAGGATGGCGCTGGTCGCGGCCACGCGTACGCCGCCGAACAGGATCGCGGCGGAGCGATAGACCGCATAGCTCATCGGCAGCGCCAGCAGGATCGAGACGAGGCGAACGCCGAGCTCGGTGTCGCCTGCGATCATGGTGCCGGCGCGGATGACATAGGCCACCATCGGCGGATGGTCGTAGTAACCGCCCGCCAGGTTGTTCGACCACATCCAGTAATAAGCTTCGTCGAAAGTGATCGGCGTGAACGCGGCGGCGACCAGTCGCAAGCCGACCAGCGCAAGAATTGCCAGCGCGGTGTTGCGGGCGATCCCCGCGTCAGCTCCGCCCATATCGCGCTATTTCTTGCGCCAGACGAACAGTCCGGACATTGCGTAATTCCACACCACGCCCATCAGCGCGCCGGCCAAGCCGGCCAGCCACCAGATCGGCTCCTGGTCGTAGACCGAGAAGGCGACGCCGACATTGGCGAGCAGGCCGACGCTACACACGATGTAGAAGGCGATCAGGCCGCGCAGCAGCGCAACGCCCTTCAGCCGCTGGTCGCGATAGGTGAGGAAGTTGTTGAGGATGAAATTGCTGGTCATGGCGACGATAGCGCCGGCGGCCTGCGCCTCCGGGAATGGCGCCTTGAACAGCTGAAGCGCGATGAACAGCGTGGTCAAGTGCACCACGAGGCCGATGCCGCCGACCATCGCGAACAGGATGAAGCGCAGCGAGACGATGTCGTTGCTCAGCTTGGCCAGGACGAGGCCGAGGAAGTCCAGCGCGACCATGGAATCGAGCTTGCTCTCGCCATGCTGGCGGGCGCCGAAAGTGTAGGGAATCTCGACCGCCCGCAAGCCGCCATGCGCGGTCGCGACAAGGTCGAGCAGGATCTTGAAACCGTGCACCGAAAGCTTTGGCGCGAGCTGCTCGAAACGATCGCGGCGGATCATGAAGAAGCCGCTCATGGGATCGGCGATCTCGACCCGCAGCATCTTCCTGGCGACCTCGGTCGCAAGCGCGCTGGCGCCGGCGCGCTGCTTGTTGAAGCCCTCGCTCTTGTAGCCCTCGATGTAGCGGCTGCCGACCACGAGCTCGGCCTCGTCGCTCGCGAGCAGCAACAGCATCTTCGGCAGTTGCGTCTCGTCGTGCTGGAGGTCGGCGTCGATCACGGCCACAAAGGGGGCGCTCGAAGCGAGGATGCCCTCGATGCAGGCGCCCGACAGGCCGCGGCGGCCGATGCGGCGGACGCAGCGCACGCGGCTGTCGCGCTGCGCCAGCGCGCGCACGACGTCCCAGGTGCCGTCGGGCGAATTGTCGTCGACGAACACGACCTCCCAGGCGACGTTGGCGAGTGTCGCCTCCAGCCGCCGGTACAGCACCGTGACGTTGTCGCGCTCGTTGAAGGTCGGGACAATGACCGACAGTTCCGGCCCTTCTTGAGCCTGCGGCAGGTTGTCGACGCCCGGTCTGATCGCTTCATTCATGACGGCAGCGTATATCCGCCGCGTCACGCGCTGCCAAGTTCTTGCGCTACCAAGCCGAGGTTTCCAAGGGGAACGGCCCAAAAGAGGCCCTAAAATGCCAACGACCCCGGAACGGCGGACCGCGCGTACATCCGGCGCAGGCCCAAGCTATTCCAAGGTCGTCCCAGCGACGGAGTTTTCGCTCAACGTCGCCGTTGAAAACTAAATAGGAACGACGGATCCGCTTCGCAAGAGGACCAAAACCCGATTTTGGCGCCCTATTGGTTGGGTATTTCCCGAATCACCGGCCCTCGCGGCGCCGGAGCGGCCGGGGCTGCGGGTGCCGCAGTAGGGGCCTGCTCGATCTTCGCCGGCTTGGGCGGCTTGCCGTACTGGCCAATCGGTCCGAACACGACGGCGACCGCAAGCACGATCGCCGCGACGATCGCGCCCAGAATGCCCCCCACCGACTCAGACGACATGGACCCATCCCTGTTCTAGATGTGCCCAGTGATACCATGGATGAGCGCGCAGCCGGAAGGGCCGCCGGGCCGCAGCGGTCAATGGAGCTATTTCTGCGGCGGCCGGTGCTTGACGAAGGCCGTCACGATGTCCTTCTGCGCCGACTCCACCGCCCTGTTCGCGGTGGCAAGATGGGCGCCCGAATCGATGTTGGGATATTGCGTGGTGAGATAATCGAGCAGCACCACCCGGTAATATTGCCGCTCCGACGGGCAGGCGCCCGCGACCGAACGGCCAAAATCCTGTTCCGACAGGCCCTGATTTGAGTCGCGGGAATATTCCCGCGCCAGGCAATGCCAGTAATCGTCGCGGCCCTGCTGGGCGAGCTTCTGTGCGCTTTTGGCGTCGTCATCATCCGCCATGGCAGCAGATGTCATCATGACGAGCGCGGCTCCCAGCAACAGCATCCGCATTCTTGTTCTCCTTCTTCGCGGGTCCGGCTCGCGAGCTTAGACGGGACGGGCCAACTGGCCAATCACAACTGGTTTGATTAGGATGAGGTCCCTCCCCGTCGATGCGAGATCCTTCCGTGGCCAAAGCAAAAACCGCGTCCAAAAAATCCGGCAACATCTTCATCGGCATCGGCGGCTGGACCTTCGAGCCCTGGCGCGGCGTGTTCTATCCGGAGAAGCTGACGCAGGCCAAGGAGCTGTCCTACGCCGCCTCGAAGCTGACCTCGATCGAGATCAACGGCACCTATTACGGCTCACAGAAGCCGGAGAGCTTCCGCAAATGGGCGAGCGAGGTGCCCGAGGGTTTCGTGTTCTCGGTGAAAGGACCGCGGTTCGCCACCAACCGCCGCGTGCTCGCCGAGGCCGGCGATTCCATCAAGCGGTTCTACGATTCCGGCGTGCTGGAGCTCGGCGACCATCTCGGGCCCGTGCTCTGGCAGTTCGCGCCGACCAAAAAATTCGACGGCGCCGATTTCGGCAAGTTCTTGGAGCTGTTGCCGCGCAAGCTCGAGGGCCGCGCGCTGCGCCATGTCGTCGAAGTGCGCCATGACAGCTTCTGTACGCCTGACTTCGTCGCGCTGATCCGCGAATTCGAGACGCCGGTGGTGTTCGCCGAGCACGGCAAATATCCTGCGATTGCCGACGTCGCCGGCGATTTCGTCTATGCGCGGCTTCAGAAGGGCAATGACGAGATCAAGACCTGCTATCCGCCGAAGCAGCTCGATGCCTGGGCTGAGCGCTTTCAGGCCTGGGCTTCGGGAAGCGAACCCGACGACCTCCTGAAAGTCGACAAGGCCAAGCCGAAGAATGAGCCACGCGACGTATTCGCCTACGTCATCCACGAGGGCAAGGTGCGCGCGCCGCACGGCGCCATGGAACTGATCGCCCGGGTGAGCTGAGGTCTCTCATGGCAAAGGCGAAGAAGCTGTTCACCATCGGTTATGAGCAGACGTCGCCCAAGGCCGTGCTGGACGAGTTGGAACAGGCCGGCGTCAAGCTCGTGGTCGACGTGCGCGCAGTGACGTCCTCGCGACGGCCGGGCTTCTCCAAGAAGCAGTTGTCCGCGGGCCTCGATGAGCGCGGCATCGCCTATGTCCACCTCGCCGCGCTCGGCACGCCGAAGGAAGGCCGCCTCGCTGCGCGCAGCGGGCAGTATGATGTGCTGGAGAAGATCTATTCAAAGCACCTGAAGACGCCGCAGGCGCGAGAAGAGATGGACGAGCTCTCGGCGCTGGTGAAGAAGGCCGGCCCCGTGTGCCTGCTCTGCTACGAGCGCGACCACACCCACTGCCACCGCCAGATGATCGCGGAGATCATCGAGGAGCGCGATGGCGTAGCGGTGAAGAATTTGGCAGGGCGGCAGGTGTAGCCACGCGGCAGGTGTAGCCACACCGTCATTCCGGGGCGCGCGCAGCGCGAACCCGGAATCCATTAAGCCAAGGAGTTGGTGGATGAATGGATTCCGCGCTCAGCGCTTCGCGCTGCCCCGGAATGACGAGTGGAGAGAGCGCCCTAGCCCTCTCCCACCAACCGAAACGTCCCTTCCATCATCGGCACGCAACTGCCGCCGACATGGGCCGAGATGATCTTTCCCTCCTGCTTGCGCACCCGCGTCAGCAGCAGGCTCGGCCGACCCATGTCAAAGCCCTGACCGACCGTGAGCTTCAATTCGCCGTCGCGCGCGGGATCAAGGTCGGCGAACAGCGCGGCGGCCGCGACCGTGGCACTGCCGGTGGCAGGATCCTCGGCGAGACCGCCGGCACCGCGCATGAACATCCGCGCTTGAAGCTCGCAGGGCGCCTCCGCCGCGGGCACATCGCGCGTATAGAACCAGGCCGAGACTGCGCCGTCGCGCGGAAATACCCTGCCGAAGGCCGCCGCGTCGGACCTTGCCCGCTTGAGCGCATCGCGCGAATGCAGCTCGATCACCAAGAATGGCGTTCCAACACCGACGACCTGCGGCGCGTGACGGTCGACCTTGATATCCTCCGCGCTCAGCGAGATGCAGCTCGCGGCATCCGCGGCAGACAATTGCGACAGCCGCGCCAGCGGCTGCGGCGCGGTGAGCTCGGTGCTCACCACCCGGCCCTGCTCCCGCCGGATGTCGACCGGCACGAGCCCCGCCTTCTCTTCGAACAGCAAGCGCGGCTTCGGCTCCTTGGCGATCGTCGCCAGCACGAAGGCCGTGCCGACATTCGGATGACCCGCGAAGGGCATTTCCCTGACCGGGGTGAAGATCCGCACCTCGGCATCATTCGCCCTGTCACGCGGCGGCAGCACGAAGGTCGTCTCGGAATAGTTGAACTCGGTCGCGATCGACTGCATCTGCTGAGTGGACAGCCCGCCGGCATCGAGCACCACGGCGAGCTGGTTACCGCCGAAGGCGCGGTCGGTGAACACATCGACGGTGATGTAGCGGCGCTGCATCGTCTCTTCCCCATGCAAGTCGCGGCCGCAACCGGCCGCATGGCAAGTCTACAAGCCGGCAACATCGCCCGTCATGCCCCAAAATTCGGAGCAATCGGAGCATTCGCGGAAGCGACGTTGAGGGCGCGCCTTGCCTACGCCCCGCTCTAGACAGTGCTCACCCCAATTGAAACACCGCGACTGGCCGCTCATAACCGCGCACCTCGACCTCGCCGAGCGCGACGGCGTCGCTGCCGTCGTCGCCCAGCGCTTCACGGACGGACGCGGAGATCAAGAGCTGGGAGCCGAGCTCCTTGTTCAGCGCCTCCAGGCGCGAGGCGAAATTCACGGTGTCGCCGATGACCGTGTATTCCTTGCGCCGGGGCGAGCCGATATTGCCGGCGACGACCTCGCCGAAATGGATGCCGATGCCGATCCGCAGCGGCCAGCTCGTTTGCGCGTTAATGCGGTCCATCGCCGTCAGCATCTCGCGGCCCGCAGCGACCGCGCGGTGCGCGGCGTCGGAGGCCTCCAGCGGCGCGCCGAACAGCGCGAGAAAGCCGTCGCCCAAGAACTTGTTCACGATACCGCCGTGGCGGTCGAGGATATCGACCAATACGGCGAAGGCACCGTCGAGCCGGTCGACCACTTCCTGAGGCGTGCGCGACTGCGCACCGGCCGTGAAGCCGCGGAAATCGACGAACATCACCGCGACGCGGCGGAGATCACCGGAAGCGCTCGTTCCCGCCGCCATCAGCCGTTCCACCACCTGGGGGGAGACGTGCTGGCCGAACAGATTGGTCACCCGGTCGCGCGCGGTGGTCGCCGCAATGCTCGCGGCAAATTGCCGCCGCAGCTGCGCGCCGACGGCGCCCGCCAGCACGCCGCAGATCAGGATGACGATGCTGCGCACGGCGTGGAAATAAATCAGGGGTTCGTCGGCCTCACCAGCCGAATTGTAATACAGCGCGATTGCTAGAAGCCCGGCTGCGGCCACGAAACCCGTGAAGGTGGAGAGCCAGAAATCGAGCCGCAGGGTCGAGAGAATAACGAAGATGAAGTACATCAGCGGCACGGCGAAACCGAGCGCCTGGGTCGCGCCCATGGTCCGGATCTGGAGGATGAGGATCACCGTGGGGAGCGACGTCTCGATCAGCGTGCCGAGATAGCGCCTGATCACCGGCAGGTCGCGATCGAGGCGGAGGTTCTTCCTGATCTGGGTGTGGACCCAGACCTCGAACAGGATGAAGCCGACCAGAAGGCCATAGATCTCGATGAGTCCTTCCGTTCCGCGCCAGACCCGGTTCACGACAGCAGGATCGATCAGGTAGATCGTGGTGAGGAACAACATCATGACGCAGCCCGTCATGATCAGCGCGCGCACCCGCAACAGCTCGGTGCGCAGCACCTCCCGCGTCAGCTCGCGCTCGAAATCCTCCGATAGCACGGCATGCTGCCGGGCTTTCCTGCTTGCAAACCGGACCATTTCACCCCTCGATTCCGGGGGCATTGTGCCTCAATCCAGCGTGCGGCGGAAGCGCGTCACGGCGATGGTCATGGCGAGCAGCATCAGGGCCGCCAGCGCCAGCGTATCGAAGCGCAGGTTCTGCATGGTCGCGCCCTTCAGCATGATGGCGCGGACGATGCGCAGGTAATGGGTCAGCGGCAGGGCCTCCCCGACATATTGCGCCCAGGCCGGCATGCCCGCGAATGGGAACATGAAGCCGGAGAGCAGGATGCTGGGCAGGAAGAACATCATCGACATCTGCATCGCCTGGAGCTGGTTCTGTACCAGCGTCGAGATGGTGTAGCCGATCGACAGATTGGTGGTGATGAACAGCGTCGAGAGCAGCGCCAGCAGGAACAGATTGCCGAGCACGGGGACGCCGAACAGGCCGACGCCGATGCCGATGATGAGGAAGGCCTGCACGAAGCCGACCAGGACGTAAGGCACGATCTTGCCGAACATCACCTCGACCGGCTTGATCGGCATCGACAACAGGCTCTCCATGGTGCCGCGCTCGACCTCGCGCGTGACCGACAGCGCGGTGAAGATCAGCATGGTCATGGTGAGGATGGTGCCGACGAGGCCCGGCACGATGTTGAGGCTGGAGGCCGCGGCCGGATTGTAGCGGGCATGCGCGCGGATCTCGAACGGCATCTCCGGGGGATCGCCGATGTAGAGATCGTGCTTGAGCGCGGTCTGCACGACCATGCCGAGCGAACCGATCGCCGAGCTCGCGGCAACGGGATCTGTGGCGTCGGCCGCGACCAGCAGCGCCGGCCTGTCGCCGCGCCGCACCGCCCGCTCGAAGCCGCGCGGGATCTCGACGCCGAACAGCACCTTGCCGGATTTCAGCAGATTGTCGAAATCCTCGACGTCGTGCACTTCATAGAGGAAGCGGAAATAGGCGGTGTTCTCCAGCGCCTTCAGGATCGAGCGAGCGAGATCGGAATCCTCCTGGAGCAGCACCGCGCTCGGCAGATTGTGCGGCGTGGTGTTGATGGCGTAGCCGAACAGCATGAGCTGCATCACCGGCAGCATTACGATCATCGCGAAGGAGACGCGATCTCGCCTCAGTTGGATGAACTCCTTGACCAGCATCGCATAGGAGCGTCTCCAGAAGCCGAAGCGCTCCCGGATTTCGTGCTGTGGCGCGGGATGATCGACAGCGCTCATTGGAAATTGTCCTTACTGGAAATTGTCCTTGGAGTGGCTCATCAGCTCGATGAACACGTCTTCGAGCGATGGCGACGATTTCTGCCAGTCCAGGCCGCTCTTCTCGCGCCACGGCCCGATGCTGGCTTCGAGCGCGGCGACGTCGCGCCCCGAAACGTGCAGCGAGGTGCCGAACGGCGCCACCATGTCGATGCCGGGCTTGCCGGTGAGCTCGGCCGCGATCCCGTTGAGATGTTCTCCGGTGACAGTGTAGGTGGTGAGCGCGGATTTGGCGATCACCTGCTCCACCGTGCCATGCGTCAGGAGATGGCCATAGGCGATGTAGGCGATCTCGTGACAGCGCTCAGCCTCGTCCATGTAGTGGGTCGAGACCAGCACGGTGAGGCCGTCGGCGGCGAGCGCGTGGATCTCGTTCCAGAAGTCGCGCCGCGCCTTGGGATCGACGCCGGCGGTCGGCTCGTCGAGCAGCAGGAGCTGCGGATTGGGCAGCGTGCAGGCGCCGAGCGCCAGGCGCTGCTTCCAGCCGCCGGAGAGCTCGCCGGCGAGCTGCTCCTCGCGGCCCGACAGCCCGAGCCGCTTGATCATGTCACGGGCAGCGCCACGCGCGTCAGTGAGGCCATAGAGCCGCGCGACGAATTCGAGGTTTTCGCGCACCGAGAGGTCCTGGTACAGGCTGAAGCGCTGGGTCATGTAGCCGACCTGGCGCTTGATCTTTTCGGCATCGCGGCGGATGTCGTATCCGAGGCAGGTGCCCTCGCCGCTGTCGGGCGTGAGCAGGCCGCAGAGGATGCGGATTGTGGTGGTCTTGCCCGAGCCGTTCGGCCCAAGGAAGCCGTAGATCGAGCCGCGCTTCACCTGCATCGACAGATCGTGCACGACCTCGCGGCCCCCGAACGATTTCGTCAGGCCCTTGACGTCGATCGCGATGCCGTTGCCGCCGCTCATCGCTTGTCCGCCACCGGTGTCTTCGGATTGAGGTAGACGTCGATCGGCTGTCCGACGCGCAAGGCGTCGGGGCGCGAGGGCCGCGCCTGGATCAGGTAGACGAGCTTGTTGCGCTCATCGAGGCTGTAGATGACGGGCGGGGTGTATTCGGCCGAGGTCGCGATGAAGTAGATCTTTGCGGTGAGATCGGCCGCGCAATTATCGCAAACGATCCGCACCGTGTCGCCGATGGCGAGCTTCGGCAGCTCGGCCTCCGGCACAAAAAAGCGCAGCTTCATGTTGCCCGGCGGCATGATCGAGAGCACCGGCCGCTGCGCCGCCACCATCTCGCCCTCCCGGAAATAGATCTGCTGGATGGTGCCGGCGACCGGCGCAAAGCCTTTGCGCCGCGCCATCCGCGTCTCCGACGTCGCCACCCGCGCTTGCGCGACGCGCAAGGCCGATACCGCGGAATCGAGATTGGCCTGCGTGCCGGAGCCGGTCTTGTTCAGCGACGCCGCCCGGTCATAGGTTTGCTGCGCATTCGCCAGCGTCGCCTTGTTCTGGTTGAGATCGGCCAGCTGGAGATCGTCGTCGACGGAATAGAGGTGATCGCCGACCTTCACCTCGTCGCCTTCGCGGATGTTGAGCTTGGTCACCCGGCCGGCCTCGTCCGGACTGACGAAGATCATGTCGGCCTCGACCCAACCCTGGAAGCCGGGATCGCGCTTCTCGTTGCAGGCTGCAAGCGCGGTTGCGAGCACGACGGCCAATGCAAATCTAAAAATCGCTCGTGACGACCTCATGTCGTCCTCCGTTCGCCAAAAATCAAATCGAGATGAACGCGCAGCATGTCCTGCGCGTCGAGCGGCGCATGCCGCACAAAAAGGCTCTGCCAGATCACCGCGATCATCGCGGGCGCGACCAGGATCTGTGGATAGCGCGCGAGGTCCTTCTCCCGGATCTCGCCGCGGGCGATGCCGAGCTCGATCAGCGCGCGCATGGCGGCAATCCCGCGCGAGACCACTTCGCGGTAGTAGAAATCGGCAACCGACGGAAAGCGCGGCCCCTCCGCCACGATCAGCCGCACCAGGTCGCCGCGCCTGGTGCCAATGACCTCCTTCAGGAAGTTGCCGGCAAACGCCTCTATCAGGTCGCGCACAGAGCCCGCCGGCGGCGGCAGCGTCGTGAGGCGCGTGACCACCGGCACGATGACAATGCGCACCAGCTCCTCGAACATCGATTCCTTGTCCTTGAAGTGCAGGTAGATCGTGCCCTTGGCGACACCGGCGCGCTTGGCGATGTCGTCGAGCCGCGTCGCGGCAAAGCCGCGCGCGATGAACTCGTCCATCGCCGCCTCCACGATCGCCGCACGCCGCTCCGCGGCCCGGGCGGCGCGATTTGAAACGCGGGCCTCGGCTTCAGCTCCGGCTTCGGGTGCCTGGCTCCCGGCTCGGGCCACGGATGCAAGCGCTGTTCTGGCGGGCTTCTTCGTCATTTGTCATTTATGACTGACTAGTCAGTCATTGTCAATCGTTGCAACACGACGAATTAGTGTTTACTAATGAATTAGCACATGCTAATGCTTCCCTCATGATGGAAACCGCCCCGAACCCCGTAACTGCCGTGATGCGCGCCCTCGCCGACCCCACGCGCCGCGCTGTGTTCGAACGCGTTTTCGACAGCAGGGAGATCAGCGTCGCCGAGCTGACGCGCGGCAGCGGTGTGACCCAAGGCGCGATCTCGCAGCACCTGAAATCCCTCAAGCAGGCCGGCCTCGTCGCCGAGCGCGCCGAGGGCCGCAATGTCTACTACCGCGCCGCGCCGCAGGGCCTCGAGCCGCTGGTCACCTGGATGGACCATTACGGCGTGTTCTGGCGCGAGCGCTTCCAGAACCTGCGTGACCTCTTGAAGGAGATCGATCCGTGAGTGCAGCCGAGTTGAAAGCCGAGACCCAAGACAACATCCGGGACATCGTCATTGACGAAGTGCTTCCTCATGCGCCGGAGACGATCTGGAAGGCGCTGACCAGCGCCCAGTTGATCGCGCGCTGGCTGATGCAGCCGACCGGCTTCGAGGCGATTGAAGGCAACACCTTCACATTCCAGACCACCCCTGGCGGCAACTGGGACGGCGTCATTCATTGCCGCGTTCTCGAGGTCGTGGCCAACCGGCGCCTCGTCTACGCCTGGAAGGGCGGCGATGAGCGCAACACCGGTTACGGCGCGCCGCTCGACACTGTCGTGACGTGGTCCCTCACCCCGGTCGAAGCCGGCACGCGGATCCGCCTGGTCCATGCGGGCTTCGTGATGCCCAGGAACGAGTCGGCCTACAACGTGATGAGCGGCGGCTGGAAGAAGGTCGTCAGACAGCTCGACGAGATCAGCGGCGAAGAGTGAGGAGATATCGCGATGGACAAGCCCTATTCCGGCGGCTGCGCCTGTGGCGCGATCCGCTATTCGATTGCCGGTGAGCCGCTGTTCAGCAACCACTGCCAATGCCGGGACTGCCAGCGGGAAAGCGGCAGCGGCCATGGCTCGTACGCGACGTTCGCGCGCGCCGGCCTCACGCTGACCGGCGAAGCGAAGCATTGGGACATGGTCGCCGACAGCGGCAACGTGAAGACACGCGGTTTCTGCGCGCAATGCGGCGTGCCTGTGTACATGACCTTCGCGGCACAGCCCGACGTCTTCACGATCCGCGCCGCAACCCTCGACGAGCCCGCCCGCTACAAGCCGCAGGCGGTCACTTTCGCAGCGCGCGGCCATGACTGGGATCGCCTCGATCCCAGCCTGATGAAGTTCGAAGGGATGCCGCCGGGGTGAGGAGCTAGCCAAAATCCAGTACCATGCGGCCGTCGATCTTGCCGGCCTTCATGCGGTCGAAGACGTCGTTGATTTGCGTGAGCGGCACCTTCGTCACCTCGGCCTTGACCTTGCCGTCGGCGGCAAACGCGATCGCTTCGTCGAGATCGCGCCGTGTGCCGACGATCGAGCCGCGCACGGTGATGCGCTTGAGCACGACATCGAAGATCGGCGTCGGGAATTCGCCCGGCGGCAGGCCGACGAGGCTGACGGTGCCCTTGCGCCGCACCATTTTCAGCGCCTGGGCGAACGCTGCGGTCGACACCGCCGTCACCAGCACGCCGTGCGCCCCGCCCCCGCTTGCCGCAAGAACATTGTCCACGGCGCCTGCCGCGAGTGCGTTGACCGCGAGATCGGCGCCGGCCTCACGCGCCAGCGCGAGCTTGTCCTCGGCGATATCGACCGCCGCGACCTTGAGCCCCATCGCCTTGGCGTACTGAATTGCGACATGGCCGAGCCCGCCGACGCCTGAGATCACGACCCATTCGCCGGGTCGCGCCTCGGTCTCCTTCAATCCCTTGTAGGTGGTGACACCGGCGCAGAGGATCGGCGCAATGGCGGCGAAATCGACGGTCGCCGGTAGCGTTGCGGCGAAGGCGGCCGAAGCGATGACATGTTCGGCGAAGCCGCCGTTCACGCTGTAGCCAGTGTTGTGCTGGTGCTCGCACAGCGTCTCCCAGCCGGTCTCGCAATATTCGCAAGACATGCATGCATCGTGCAGCCAGGCGACGCCGACTGCATCGCCGACCTTCAGGTTCTTCACGCCGGACCCGACCGCAGCGACGATGCCGGCTGCTTCATGGCCGGGAATGAAGGGCGGCACCGGCTTCACCGGCCAGTCGCCGGACGCGGCGTGCAGATCGGTGTGACAGACGCCGCAGGCCTTCACCTTGACCAAAACCTCGCCCGGACCGGGCTGCGGCACCGGCACGTCCTCGATCACCAGCGGCTTGCCGAATTGTCTGACAATTGCGGCTTTCATGGTCGGCATCGGCCTGCTCCCTTTCCATTACAGACACAGACTAGCGATACCGAGCGGTCCTCCTTTGATGGGCGTCAAACAGCACAAACTTTGCGCAACCGGATCACCATCACGACATTCCGATGATGGCACGACGTGACGCGCCTGCGGCCTCAGCTATGGAACTTGAGGCCGTCGATAATCTTGTCGATCACCTTGCGCTCGGCGCGCATCGCGATGCCGACGAGATTGAGGTCAGTGCGAACTACCGCCCTCACCACTTCGCGATTGGCGGCGTCATGCGTCGTCTTGAACATGTCCTCGGTATAGACCGCCGGCTTGACGTTGCGCGTCAGCGCCCGGTCGAGCGCGCGCGATAATGCCGGACCATCGGCGCCATAGATCAGGATCGGCTGGCCGATCAGCGCATGGTATTTTGTGCCCGAGGCGTCCTCATAGGCTTCGCCGATGCACTCCGGAAAGGCCGCGGCGATGCCGCTCGTCAGGAAAGACGCGACGTTGAGCTTCTGCCAGGCTTGAAGATCGGTGCGGATCACGACGGCGATCTTGGTGTCGAACTGCATGTGTATTCCTAGATGTCATTCCGGGGCGCGCCACTTGGCGCGAGCTCTGATGCGCATTGCGCATCGAGAATCCATCGGGTCGCAAAGTCGGCGGAGGAACGGATTCCGGGCTCGATGCTCAGGTCCGCGCACCGCGCGGTACCGTTGCATCGCCCCGGAATGACAGCAAGAGGAATCAGCCCTCGAAGGATCAACCCTTGGCGTCGCAGGCCCAGGCGCGGATTACGCATTCCTTGCCGCCATATTTGTAGCATTCGCGCGTGGCGGCATTGAGCGAGGCCGAAATCTTCGGCTTGACGGCATAGCCATAAGCGCCGCAGGGATTGGCGAGATCGACCGACATCGCAGCGCAGGCGCGCTTCATCGTCACGGTCGTGCAATCGCCCTTGCACTGTTTCTGTGCCGCGGCGCGCGCCTCGTGCTCGGCGCCGTAATCATAGGCCTGCCCATACGCGCCGCACTTGCCGACCGCAATAGCGCCCGCTGCGTGGGCTTCGGTGATGTAACGGGCGCCGGAGACACAAACCGACAGCGCAAAGAAAAACATCGCGCAACGGCGCGCGACGACGTTCGAAGCCATGGAAAAACCCCTCCCCCCAAGGCAGGTGGAGGGACTCTAAGCGGCGGTCGTTTCCAGATGGTGAACGGGTGGTTGAAATCGAAGGGGTGAGAGATGCCGTAGAGTGGGCAAAGGCGCAGCGCCGTGCCCACCAATCTGTCCTCACAACTACCCGCAAATTGGTGGGCACGCTTCGCTTTGCCCACCCTACGGCAGCGTTTACGGAAGCGTCATCCGCGTCTTGCCGCTTCCAGCGCCTGCGGCGTGTCGATGTCCAGGAAGGCGCTCTCGCCGTCGACGGGCACCTCGGCCACGGCCTCCGTGTGCTTGGCGATCAGATGCCGCGCACCGACGTCGCCGTCAAGGGTCAACAACTCCTTGAAGAAGCGACGCGACCACAGCACGGGGTTGCCGCGGCGGCCTTCGCTGACGGGCACGACGATGAGGTTGCCGCGGTCGGGTGCAAAGCCGTCGATGAGGCGGTCGATCAGACCGGCGTCGATCAGCGGCATGTCGCCGAGGCACACCAGGGCGCCGTCGCAGGTCTCGGGCACGGCGGCGATGCCGGCCTTGACCGAGCTTGCGATGCCGCCGGCGAAATCCGGATTGCGGACGAATTTGACCTTCAGGCCCTGCAGCGCCTGCTCGACCAGCTCGGCCTGGTGGCCGGTGACGACGATCACCTCGGATGCCCTGGAAGCCAACGCCTGCTCGGTGGCGATCCGCACCAGCTTCTTGCCGTCGAACTCCGCAAGCAGCTTGTTCGGTCCGCCCATCCGGGTGGAGCGGCCGGCCGCCAGGACGATGGCGGCGACCTGGCTGTTGCCCTCGGTCTCGGGTGTTGCGCGCGGCTGCGGCCGCGTCACGATCTCCATCAGGAGGCCGCCGACGCCCATGCTCATCAGCTCGGACCGCGTCACCTTGATGCCGGCGAGCAGTCGCATCAGCACCCAGTCAAAACCGTTCTCGACCGGCGAGCGCGCGCAGCCCGGCGCACCCAGCACCGGCACCTCGCCGGCACGGGCGATCAGCAGCAGATTGCCGGGATCGACCGGCATGCCGAAATGCTCGATCTCGCCACCGATGCCGGTGACGGCCGCCGGGATCACGTCGCGGCGGTCGGCGATGGCGGACGCGCCGAACACGATCACGAGCTCGGCGCCAAGACCCAGCAACTCCTTGATCGCAGCCGACAGCACCTGCTCCTCATGCGGGACCCGCCGCTCGGCAATGATGCTGGCGCCGGCCGGCGCGAGCCGCTCGGCGGTAACACGCAGTGTCTTGTCGATCACCTTGGATGACAGGCCCGGCAGCAGCGTCGAAACCACCCCGACGCGCGTGATCATGTAAGGCGCGATCCTGAGCACGTCCTTGCCGGCCGCCTTCACCGCGGCATTGCGCAAGCTCTCTTCGACGCCGAACGGGATAATCTTGACCGTGCCGACCATCTCGCCCTCGACCACCGGCTTGTAGGCGGCGAGCGTGGCAAAGGTGATGGCCTCATCGACATTGTTGATGCGGTCGACCGCGGCGCGGTCGATCACCAGCACGCCCGCGCGCGCGGCAAACAGGTTGGCGCGGCCGGTGAAAGCGCGCTCGACATGAATGCCCTCGCCGCCGACGGCAAGCGCGATGCTGGCGGCCGCAACGTCCTCGGAGACGTCACCAGCCTCCATGCGCACCACCACAATATCTTTGATCCCAGCGCGCTCCAGCGCCTCGACCTCGGCGGGGCCGATCGTCGTTCCCTTCTTGAGCACCAGCGGTCCCTGGCGCAGGGTGTGGACGGTCACCCCGCCGATCGCATCCCTCGGGCTCGCCGGGCCGAACTTCATGCCGCTTCTTCTTTTTCTTTCGGAGGCAGCCGCAGCACCGCCGTGATCTCGGCCATGATCGCAACCGCGATCTCGGATGGAGAAACCGCGCCGATCGCAAGGCCAATGGGCGCGTGGATGCGTGCGATGTCGCTCTCCTTCGCGCCCTGCGCCCGCAGCCGGTCGCCGCGCTTGGCGTGTGTCTTCCGCGAGCCGAGCGCGCCGATGTAGAAGCAGTTGCGCTCGAAGGCGTGCAGCAGCGCGGGATCGTCGATCTTGGGATCGTGCGTTACCGCGACGAAAGCGGTGTAAGCATCGACATTGAGCGGCGGCAATGCCGTATCGGGCCATTCCGCGACGAGCGGAATGTCCGGGAAGCGCTCGGGGCTCGCAAAGGCCGTGCGGGGATCGACGACCGTGACGTCGTAGCCGAGCGAGCGTGCCAGCGGCGCCAAGGCCTGGCTGATATGCACCGCGCCGACGATGACGAGTTTTGCGGTCGGCGCGTAGACGTTGAGGAACAGCTTCTTGCCGCCAGCCTCGACATTGGCGCTCTTGCCCATGCGAAGCTGCTTGTCGAGTTCTGCGTGCAGCGGATCCTTGGCAAAGTCCTTGGCTTTCACCAGGCGCTGTTCGCCGCTCTCGGTGTCCGTCACCAGAATCACCGGCCGGCGCGCGGCGCGCTCGGCATTGAGTTCGTGCAGGATCGCAAGCTTCACGGCTAACCCACCTTCTCGACGAAGACGCGGATGGTGCCGCCGCAGGACAGCCCGACATTCCAGGCGGTCTCGTCGGCAACGCCAAACTCCAGCATCTTGGGCTTGCCGCTCTCGATCACGTCCATGGCCTCGGTGACCACGGCGCCCTCGACGCAGCCGCCGGAGACGGAGCCCAAGAACGTGCCCTCGTCATTGATGACGAGGCTCGAGCCCGCCGGGCGCGGCGCCGAGCCCCAGGTCTCCACCACAGTGGCGAGCGCAACGCCACGCCCGGCCTTTTGCCAGTCCTCCGCTGCCTTCAGAATATCCTCGTCGCGATCGAGCATGGCTGGCCTCTCAAGCTGCGGAGCGGATCAGGCTGCGGTGATGCGGCGGCAGCGGCCGGGAGAGCGTGGTGATCAGCTCCTGGATCGAACTCAAATTATGTACCGGGCGGAATTCGTCAACGTGGGGCAGCATCATTTTGATGCCCTGCGCCTTGGCCTCGAAGCCGCCGAACCGGAGCAGCGGGTTCAGCCAGATCAGCCGCCGGCAGGAGCGGTGCAGCCGGTCCATCTCGAAGGCCAGCTTGGAATCGGCCTCGCGCTCCAACCCGTCGGAGATCAGCAGCACGATGGCGCCCTGGCTCAGCACGCGCCGTGCCCACAATTTGTTGAAGTTGTGCAGCGAGGCCGAGATCCGCGTACCGCCGGCCCAGTCCTCGACCGAGGCCGAGCAGCTTGCCAGCGCCTCGTCGGGGTCGCGCTGGCGCAGGGCGCGGGTGACGTTGGTCAGCCGGGTACCGAACAGGAACACCGAGACGCGCTTGCGCGCATCGGTGATGGCATGCAGGAAATGCAGGAACAAGCGGGTATATTCGCTCATCGAGCCCGAGATATCGAGCAGCGCGACGATCGGCGCGGGCTTCTCGATGCGTCCAAGGCGATGGATGTCGATGATGTCGCCGCCGGTTCGTAACGATGCGCGCAGCGTGCGGCGCAGGTCGAGCCGAAGGCCGCGCGGATCGGGTCGTTGCCGGCGCGTCAGGAGCTCGGCCTGCGGCAGGTGCATCCGCTCGACGGCGCGGAGCGCCTCGGCGATTTCAGCCGCGCTCATCTGCGCAAAGTCCTTCTTCTGGAGGATCTCCTTGTCGGAGACCGACAGGCGCAGATCCTGCTCCTGGTGCTGCGGCGTCTCCGTCATCCGCGGCTGCGACATCGCCTCCTGCACGCGGCGGGAGCCTGCCTGCGGCTTCTTCCTGGCCTGCTCCGGCAGCGGCACCGAATCCAGCATGTGCTTCCATTCTTCCGAGGCGCGGAAGAACAGGTTGAAAGCCTGCTTGAAGATCAGCGCATGCTCATGGCGCTTGACGAAGATCGCCTCAAGCGTGGTGAAGACATCGGTGCGACTGCCGATGTCGATCACCTGGAGCGCGCTCATGGCATCGATGACCGCACCCGGCCCGACCGGCATGCCGGCTGCACGCAGCGCGCGGGCAAAGCCGACGATGTTGTCGGCGAACTGCTCGGTTTGCTCGGGCGCGAGGTGATTGATGGCCATGGTCCAACACTCTCAGTCGTCATTCCGGGGCGCGCCCTCCTTGGCGCGAGCCCGGAATCCATTCATCCACTAACTCTGCGGCCCGATGGATTCTCAGGTGCGCAATTGCGCACCGTAGCTCGCGCTACGCGCGCCCCGGAATGACGAACTCAATTAACGCGCGTCAATTCTCGCTCGTCGCGTCTTTCAGTACCTTCTGCAAGGCATCGCCCTGCATCCGCGTGATGTCGTCCTGGTATTTGAGCAGTGCGCCCAGCGTATCGCCGACCACTTGCGGGGTCAGCGAGCGGGCGTCGAGCTCCGACAAAGCGGTGGCCCAATCGATGGTCTCGGCGACACCCGGTGACTTGTAGAAGTCCTGGTTGCGCAGCGCCTGGACGAAGCGCACGACCTGCTGCGAGAGTTTTGCCGAGATGCCGGGCACGCGCGTCTTGACGATCGCGAGCTCGCGCTCGGCGGCGGGATAATCCACCCAGTGATAGAGACAGCGCCGCTTCAGCGCGTCGTGGATCTCGCGGGTGCGGTTGGAGGTGATGATGACGATCGGCGGGTGCGGCGCCTTCACGGTGCCGAATTCGGGGATCGTCACCTGGAAGTCGCTGAGGATTTCGAGCAGGAACGCCTCGAACGCCTCATCGGCGCGGTCGAGCTCGTCGATCAGCAGCACCGGGGGACCGGCAACGTCGGGCTCCAGCGCCTGAAGCAGCGGCCGCTTGATCATGTAGCGGTCGGCGAAGATGTCGCTCGAGAGCTGGTCGCGATCGGTGTCGCCGGCGGCTTCCGCCATCCGGATCGCGATCATCTGCGCGGCGCTGTTCCACTCATAGACCGCGGAGGAGACGTCGAGGCCCTCGTAGCACTGGAGGCGGATCAGCTTCCGCCCCAGCGCTGCCGAGAGCACCTTTGCGATCTCGGTCTTGCCGACGCCGGCTTCGCCTTCCAGGAACAGCGGCCGGCCCATGCGCAGCGACAGGTAGGTCACCGTGGCCAGCGCTCGCTCGGCGAGGTAGCCGCGCGACGTCAGGAGTTCGAGCATCGCATCGACCGATGCCGGCAAAGCACCGGAAGAATTGGCCGCTGGAGTCATGAAAAAAGCCAGTCTCGCTACGCCCTCGCCGGGGACAGGTTTGGGCCGAGGAATGAGGTCAGCTCATTCCTTGGCATTGGCGGCATCGACGGCGCGGCGCGTCAGCACGCCGATGAGATGCGCGCGGTACTCGGCGCTGCCGTGGATGTCGCTGTTAAGGCCTTCCGCCGGCACCGCAATGCCGTCAAGCGCCTTCGCCGAGAAGCGCTTCTTCAGGGCCTCCTCGAACGCGGTGACGCGGAACACGCCTTCGGAGCCCGCACCGGTGACGGCGACGCGCACGTCCGACGGACGCCGCGCCACGAACACGCCGACCAGCGCGTAGCGCGAGGCCTGGTTGCGGAATTTGATGTAGGCCGCCTTCTTCGGCAGCGGAAACATCACCTTGGTGATGATCTCGTCGGCTTCCAGCGCGGTCGAGAACAGGCCCTGGAAATACTCTTCCGCCTTGAGGCGGCGCTTGTTGGTGACGATGGTGGCCCCTAACGCGAGCACTGCGGCCGGATAATCCGCGGTCGGATCGTTGTTGGCGAGCGAGCCGCCGATCGTGCCCTTGTGACGCACGGCGGGATCGCCGATTCCGCCGGCAAGGTTCGCTAGCGCCGGGATCGCCTCGCCGACGACGGCGGAGGCCGCGACCTCGGCATGCTTGGCGGTGGCGCCGATCACCAGCGAGCGGCCCTTCATCTCGATCGTGTCGAGCCCCTCGATGTGAGAGAGGTCGACCAGATGCGGCGGGCTGGCGAGGCGCTGCTTCATGACGGGGATCAGCGTGTGGCCGCCGGCGATCACCTTGGCGTCTTCGTTCTTCACCAGGAGATTGGCCGCCTGGCGAACGGTCCCAGGGCGATGATATTTGAATTCGTACATGGGTGTGTCCTGATCGCGGAGTGCGCGCGCGGTTTACGCGAGATCGGATTTGGCCATCGCCTTCGCGCCGGCGGAGATCGAGGCCACGATGTTCTGATAGCCGGTGCAGCGGCAGAGATTGCCTTCCAGCTCTTCGCGGATGGTGTTGTCGTCGAGCTCATGGCCCTTGCGATGCACGATGTCGATCGCGGTCATGATCATGCCGGGCGTGCAGAAGCCGCACTGGAGCCCATGATGCTCGCGGAAGGCCTCCTGCATCGGATGCAGCGGCGCGCCATCGGCGGCCAGTCCCTCGATCGTCTTGACCTCGTGGCCGTCGGCCATCACCGCCAGTGTGGTGCAGGACTTCACCGCCTTGCCGTCCAGATGCACGACGCAGGCGCCGCACTGCGAGGTGTCGCAGCCGACGTGGGTCCCGGTCAGCCGCAGATTCTCGCGCAGGAACTGCACCAGGAGGGTGCGGGGATCGACATTGGCCGTGACTGGATTGCCGTTCACGATGAGGGAGATTTTTGCCATAAGCACTCTCTATCAGCGCCCCGACGGGTCCCATCGAAGCGGTTCTTATAATTATTCCAACCCATCATATGGGCCATTATGCCCGGGGGCAACATCACCCCGGACGCAAAGCGCCATGCCGAAAGGCGATAGCCTTCAGCCCTGTACCGCCTTGGCGAAGTTCGCGAAAAATTCGTCGGCCAGCTTCTTGGCGGCGCCGTTGATCAGGCGTTGGCCGAGCTGCGCCAACTTGCCGCCGATCTGCGCCTCGACGTCGTAGGACAGCAGCGTGCCGCCGTCCTTCTCCGCGAGCCTGACGGCCGCGCCGCCCTTGGCGAAGCCGGCCACCCCGCCCTCACCCTCACCGGAGATCTTGTAGCCATTGGGCGGGTCGAGATCGGACAGCATGACCTTGCCCCTGAAACGCGCGGACACCGGCCCGACCTTCATTTTCGCCGTTGCGCGAAAGCCGCCGTCATCGGTCTTCTCCAGCTCCTCGCAGCCGGGAATGCAGGCCTTCAGCACCTCGGGATCATTGAGCTTGTCCCACACGGCCTCGCGCGACGCCGCAAGCTGGACTTCGCCGTTCATCGTCATGGCCATGGGTGCCTCCCGGATCGCACAACTATAATGCTGTTCAAGTAACGCACGGAGGCCGTAAAGGAAAGGGCGGGCCCCGGTCACGTGCAATGCATATTCGCAACTGCAAAAAGCTTGCGCCGATGGTTTGGGATTGGCACAGGCGAGCCATGGTGGTTAGGTCCCGCACAATATGAGCACTTCCCTCTCCCCCCTGCTCGCGCCGATGCTGTCGAGCGCAGCCATGCGCGCGGTCTGCGACGACCGGTCGACCCTTCAGAACATGCTCGATTTCGAGGCAGCTCTGGCACGGGCCGAGGCCGCCACAGCTGTGATTCCCGCGTCCGCGGTGGGGTCGATCGCGCCTGCCTGCAAGGCTGATGCCTTTGATATCGCGGCCCTGGCCGAGGCCGCAACGCGATCAGGCAATCTCGCGATTCCCCTGGTCAAGGCGCTGACCGCCAATGTCGGCAAGGCCGATGCGGAGGCCGCGCGTTACGTGCATTGGGGCGCGACCAGCCAGGACGTCATCGACACCGCGACCATGCTCACGCTGCGCGCCGGCATCGATGCACTGGACGCCGACCTCAGCCGCGCCATCAAGGGTTTTGCCGCGCTGGCGCGAGCCCATCGCGCCACCGCGATGGTAGCGCGGACCTGGCTCCAGCATGCGCTGCCGATGCCGTTCGGGTTGAAAGCCGCCGAATACGCCGCAAGCCTCGCCCGCGCCCGCTGTCGCCTCAGGCGGCTCTCCCGCGAGGGTCTCGCGCTGCAATTCG
>NZ_PSRT01000103.1 GCF_004212635.1 Bradyrhizobium genosp. SA-3 | reverse complement strand
GCTCCTGCTGCTTATGGATCGAGTAATCGATCTTCTCGAGATAGTCGCTCGCAGCCAGACTAAGCGCGCTCGGTTGACTTACGAGAACCGCGTCGATGGTGACGCTATTGGTTTTCACCATGAGCCCAACCTGCGCCGGGTTGATATCCTGGTAGACGGGCGTCACTTTGATCCCGGTCTCCGCCTCGAAAGGCTTCACAAAGGCACTGATAATAGCGTCAGCGAAATTGCCGGCGCTCATGTTCAGCCGCAGCTCGCCGGATGCCGCCGATACCCTGGCCGCGGACGATATCGTGCCGACCGCGATAGCGGACGACGTTGCCTGGATGAAACGCCTGCGGTTCACAAAATGCCTCACGTTTACCCTCCTCGCGTTCTCTCCGGCTACCAGAACGCTGGCTTCTCCCTCACGCAAATACTACCAATTCCAGGAGTCGAATTTCCCCGATTTATCGCTTCAAGCAGCCGAATTTCCGCATGCTCGCGATCCAGAGTACGGGCGGCGAGGCTCTGACGAGGCAGTCATGCTACTGCCTAGTATTTCTGGTGTGATCTGCATCCATCACCAGACAAGCGATAGATTGAGCTCTCGATTTCTCTAGGATGACCTACCCCAACGTCGCGCCCTGCCTCACGCGAGTTCTTGGTCGCGCCGTATGTCAGCTGCAATTAGCCCGGATGGGAAAGTATGGTAGCCACGACCAAAGGCGCGCGCACACAACCGGCCCCCAACCTGCCGCGATATTTCACGGCGCACTGAGGACGAGCGGCTTAGCGCTCGTCCCCAGCGCGCCAATCCAACCAAGCCATCTTGGCGACGGCGCCGATCCCTCGAAGCGGCTCCGGGGGAATCCAGCTAGGACCGGCGAGACTTAGCCGCTCGGTCAAAAGAGGCGATTGAGAACCACAAGCCATCTCCGCCAAAAGCTTTCCATGAATTGTTCCTCTGAGGACGCCTGCGCCGTTGCACCCAACTGATGCATAAAGCCCTGGTCGGATTTCTCCAAAGTAAAATTCGCCGTTGTGCGTAATAGCTGTGGCACCTCCCCACACATGCTCGAACTCGTATGATCGCATCCCCGGAAAGCGCCGTCGAAACAAGCTCGTCAAAAGGGACCGTACTTTATCGACGTTCGTCTCATTGGCGTATGACCAGCTACTTCGTATTAGAAGGCGTCCCAATACTTTCCTCATGGTCGTCCCCATGCCATGGGCCGGGACTACTCCCCAGCTTGGCGCCTTGCCGAGGCGGCCAAGCTCCTCCTCATCCAATGGTGGGGTTAGCGCGCCATAGGTGAAGACGGGGATCATTCGGTTTAGCGAGGGTCGAAATGCGCCCGCGTGCGTGTTGTTGGCAACAAATACGCGATCGGCTACAAAGGTCCCGCGAGTTGTGCTGACCCGGAAAGGGCCACTGCTCTCGATATCCTCTACAGCCGTTTTCTCAAGGATAAGAACGTTGGACGGAAGGGTTTCCGCGAGACCACGAATAAGCGCCGCCGGTTGTACCAGAACGCGCGCGTTCAGTTGGTAGGCGTATTTGTAATACTCAGTTCCTATGAGCCCGGCGATCTCCTTGGCATCATACTCCAGGGAATCCATGTTCCACTTCTTGAAAGATGTGGCCGCTTCTCGAGCAGCGCGCTCTCCTTCGCGGGTCGCGGCCGCGGTGATGCGCGGAGCTTCTTCGTCCCAATCGCAATCGATTTTGTAGTCCGTCACCAACATCCGCAACCAATTAAGGCCCGCAGTCGCGATGCTAACCTTTCGAATTGCATCGTCATCAGCCGAGCCGTATGCGTTTGCTTTTGGTGCGCTGGGGTAGACTAACAGGTACCCTGAGTTTCGGGCCGACAAACCTTCCCCGATCTGCAAGGCTTCGATAACAAGGATTTCTCGGTTTGGCATCAATTCGGCCAACCGGCGAGCCGCCGCCAAGCCGGTGTAACCTGCTCCAACTACGATTGCATGGAATCTATTCTCTCTTGGAGGTTGCGCATGTGGAGCACGCGGAGGGAGTAAGGCATTCCATCCCGACGTCGTCGCATGCCGAGGAAGACGCCTGAAGTTGCTCATTTTCTATTTCTCATCACGCTGTTTTCCAGCCGGGCAGACGCTCCGCAGACGTCTGTCACAGTCGAAATCTGACCAAGCATTGCCGAACTTCTCTCGGCGCTGAGTAACGATGCCGCTCTGGTAGTTCTCTCAATGACTGACGTGGCGTTATCGCCCAAGCCGCTTTCACCTCGAAGACATTGGACGGCATTCTTTCGAAGAAGGTCGAGGTCTGCGCCAGATCGAGCAGCAGAGGGCGCGCTGCTTGGGAGTCCGCTCCTCTAGGAGGCAACATACTCATCGAGGTAGGCGGCCGAGACGCTGACTGTAACGAGGTTTCGACTTTGATCGATGCAATGAGCCGCGCACAGGCGATTAAATTCCGCGCTCTTCCGCTCTTTTTCGACGGATTTCAGCGGCTGGCTCCTGAGGTGCGTGTAGAGCACTCGAAGCAGCCCTTCAAGCCAGTTCATCGGCGGCATCGCGGATCGCCCCATAGATCGCGCCATGATCTGCCGCCGTTACGCAATAAGCGGCATCACGTAGATTGTATTACCAAGTGGGCGCACCAGCAGATCCCGATTTGCGGCGATGAACAGGACATCTGAGGCCTCGCTGATTCGCTACATCTCTCTTAGCACCAAGGCGGGGTACATCAGCATTCCGCCCACTCCCAATACCAGGGGATCCACTAGAAACACGGCTGGAATTTCGTTTCGACATGCGGACTCGAGCGCATCGAGCGTCACCTGCTCACGACCGCTCGCAGGGAACGGGATTGATGTGACGTCGAACAGCAGAGGGCCGTACGCGCGCGTTGAATACGCCCCGGGCGCCGACCGACATCGCTCCAACCGTGTCGCCGTGATAGGAAGTGCTGCATTCGACAATGCGTATTCGCTGTTTGCCCACGACGGGTAGGCCCCACCGCTCAATAAGCGCCCGGCCATTCAGCGGCACCATCAGTCCGCCCGCGCCTTCGATCACAAGCGGCCGCTCTCCAGTCTCCGGCACATGGAGCGAGTCTACGTCAATACGACCTCCATCAATTTCCGCAGAATAATGGGGCGAAGCGGGCGATCGAAGACGGTAGAGCTCCGGCACAATGCGATCGGCCGAGAAACTGCCCAGCCGAGCGACGACCTCAGTATCGGTCTCTCCTTCGAGCCCGGCCTGAATCGGCTTCCAGTAGTTTGCACCGAGGAGATGGGCGAGGCTGGCGGAAAAAACCGTCCTTCGAATACCGGTATCTGTACCGGTCACCACGATCCGCTGACTCATTGAGACCAGCCCCTCGGGCTCGTCAGCGAGCGCATCGAGCATTGCGTTGAGTGTCACTGAAATGCGCAAACGGGCGGTGCCCGCCGGCACGATCGGGGCCGGATGCCGCGGATATCAAAGCCGCGGGTCTGCAGGGCAGCGGCGAGCCGCATTGCGCGTGCATTGTCCCCAACGATATAGGGCACGATCTGTGAGTCCGACCGGCTCCGAAGACCGCGCACACGAATCTCTAGATTTGTAAAGTCAACTAGATTGGCGAGACGCTGCTGTCGCTCAGCTTCCTGCTGGGATCACGAGTGCCTCCCGCACGGCGATGGCCATCAATGGTGACGGCGCGGTCGCGACGATAAATGGACGACAGCGGTTAACCAGAAATCGCGCAGCGCGCGTGGGACAGTCACGAGTGCGCCGGCATCACCCAGCGCTTTGCTGCAGGTATGCACCACCAAGACATTCTCGCGTCTCTCATACGGCGCACTCAGTCCTCGTCCGCACTCACCCTAAACTCCAGTAGCATGAGCCTCATCTATCATCAGAACGCGTCGTATCGCTCGGCGACGGCCCTGAGCTCTTTCAGCGGCGCGAAATCGCCGTCCATACTGTAAAGACTTTCGATCACGATCCAGGCCCGGCCGGTTCTCCCCTTCGCACGCTACTCCTGAATTATATCGCTCGATCGCCTCCGGGTCGTTGTGGGGGCGTATTCCTAGGTCCGCTCGACTCGCTTTCGCGCCTTCATGAATACTTGCATGCACGAGAGAACCGAGAACAAGCCGATCATCCCGCTGCGGCAGCGTCGTCAGGGTTGCAAAGTTTGCAACATAACCGCCGCCAAAGAAGAGCGCTGTCTCCGCCCCGAAGAACTGCGCCGCCTCTGCCTCCAGCTGTTCATGCTCCTCGCAATTTCTGCGCAAAGGCCGCGACCCGCCTGGTCCGATCGGTGTGCCAGCATGCAGTGCTGTGGAGACAGCATTTTTCATAGCCGGCGCGCTTGTGAGCGCCAGATAGTCGTTCGATACGAAATCGATCCCTGCGCGCGGTTTGAGGCCGCGCAGCCCGGCCATCTTCCTTCAGCGCACGCAAGCTGCTCCGCCCTTGATGCATGGATAGGATTCATTCTTCACTCCCGGAATCGTTTCCAATCGCGCAAAAATGTCGATTGGTTGCCAAGAACAAAACCTTTAGAACCGGCCCCTCGGACTTTAGCCAGACAACATGTGATTTTTTCGATCAACCGAGACAACGCGCGGTTCGAAGGGTTCTTGCTTCCGATTCATTAAAGGAGGCATATGCAACGATAGTAACAGTTTCCCCTGGGGCATCGCGAGTCGTGCCGCCGCACCATTTAAGTCTATGGTGCCAGAACCACGGGCGCTTCGATAACATAGGTTGCGAAGAGCCCTCCGGTTTCGATATTGTGGATTTCGACTCGTTCGCTGATCACAATTCCTGCGGCATCCAGCAGCGCGCGATCAAGCGCGATCGAGCCTTCATGGTGCAGATCTGGTCACCAAGGCGCGATGGATCTTGCCCTTCATTAACGTAACCTGCATTTCTTGCCTAAGCCGAGGAGTTCTTACCAGCGCGCTCACTTATCTGTTTCATTCAGCCCGGATGCGATGCCGAGCCGCTCAAGCAAATTCGCGTCGCGATCTCGCTGCGGGTTTTTGGTGGTCAATAGTACATCTTCGACGAATATTGAATTCGCGCCGGCAAGAAAGCACAGCGCCTGGAGTTCATCGGCCATATATTGCCGCCCGGCAGATAACCGCACCACGCTCTTCGGATCATGATCCGGGCCGCCGCGATGAGGCGTACCACTGCGATAGGATCCGGACGCCGTCTCATTGACTGGCACGTCCTTGACCTCGTTCCACAGGTTGATCGGCACGCTGTCCGGATGACTGGGGAGATTTGCCAGCAGCACTAGCATGGCGAGGCGGTCATCGACGGACTCGCCCATCCCGACAATGCCGCCACAGCATATCTTGATGTCTGCCTTGCGCGCATGTTCAAGGATTTCTATGCGGCTATTCAGAGTCCGGGTGCTGATGAGCTTGCCATAGAACTCTGGTGAGGTATCGACGTTGTGATCGCAGAAGTCGAGCCCGGCCTCAGAGAGGCGTGCGGCCTGCTTGATCGTCAGCATGCCGAGCGCGACGCAGGTCTCCATCCCGAGATCTTTAACAGCGGAAATCATCTCGCAGACCTGCTCAAGGTCGCGGGCTTTTGGACTGAGACAAGCCGCGGCCATGCAGAAGCGGCTTGCGCCTGCATCCTTGGCTCGCGCCGCGCCGCGGCGACCACATTGGCGCAATTCATCAGACGGGTGGCTTTCAGGCCGCTCGAGTAATGTGCGCTCTGCGAACAGTAACCGCAGACTTCCGGGCAGCCGCCGGTCTTGATGCTGAGCAGGCTTGCGGTTTCGACGCGGTTCGGATCGAAGTTGTCGCGATGAACGTTCTGCGCTCGAAACATCAGATCGGCGAATGGAAGACGATAGAGCGCTTCGGCCTCATCGCGCGTCCAGTCGCCGCGAACCGGCGCACTGCTGACGTTGTCGTCCTCCCCGCACCAACACCAGCAACCATAAGACTTGCTTTCAAAGCGACAAACCGATCATAGATATCGACGACAATTATCGACTAGCTGGTCACGAATCGATGCTAGCTGAACCTTCAATGAGACGGACACTCCTTGGGAAGTGCTTCGACCGGCCTGCAGTGACTGTCGCAGGCTCGGTTCGGCGTCAACCCGAAAAACTGCAACATGGTGGCTTCCCCGATGATTTTCGAGCCGAGCCACTTCGTAGGATTGGCGCTCGCCTGAACAACCGATGCCGAATCCAGCACCAACGATAGATAATCTATGACGGCTAAAAACACGACGCTTGCATGGCGCATCATGGAAACGATTGGCGAGCGCATCATCCGTGGTGAGCTGCAGCCGGGCGCCCCGCTTCGTCAGGATCATGTCGCGCGGGACTTCAATTCCAGTCACGTCCCAGTGCGCGAGGCCTTCCGCCAACTAGAGGCGCAACATCCTATCGTAGCCGTGCCTCGTCGCGGTATGCGGGTTGCTCCGCTCGAAACGAAGTCGGTGTGAAAGAGATCGCAGAGGTGCGCGCAGCGCTCGAGGTGGTCGGGTTGCGCAATGCTGCTCCAAAGCTCACATCAACACTTGTCACGGGATTGAGCTCGTTTTGATCGAAGCGGACCATGCCCAGACGATTCAGGAGTTTGAGATGGCTAACCGAGCCTTTCATCAGGCGCTGGTGGCGCCCTGCGCGATGCCGAGGCTACTCGCCAGCTTGAATGGGCTACAGCTTGCAAACTCTAGATTGGTGTTCGCGATGGCGCGCAGTGCCGGGTGGCAACCGAGGTCGAACCTGGATCATCGGCTCATAGTGCAAGCACTGCAAGCGCGCGAGCCCGACAAAGCTGTCATCTGCTCGCCCGCCACATTCAAACGATTGAACGTCTTGCCCCTTACGGCTTCTGACCAGGCTGAGCTCCGGCGCGTTCCGTTTCAGACCGCATTACAATGAAAAAAAATGTCAAGCCACCGGTCATCTTGCGCGCGAAACGGAATGCGGCGAGTGGTGTTGCGGCGATCTAGCCCCCAGGACGCTTATGCGAACACTTCCGATGTCACCTTACGGCACTCATGATTCGTCGCATCGTCTTGTTCACTGCGAAAGACAAGGCCCATATCGACCAGATCATCGCGGGCCTGTCGGTTCTCACCACAATTGCGCATGCACGCCGGCTTGAGTTGGCACGCAATCGCCAGCGGTAACGACGGTCTATGGTGGGTTCGACAGTGAGACGGAACTGGCAGCATACAAAGCACATCACCTGTACCAGGAATCGATCAGGCGTGTACGACTACTCCGAGAGCTGCGGTTCGCGGCCGACTTGCCAGTAGATGCGCGTTCAGCTTGAAGCGTAATGACGAGCCATGTGGCTCGGAGCACTTCCTACTGGCCGGGGTAAACTTGAAGAACACTGTCGTGCGACAGAGGATTCCATTTGATCTTCAGTACGCTGACGTGCGAACCGCTATCGGTGCGGGACGCGGGCCCACGCCTTATTGACGACTTGATGCACGTCTGCGGAATGGATTGGATTGAACCTGTGGCAGCGATGCGATGTCTCTCGCAACGAGCGTTGCTCATATCTGACGGGCGATCCGTTCAGCACCTATCTGGTCGAGGACGGGCAGGCGCGTTGTAGTGGAGAGGAACTCACGGGAAACCCATGGGAGGTGCTTCACAGCCTGCTCGGCAAGTATCCGCAAGAGCATCGGCCCGATCTTCCACCCTTCCAGGGAGGCGCAGCCGGCTTTTGCCGATCTCAATAGAACTTTGGAGCGATTGCCACTTCCGGCAAATCCCGGTCTTCGTTCGCCCCAATCCATCCTGCATCTCTATGGTGTGGTCGTTAGCATCGATCACCGTGATCGCAGATGCTGGATTGTCTCTACCGGATGGCCGAAGCAGGATCCAGCGTTTCGGGAGGAGCGCGCACGCCATCGAGGCGATGCCTTCGAATTGCTCCTTGCCAGCCCAGTATCGCCGCCGAGTGATTTCCCTGGCATAGCCGGTCCATGGCATTCCATTTTCAGCCGCGAGGCTACGTTGCGGCAGTTAAGCGCGTCATCGAGTTGATTCTCGCTGACACATTTTCCAAGCGAATATTGGACAGCGCTTCAGCGCCGGACTTTCAACTCCATTTGATCCACTTGCCTTCTATAGTCGGCTGCGTTCACTGAACGCCGCACCTTTTGCAGCTCTTTTGCGCTACGGCAAGTTCATTATTGCATCGAGCTCGCCGGAACGTTTCCTAAGACTCGATGGACGAAAAGTCGAAACACGTCCAATCAAGGGGACCATTGCGCGCTCCGCTGATTCCGAGGAAGATCAGCGGCGCGCTGAATTGCTACTCGCGTCCGAAAAGGACCGTGCCGAGCATACAATGATTGTCGACCTCCTGCGCAACGATCTGTCACGCGTTTGCACTTCCGATTCGGTCGATGTTCGAGCGCTGTGCAATCTCGAGTCCTATGCCTCGGTGCACCACCTCGTGTCAATTGTTGGCGGCGGACTTGCGGAAGACCAAGACGCCGTTAGTCTGCTTCAGGCCTGCTTTCCTGGTGGCTCCATTACTGGCGCGCCGAAGGTGCGGTCGATAGAACTGATTGCCGAAATCGAGCGTGTGGCACGAGAGGTCTATTGCGGGGCGATCGGCTTTATTGGCTTCAACGGACACATGGATACGAATATTGCGATCCGCACGGCCACGGCTAGCGGCGATGTAGCTGTGTTTCATGCGGGTAGCGGCATAACGGCGATGTCGAAGCCAGAAGCTGAATACGAGGAGACGCTCGCCAAGGCGCAGCGAATCTTTGACGCATTTCGGGCTGACCCGTCTGGTGCATTTTGATTATCATCATCGAATACGATTTCTTTGTCTTCAATATCGCCCGCTATTTTTTAAAACTTGGCGAGGCAGCGGAGCGGCCAGTATCGGCGATCTTGTCGGTCTCAAGCCGCGCGCCGTGGTGATCTCGCCCGGTCCCTGTACTCCAGTTGAAGCCGGAATATCGACCGCGTCGTCCGCAAACTTTCAGGTCTCGTTCCAATTCTCGGCATTTGCCTGGGGCATCAGTGTGTCGGGAGCGTTTTTGGCGGACCCCGCGCGCGGCACCCAATGCACGGCAGGTCTTCGCAAAAGACATGATCGTCAAGGGCTGTTCAACGAGCTCCTCTCCCCACTTCGTGTTGGTCGCTACCATTCGCTCCTTGTTGAGCTCGACAAAGCATGTGCGCCGGATATCACGGTCACAGCGCATTCCGATGAAGGCGAGATCATGGCCCTTGCACATTGTTATCATCCGACTCATGGCGTGCAATTTCATCCGGAATCGATACTGACCGAGCAAGGACACGTGCTCCTCATGAACTTCCTTCGATTCGCACGAGCTTCAGGTCGCGCCAGATAGTTTAAAGACTACTCTCAGTAACATTGACCGTGATCATGACGCAATCTTACGACTTGAGACACCTACTCTCCCGCCCGACCGAAATCGAGCGGTGAACCGAATTAGCGGATCCAGCGTCAAACCTTCATGAGCTAAATTGCCCCGGCCTGTTTCAATTCTGCGATCTTGGCATCGTGATAGCCGAGCGTGGCTGACAAGATCTCGCACGTGTGTTCGCCCAGTCGCGGGGGGTAGCGATATTCCTTCACCGGCGTCTCTGAGAACGTGAGCGCATTGCGGATTAGCGCGAGCGACTGCTCGAAGGGGTGTTCGACCTTTACCTCCATGCCCCGCTGACGCACATGCGGATCGGCAAAGACTTGCCCAAAATCATTGATCGGGCCAGAGGGCACGCCGGCTTTTTCAAGCCTCTCGAGCCAATAGGAAACGTTTTTCTTGAGAAACACGCCGGCGCAGATCGCCATGAGCTCCTTACCATTGGTGACGCGATCGTTGTTCTTGGCGAATTTCGGATTGGTTGCGAGCTCGGGCGTTCCGAGCACCGCACACATGCGCGCAAATTGCGTGTCATTGCCGGCGACCAGCATCAATTCGCCATCAGCGCACCGAAATACGCCGGCGGGCATCCCGCCATTACCCCAGGTGCCGCGGCGCGGCGGTGTCCTGCCGCTGACGAGATAGATTTGCGCATAGTGGGACAGCGATGCGATCACGGTGTCGAACAGACAGACATCGATGTGTTGGCCCCGCCCGCCATTCGCTTTCAGGTGATAGAGAGCGGCCAAGATCGCGATCGAAGAGTTCATACCGGTCATGTAGTCGACTATGGAAGGACCGATCTTCATCGGTCCTGAGCCGGGCTCACCATCCATATGGCCGGTGGTGCTCATCAAGCCGCCCATGGCCTGGAAAATCGCGTCATAACCCGGGCGTGACGCATATGGCCCGCTCTGGCCGAAGCCGGTGACGGAGCAGTAGATGATGCGCGGGTTGAGCTTGCGGATAGCTTCATAGTCGAGGCCATAGCGCTTGAGGTCCCCAACTTTGTAGTTCTCCATAAAGACGTCGCAGTCCTTCGCAAGCTCGCGAATGATAGCCTGCCCATCGGGGTTTGCGATATTCACCGTGACTGAGCGCTTGTTTCGGTTGGCGCAGAGATAGAACGAATTATTGTTGTTTTCGCGCCCTTCCGGGTCCTTTAAATAGGGGGGCCCGAAAGTGCGCGCGTCATCGCCCGTGCCTGGCCGCTCGATCTTAATCACGTCAGCGCCAAGATCGCCCAGCATCTGCGATGACAGCGGACCGGCAAGCACGCGCGTGAGATCAAGAATCTTGATGCCGGAAAGCGGTAGGGCTGCCATGAAGGTTTTCTCCTGATGGAATTCTGCGGCACCGGCGCGCCTGCTGCGGCCTGCACGCCCCTTCGTGCGGCAACTTCCCGCTCGGCGACTAAGAGACGCGATAGCGATCAGGTCGAGGTCGCGCTGATCTGGTCTTAATCTTCGTCCGCGTCGAGAAGGCGGCGCCATTCACCATAGGAAAATACCGGCTTGTGAAGGAGAAAATAGCCAGCATCTCGCTTCCGCGAGGGTAATATGGTTGATTTTCTTACTTTGATGCAGGATTTGGTCGTAGATCCGAGATTCGGTTATGTGCCCACAAATATGGACTGCAGAGTGGACCATGTACGTGTCGCGCCACGTGTTGGTGGCTCGCAGTGCGCGCGATTGTTATCTCCCTGGTCCCTCCGCTGGGAACATGCAGCGTCCTGTCGCGTCCCAATTCTCGGTATCTGCCTTGGCCATCAGGTGCATCAGGAGGCGTTTTTGGCGGACGCATAGCGCGTGCTCGTCGTCGTATGCACGATCGCCTTCGTAGGAAACGCATCACTGCGGAGGGCTATCAAGAACTCCTGTCGCTATACGTGGGGTTCTGCCACTCTCTCCTCGTCGAGACCAGCGAGTCCTGCATTTCACTGCGACGGCGCCTTCGCAACAGAGGCGAGATCATGGCAATCGGACATCGCCATAAACGAAGCTGTGGCGTACAATTTCGTTCAGTATCGAGGAGGAGACGTTCTGCTTATGAACTCCTCAGTCGCAGAAACTTCCCGCACACGACGATGGCGACGGCCGAAACGTGGAAGTTTGCCGCAAGTTGCTGTCGCTTGGGTGAAACACCAATTTAACCGGGTTCGCGCCGATTGCCATATAGTGGGAAGCGGTCGCGTTTTGGTAGAGCTTTGCATTGCATTAGACGGCCCCCGGCGGGCATGCCGGAGGCCTTCCTTGGAGGTTAGAGTTAATTGAGCCGCTATCTTCTCTCCTTCCACTAGTTTGACAGAGACTCACCAGTTGCGCTGAGCACGGAGCAGCAGCGTAAAACTGTCCTGGTCCTTGAGTTCATACACAGCAGCCGGCTTGGCAGTCGCCGCGTTTCCTGCATAGGCCACCGTGCCAGAAAACCTCTGGTCAACATGGGTCCAGTTCAAGTCAGCCGAGAAAGTCAGGTTCTTGACCGGAGTCCAGCGGGTGATGATACCGGCCTGGGCGATGTTGAAGTCCGGGTTGCAGGTCGAACCCACGATGAGAAGAGCGCCCATCGCCGCACTGCCGCAGATGAAGCCTTTCGCAGTGTCGGTGTAGCGGATTGCAGCCCACGCACCGTAGATGCCGGTGTTCCAGTATGGATCCCAGTTATGGACATAGCCACCGCGGAAGCCGTAGGTTTTGACCGTCTCAAGTCCCGAACCGGCGACAAAGACGGCATCGGGCGCGCTGGCAAAACCGACGCTCTGGTAGGCGCCGGCCAAGCCGGTGCTGCCGAACATCGAGTAGCTGACCGCAGCCAGATCCTGGATGTTGTAGCGAGTGGCGCCATCCGTGTAGACGCCTTGGATGTTGAGCGTGTCGCCCGCACCGGTCGGGATGTTCTTGATTGACAAGGCCAACTGAACAGCCCAGCCCCACTTGTCGGCCGGATAACCGATCGTCTCCGATGCGCCATAGTAGCCGGCATGGTTGTCGTGTGCGGCGACCGACGCCTGGAATAAGCCCCAAGCCTGGTCAACACGAACCATACCCACGAGGTCCGGAGAACGCGAGCCGCCAATATCGTTCAAACCGTAGGATCCGCCGACGATGCCGGCAGAAGTAATGCCCGATACGTTGATGAGGCCGGCTTGATAGTACGCAACTTGGTCCTGGGCTGAGATCGCCGCCGTGATGCCTTGACCGAAGTCCGCGGTATAGGTGAATTGGTTTACACCAGTGACCGCGCCGCCGCCGCCGACGAGACCGTCAAAATTGTTCTGCGGATAGTTGGTCCACGGGGCGCTGAACTGCGAAACGGCCTTCCCCATGGTGAAGCCAGCGAATTGAATGAACGCGTAGTAGACGCCGAGCGAACCACCCGCGACCGAACCGCTACCGCTTGTTCCGGCAGGAGCAGAGTCATAGGCAGTTGCGCCGCCCGCGGCGCCTGTACCGGCACCGGCATAACCGCCCGTGGTCCAGGAGAAGGTCCCATCGAAGAACGTACGAACCACGCCGTACTCGGTCGCGGTGCGTGTGTCGATGTTGAAGTCTTCACGCGAACGAGCCGTGTAGTAATTGCTCAGCCGATTGTGCGCGCCAGCGACGCCGCTGAATTGGCCGTTGTAAATGCTGTTTGTGTTGAGACCGACCTCAACGCGAAGGTAGCCACCAAGTTTGATGCAGGTGTCGGTCCCCGGGATGTAGTAGAATCCCGCGCCATACAGCGAGCAGATCTTCACATATTCGACCGCTTTGGCTTTCGCGGGAAGGTCGGCTGCCTGCGCCCCGGCACCCGCGAGCATTGCGGCGGAACCGAGGACAAGACTTTTCATTAGTTTCATCGATCAATCTCCAAGCTAGGAAACGTCTTCCTCCGCGCTGCAAAGATCCGCTGCAGCTAGGCTGAGGTAACGGACCGCTCCGAGGCGCCCCGCTCTAGATCTAGTTTGCCTGATCAATTGCTGCAATTAATTAATTTTTCCAAGTCATCTTCTGCCCATCGATGTTGTATCTTTGCAACATCACGGCTCTGTCCCAGCCCGGAGGCTATCGTCGGCGTGACCGCGCCGTGTCGCCCCGGGTGAGTGGTGCGAAAGGTAACGATCCGGTGAGGAGTGCGTAGCGGTCACTCACGCACCCTGATCGACTTGCTAATTTCGCCGCACAATTCCAGGGCGGCAGTTCGTCGATCTTTTGGACTGGATGTGCTGCGATGCGCGCCAGGACGTCGGCGACCCAAGCTTGTGGATCTACCTCGACGATCAGGCTGTACATAACGGCGGCCCGGACGCCGCCGCGAGCGGAACACGGCGGTCCGTCTCATCGATAGCTCGAACAGCACGCTGGTCTCGGCCTGATCCTTGGTGAGGTAGGCAAGGTCATCGAGGATCAGGAGATCGAAGTCGAAGCGATTGACGGCGGCCTCGAGATTGAGCTCGCGTCGGCCGACCTGGAGCTTCTGCGCTCGCAGCCATTGATCGGCAGCCGGTTGATGTCGGCTAGTCGGGCGGCGTCAAGGTCAGCCGCGAGCTGATCGGCAAGTTCGGCCTCGCAGCCGCGCTCATAGGCGAGTGCGAGCAGATCGACCATGATCCGGCAGGCCTTCTTGTCCGGCAAGTGTTCGCGCAAGGGTCGAAGGATCGGCGGTAAGCTTCACGCGGGAACAGCCGATCGCGATAGACCAGATTGACAAGCGCCATCGGCTTGCGCCGCAAGGAATGGATCACGTGACATAATCGACGACCTGGTCGTGCTTGCCGTTGGGATGCGGCCGCTCGCGCAGCAGGGTGGGTGCCGCCGACGAACACGTCGAGGCGATCGTCGTAGAACCGCACCCGCAGCCGGTGGCACGATCAAACGTGACGGCACCGTGTAGAACACCTTGCGTAAGGTGAAGCCGCCGGACGAGGTCACGCGGACGATCACCTCCTCGTAGTCGGAGGCACAGCGATGCGGCAAGCCCTGCAACACGGCGCGCCCGGCATCGATCCGCTTGGCGTTGCGGGCATTGTGGCGGCTGACGATCTCGTCGATGAAGCCGCGGTAAGCGGCAAGGTCATCGAAGTCGGCGGTGCCGCGCAGGAGCAGCGCGTCGACGATCGCCCGCTTGAGGTGGCCGTGGGCTCTTCGATCGCGCAGTCCTCATGGGCGATGCCGCGGTTGTTGCGGGAAGGCCGCATGCCGTAATGGGCACAAAGATCCTCGTACCGGTGCCTTAGATCCTCCTCGCGTTCCGATCGAGATTGCAAAATGCGGCCGACAAACTGTCGGTCCGATGCTCTCGCGGCGCGCCGCCGAGCGACCACAGGGCATTTTGCAGCCCTTCGGCCAAGGCGACGAAGCTCTCGCCACCCAGCGCACGACAGGGGCGTGCTCAAACCCGGAATAGGCCAGCCGGAAGCGGTAGAGGCGGTGATCGAGCGGCGCTCCGGCGATGCTGACGCCCAGCTCGCCCATGTCGGTGAAGTCGGAGAGGCCGACCTGGCCGGGCTCGTGGGTCTGGCGGAAGATCACTTCCTGCTCCTCGCCGTGGATCGCCCGCCAGGCTCGGATCCGGCGCTCCAGCGTGCGGCGGATGCCGGTCCCGAGTTCAGGCTGCCGTCGCAAGATCTCTTCGAAGATCGCAATCGGCCGCACGCCGGGCGCGGCCTTCAGCATTGGCACGACCTCGGCCTCAAATACGCCGGCCAAGGAATCTGGCCGGCGACTGCCGCGGGCTCCCTTCTTCCGCGATGGAAGGCGGGGATCCTTCTCCATCCGATAAGCGGTAGACGTGCTGAACGACGCCTTGGCGGCTGCCACTGGCGGGGTATCGGTCTGACGGTACTTCATGTAGAGCCTCATCTGGTGATCGGTAATGTGTCGGCCTGGCAAGCGAGTGATTCCTCATGCCGGAAGAACCACTTGCATAACCAGCCGGCCGCGATCACCAGACGGCGCGGTGCCTTGTGGATCGCGCCGTCGCCGAGCTCGTAACTCCGGTCGGGCTACGCCCTCCCTGCGTCACGAGCTCGGCGACGCTCTCTCATCCCGATTGACTCTCCACTTCCATCCTGATTGCCGCGCGGCACGCTGTTCGCAGGCTCCGACGGTGGTGACCGCCTCTCTGGTCGAAACCTGTAAGCTGAACGACGTCGATCCGCTTGCCTAATTAACCGGCGCGCTCACCAGGATCGTCACGAATATCTGATCGTCAATTCCAGCATCGCCCGGGCGCATCAGCACGCCGGGAGCGACAAAAAGGGGTCTGAAGATTAGGTGCTGGCAGGTGGGGCGGCCCGCCTGCGCACGAAGATACATATCGCCGTTCGCGGCCTGGGGTGCCCCTTGCGGTTCGCGCTCACCGCAGGCCAGAAGGGCGATGCACCACAAGCTGCCGCGTCGATCCGAATGACTGGCCGAGGTCGTCATCGCCGATACAGCCTATGAACCCGATCATTTGCTCCAAGACATCGCCAAAAAAGCGCTACCTGTCATCCCGAACAACCCGTCACGCGCACTTAAATGTCCGCGCGACAAGCATCTCTATGCCGAGCGATATTTGAGGAATGCTGTTCCTGCAAACTCAAGCAGTTCCGCCGCGTCGTCACCCGCTTCCAAAGCGCTGCCGATACTACCGCGCCGTGGTCACTCTCGCTGCCATCGTCCTGTGGATGCGATAAGTGTCCACCCTGCACCAATGCAAGTCAAAGGCCTCCGGCTGCACGCCGGAGGCCTTCTCGAATAGCTGCGTATAGTGCTTCTTCTTATGCTAGCCTGACCGCGTCTCACCAATTTCGCTGAGCATGGAGGAGCAGCGTGAGGCTGTTCTGGTCCTTCAGCTCGTACACAGCACCCGGTTTTGCGATACCCGACTGCAGCGGCAGCGTTACAGTGCTTCCCCCCGCATACTTCTGATCCAGCATCATATAGTTGACTTCGGCCAAGAAAGTCAGGCCTTTGACGGGCGTCCAGGAGGTGTATGTACCGATAGCGGCATAGTTGAAGTCGGGGTTACAGCCAGCCAGCCCACTCGACAACGCGAGCCCAGTGACCATCGCACCGCAGATGTAACCCTTGGCTGTGCCGTTGTAGCGCACAGCGCCCAACCCGCCGTAGATAGTCGAGGCCCAGTGTGGATCCCAGTTGTGTGTGTAACCGCCGTTAAAGCCGTAAGTCGTAGTCAGCTCCTGACCAGCACCTGCAACGAACACCGAGTCCGAAAGACCAGCAAGTCCGACGCTCTGGTAAGCACCCGCCAAACCCGTACCGCCGTACATCGCGACGGTGCTGGACATATAGCTGTGGAAGCTATAACGGCTTGCACCTTTCGTGTACACACCCGTGAGGTTCACTGTATCACCTGGGCCAGTCGGCAGGTTCTTGATCGACAATGCCAGCTGTCCAGCCCAGCCCCACTTATCATCCGGATGGCCAGTGACCTCAGTCGCGCCGTAGTAGGCGGCATGGTTGTCGTGGGCAGCGAACGAGGCTTGGAAGAGGCCCCAAGCCTGGTCAACTCGGAGCATGGCAACAAAATCAGGAGCACGCGTACCGCCGATGTCATTGGCGCCGTATGCACCAGCTGCGAGCCCCGCAGGCGTCGCAGCGCTCACATTCCAGACGTTGCTTGTGTAATTGGCAACCTGATCCTGGGCAGAGAATGAAGCCGTGATGCCCTGGCCGAAGTCGGCCGTATAGGTGAGCTGGTTCACGGGCTCCCAGCCGCCGCTGCCAGGCAGGTCGTGCCAGTTAGCCGGATAATCGGCCCATGGGGTGGTGAACTGCGACTGGGCCTTGCCGAGTGTGAAGCCCGCGAACTGGATGAACGCGTAGGGGACGCCCAGCGCTCCGCCGGCGACGGAGCCGCTACCGCTCGTGCCCGCTGGCGCCGCGTTATACGTCGTTGCGCCCCCCGCGAGGCCCGTACCGGCCCCGGTATAGCCGCCTGAAGTCCAGGTGAACCAGCCCATGAAGTAGGTACGGAGCATTCCATATTCGGTCGCGGTGCGCGTATCGATGGTCAGAGCTTCACGAGCACGGGCCGTATAGTAGTTGCTGAGCCGGTTTTGTGCCGCACCCAAACCACTGTCGGCGGGGTAAGCGATGACGTTCGTATGCAAGCCGGTCCAGACACGCAGGTAGCCGCCGAGCTTGATGCAGGTATCGGTCCCCGGAATATAGTAGAAACCGGCACCATAGAGTGAGCAGACCTTCACGTACTCGACCGGCTTCGCCTTCACAGGAAGATCGGCCGCCTGCGCCGCCGTGCCGGCGAACAGTACCGCAGAACCCAGGATAAGACTCTTAGTCAATTTCATTGATGAACCTCCAAGTTGGAACGTCGTCTCCGCCTTCAGAAGATCCGCAGCTACGCCCATGGCGGGTGCTTGACGGAACGACTTCGAGGCACCCCTCGCCGTCCGTCATGCTATAGCGCTCTTACTCAATTGTGAAAATTAATTAATTCATACATCTGACATTTGGCCAAGCGAAGTTGCCCACGCGCAACAACTGCCGACAACTTTATTAGGAAAAATTTGGCGCTATTGAAGAAAAGCCTCCGGGGGGCATCCCAGAGGCTTCCTTGGAGATTCAAACATGACCGCCGATTTGTTTCACGAAAAACGGTCGACACCATCAATAGCTAAGATCAATTGTATAAGTCAATTTATTTTTGCATGCCATCCTTGTCACCGCCCCCCTGTTTAGAGCGACAGAAGCGGGGTACGTACCTATTCGCAGCGGGTGTCATGTTCTGCTCCCAGAGACTCCCAGTTTGGCGGAAAGAGCGAGATGGCCGAAGAAAAACACTCCGACAAAGCCGTTAGTGATTTCATCTGGAATATTGTCGAGATCCACTCCCAGCTTGAGGAAATACATAAGAGCTGGGCCCAAATGCTTGGAATATCCGAACCACAGTGGTTGATCCTCATGGCAGTCGAGGAGCTCGACGATGGACGCGGGGTCTCGGGAATAGCGATTGCGAACAAGCTTCGGATCCATCCAGCATTCGTCACCAACCAGACGAAGAAGCTTGAAAAAATGGATCTGCTGATCCGTGTCACATCGCCTAACGACGCGAGATTCCTGCAGATGTCGCTTACTCAAAAGGCTCAGGCGGAAATCATGAATCTCTCGATCAAAAGGCAAGCTCTCAACTCGACGATTTTTGCCGAGCTCGATGAGGACTCCCTGCGCTACCTCAACAAAAGGTTGTCCTCGATTGCCAAGAATAGCCGGTTGGCATCTCAAAAGCTGAGTATCGGCGTATTATAGTCATCGATGGCATCGACCTCATTGAGCCGTTGCGAGCTTATGCTCCAGCCATCCGAAGATGTAGTCGTCGGAAGACACGAAATTTTCGATTTCCCCGATGGAAGTCCGGGTCATCCGCGGCATGGCCAACTCCAGATCAACGCGCGCAGCCCTGCAGTCCGTTTGCAATTTGATTGCCTCCGACACGCTGACCGTGCCACGCCCACCAGCGACCACAAGAACGGGGCATCTCAACTTTCGTGCTAATCGTGACCGACGTGCCGCCAGTACGCTCTCATCCAGCACGTCCGCTGGTTTGGTCTTCCGACCAACGGACGCGAGAGTCCGAGCCCAGTCCCAAAGGCCACCATCGCAAACCGCTGCAGCAACGCGCCGATCAGAGATTGCGAAATCAGTAGCCAGAGCAGCCGACAAACCTTCCCCATAAATTCCGATCCGAGCCCCATCGACGCCAGGCTGACCTGACAGGTAATCCAAGCAGGAAGACAATGCCAGTTCCGACTGGCCGCGCCACTGAGCTGAAACCTCTTCATGAGAGACGACCAGAACCGCGAAGCCGCGACTGATTACCGCAGGCAGGAGCCTTCCGAGCAGCGCGGCTCCCGTTTCTTCTTCCCTGCTAATGCAAATGACTGCCGGAGCGGATGGATGACGACCGACAGGGGAGAAGTAGTAGGCGAAAAACTCGGATTGATCGGAGGCAATCAGCACCTGTTCGACCTTCTGCTCGAGCGATAGTCCGAACCTCTGAATGCTGGCATCAACCTTTGCCAGAATCTCTTCGCTCTTAGGATCATCTTCATCGACCAGTCGCCTGGCAACTTCGAAGGCGGTGAGTGCGCAGAGCCAGGCGTCGGTCGCCTCGGCGAGCGCCCCCTTCTTAAAATTCTTTTCAGAAAGAACGAAATGAGCGTCGCCGATGTTTGTCCACCGTGCGACCCAGTTATGCCGACCGATGGCGAGCGCGATGTCCTCGAGATTGTCCAGGAACACGGCGGCGCCCCGCCGTGTGGACGCAAGATCCCCGGACATGTGAGGCCAAGCAGCAGCCAACATCAGTGTTGCTCCTAGTGCGGACCCTCGCCATCCGCTCACAGAAATATTATCGAGTACCTGAAGCTGAAATCTTCAATAAGGCGCGCATTAACGCTGAAATTCTGCTTATAGCCCGACTAATGCGCAGGTTTTTATGCGCTTATGCCTCCACCGCGCGCGCCCGAGACGAAGGCAGAAGCTCAATTGGAGATTGACCCGATGCCCTGCCAGAGCTCGCACCAGCTGATAGTTCGAGCCCAAACGCCGTCTGTTCTTTGAATAGATCGTCATGCCTATCGTCGCTCTCCTCTCGAGCGATCGCTTGCTAGAGGCCGGGGTGTCGAGCCTAACCATTCGCGGACGACATCTCCTGCAAGGATATTCATACGCAGATCGTCCCAAGTCTCGGCAATTCGCGCCGACGGCTTTCCGCCGTGCTTTCAGCTGAGATAGATGCCTGCCGTCTTCGCGCAATGCGAGAGAGTTGTGCCCCCGAAAGATCGACCGTCGTCGAACGAACCAGCTTATTTCATTGCACGGGCCGCCGCCCATGAGCCGCCCGGCCACGTCAAGCGGTCGATGTTTGCCCTCTCTGTCGATCAGCACCTCCAAGCGGCTCAGGATTGCTTGGCGAGCTCGTCCATAACCTGCTTGGTCGCTTGATATGCTATATCCACGATTTCATCGATTTCAGCTTCGGACACGACAAGCGGCGGGGCAAATCCAAGAATATCCCCATGAGGCATTGCCCGGGCAATGAGTCCGCGATCTCGAGCAGCTTTTGAGATTCGGGCTCCCACCTTGAGCTCTGGATCAAATCGGCGTTTCGTCTGGCGGTCTGCAACAAACTCGATCGCCCCGAGCAAGCCCACGCCCCGAACCTCTCCGACGATCTCCATCTGCGCGAATCTCTCCTTCAGCCGCCTGTGGAAATGCGAGCCCACGGTTCTGGCCCGGTCGCTCAGCTGCTCCTTCTCAACAATATCGAGAACTGCATTGGCGGCAGCCGCCGCTATCGGATGGCCGGAGTACGTGTACCCGTGCGAAAATGCCCCCACTCGATCGGCGGCCTCTTCCATAACTGCGTAAACCTTCTCACCAACAATGGCTGCCGAGAGGGGCACGTAGCCAGATGTCAGACCTTTGGCGACCGTAACGAGATCTGGCTCCATGCCGTAGAGCATGCTCCCGAAATCAGCCCCGGTTCGACCGAAGCCGCAAATCACCTCATCGGCGATGAGAAGAACGTCGTAACGCCTGAGCACGGCCTGGATCTCACGCCAATAGCCAGCAGGAGGCGGTGTAATTCCTCCCGTGCCAAGGACCGGCTCAGCGATGAAAGCACCGATGGTTTCCGGGCCCTCCCGCACGATCAGCTGCTCGAGCTCCGACGCACGTCGGCGAGAAAACGCCTCTTCCGTTTCGCCTGGCTCAGCGCCCCAATAGTGGTGAGGTGTGCCTGTGTGCAAAATGCCCGGAAATGGAAGGTCCATGTGATCATGGTAGAAGGACATTCCGGTCATCGAGCCAGAAATTACGGAGCAGCCATGGTATCCGCGCTCGCGCGAGATGATCTTCTTCTTCTTCGGTTGGCCACGCAAATTGTTATAGTACCAGACGAGCTTGGCCTGGGTTTCGTTTGCGTCTGATCCGGACAGCCCAAAAAACACCTTGCTTGGTTTGCCGGGCGCCATTCGCACGAGACGATCCGAGAGCGCCGCCAACTCCTCGGTCGTATGAGCAGCATATGTGTGGTAGTAGGCCAGCTGATAAGCCTGCCGCGCAATGGCTTCAGCGACTTCAGTTCGACCGTACCCAATGTTTACACAATACAGGCCGGCAAAACCGTCAATGTAGCTGTGTCCGAGCGCATCCTGAATTCGGATACCCTTGCCCCTGGTGACGATCGTGGGATCGCCGATCTTGCCTGAGGCGAAATCCTTGAGCTGGGTGAACGGATGCAAAACAGTCGAACGATCTCGCTCGGCGATGGCCTTGATATCAGTCATCTCTATTCTCCTAAGCCGGCAAATCGCCGAAGCAGACGTATTTCATTTCCATGTATTCGTGGATGCCGTGTCGCGAACCTTCGCGGCCAAGGCCGGATTGCTTCCATCCCCCGAACGGAATAGGCGGGCCCGTAAATGAAGCAGTATTGACGCCAACCATGCCGTATTCCATTTGCTCGGAAAGCCGAAGCGCTCGTCGCAGGCTGTCCGTATACACGTAGGCGGCCAACCCCATTTCGCTGGCGTTGGCGCGAGCGAGCACCTCTTCTTCGGAGTCGAACGGAAGTACAGCGGCTACCGGGCCGAACGTTTCTTCTCGACAAATGAGCATGTCTTCCGTGACATCACTTAGCAGCGCCGGAAGAACGAAGTTCTCACCCAGGCTCGGCTCCATTTTTGCGGAAATGACCCGCCCCCCTTTTGCTGCCGCATCGTCGATTTGAGCCCTGCACTTGTTGGCCACCGACAGTTTCGTCATTGGGCCAATATCTGTTGCAGGCTCCAGTCCGTGACCTACTTTGAGTTGACCCATTGCAGCCGCAAAGGCCTCGACGAAGGCAGCATAGATGCCCCGCTGCACGTAGATCCGATTAGCCGCCAAGCAATCCTGACCCGACGTAGCGAACTTCGCGGCTACTGCCCCTTTGACAGCTTTATCGAGTTCGACATCGTCGAAGACGAGAAAGGGGGCGTGCCCTCCGAGCTCGAGCGACACTTTCTTCACTGTATCGGCCGTCCCCTGAAGCAGCAGACGACCAACCTGAGTAGAGCCAGTGAACGAAAGAGCACGCACCCTTGTATCGCGCAGCAAAGGCGCCGAGAGTTCGATAGGGTCGCCAACGAGGACCTGAAACACACCGGGCGGTATCCCCGCTTGTTCAGCCAACCTGGCCAACGCAAGAGCAGAGAGCGGAGTCTCTGGAGCAGGCTTCACGATGACCGGACAACCGGCTGCAAGAGCGGCTCCAGCCTTTCGCGCAATCATCGCGACCGGGAAATTCCAGGGAGTGATTGCCGCAGCAACGCCAATCGGCTGCATTCGCACGTGAAGCAAACTTCCGGGCTTATGACTGGGAATCGTTTCTCCGTAGGTGCGCTCCCCCTCAGCAGCGAACCAGTCGAGAAATGCAGCCCCGTAAGCAATCTCGTACCGCGCCTCAGCGAGCGGCTTGCCCTGCTCGCTCGTGACAAGAATGGCAAGCTCTTCCGAGTGCTCGCGCATCAATGACGCCCAAGACCCGAGGATGGCCCCACGCCTGATCGGCAACAATTGTCGCCAGACAGAGAAGGATCTCTCAGCTGCCGCGATCGCCCGATCGGCATCTTCGGCATCGCAGCGTGCAACATCCGCAATTTCCTCGCCTGTGGCGGGATCAATCACGACATCTCTTCTGTCACCCGCGATCCAGCGGCCATCGACGAACGCAGCCCCCGCAACAAAATCACGACGACGCAGCGCTTGCAGATGCTTCCTGGCGATACCAGCCGAATGCGGAAATTTATGCTGAACAGTTCCAAAAACCACTTCGAGAGTCCCTGCCCCGTCATTTGTTGAAATTGGCCATGCAATCAGGATACGTTGTACTCAGGATCATTTGCGTCGCCTTTCCTGCCGGTGGGATGATTTCCTGCACTGTGTGTGGATTGGGCGATGGAAATCGCCAGGGGCCTGGAGACGATTATGCAATACGACCGAATTGACGCTCGCATCCTTGAAATCGTGCAAAAGAACAATCGCCTAACGTCCGAGATTATCGGGGAGCTGGCAGGGCTTTCCCCCACCGCGTGTCAACGACGACTGAAGAGGCTTCGCTCGGAAGGCATCATCGAGGCTGACGTCTCGATCGTTTCGCCGAAGGCGGTGGGAAGGCCAATTCAAATGCTGGTGCTAGTCACTTTGGAACGCGAGCGTTCAGACATAATCGACAAGTTCAAGAAAGCCATCAAAGGATCGGTTGAAGTCGTCAATGGATTTTACGTCACCGGCGATGCTGACTTTGTCCTGTACGTCACTGCGCGCACCATGGAGGACTATGAGCAGTTCACACGGCGCTTCTTCTATGAGAACTCGGACATCAAAGGATTCAAAACAATGGTCATAATGGATCGCGTAAAAGCTGGTTTTGCAATCCCAATTGAGACTCCGTCAGAGGAGTGATGCGACGATCCCACGTTGCGGATCCATGCACTTCTTTGGTCATCCGCCTCACTGAAGCAAAACGTCCGTCACCTGGTTTCTCTACATCTTTTAAATTGATCAAGTAGGTGCCCCGCCATCGAGTTGCACAAAACCTTCGCGTTCTCCGGAATCGGGCACAAAATTCGGCCACGCGATCCGTACATTTGGAGAAATCAGCCTCCAGGGCCCGGTAGATAATTGGTCCTCTGAAGATCGTCTCCAGAACCGATTTAGGCGTGGAGACTGTCATCGTTTTTTTAGGCAAAAAGGGAGGCACCTTCATGACCGGATCGCTGCAGGACAAAGTCATCGTGGTCACCGGCGCAGGCCGCGGTATTGGGCGGGAGATCGCGCTACTTTGCGCAGCCGAAGGCGCCAAGGTCGTGGTTAACGATCCCGGCGTAGCATCAGACGGTTCTGGCTCAAGCTGGGCGCCCGCCGAAGAGGTCGTCGAGGAGATCAAAAAACGCGGCGGCACGGCCGTTGCCAATTTCGAGAGCGTTGCGGAAGCGGTTCCAGCCGGTAAAATCGTTAAAACCGCGACGGATCATTTCGGCAGGCTCGATGGCGTCGTCAACAATGCCGGTATTCTGCGTGACATGATTTTTCACAAGATGAGCGTGGAGGCCTTCGAGTCTGTGATCAAGGTGCATCTGATGGGTTCGTTTTACGTCTCCCGTGCGGCGGCACGGCTGTTCCGCGAGCAGGAGAGCGGCTCCTTCGTGCACTTCACCTCGACTTCCGGCCTGATCGGCAATTTCGGTCAGGCGAACTACGCCGCGGCCAAGCTCGGTATCGTCGGTTTGTCGAAATCCATCGCGCTCGACATGAACCGCTTCAATGTACGTTCAAATTGCGTCGCGCCGTTTGCTTGGAGTCGCATGATCGGCAGCATCCCGACTGAGACCGACGCCGACAAAACGCGAGTTGCAAAGATCCAGCAGATGGGGCCCGAGAAGATCGCGCCCGTAGTCGCCTGCCTCCTCGGTGATGCGGCTAAAGATGTCACCGGCCAGATCTTCGCCATACGCATGAATGAGATCTTTCTGATGAGCCAGTCGCGGCCGATTCGCTCGGTGCAGCGGAGCGAAGGCTGGACAACACAATCGATCGCGGAGCACGCGATACCGGCACTGAAGGGATCGTTCTATGGGCTTGATCGCTCAAGCGGTATCTTCAGCTGGGATCCAATCTGAGTTTCCGTGTACAGCTACAGTGCTGCGGTCTTCCGTTGTTTGCACCAGAGACCGCCCGCTTCCCGTTTGCAAGCCAATGCTTCTCAGGCGGAATGTGCGGGAAACCAGGACCGACGCGGCGCGGCTTTGCCGAGCTAACCTTTTTGGCCATGGCGTTGTTCGAACCATCAACACTTGAATCGGCAGAGCGAGCGCTACGCTCCATGTTGTGCATCGATATGATCTTATCCGCGCAACCAGATTGGAGACGACTTCGTCGCCGCTGCTGACCGGATCTTTGGCCGGGCTGATCTGCAAGAAAGCCCCCTCAAGAATGACGATGGGAGCAAGCCTCCGGCAAGCTTTGGAAGAAGCGGCCCTACAGTCACGCAGCAGGACGTGCGCGCACGCAGCTGTCGTGCTCGTTTACTCTTCGCTTTCCTAAATGGATCCCACATACTCGCCCTTCCGCAAGCGCAGCGACTCTTGAGGGGGCAGTCGCCAAAATGAGCATAGGCCCAAGGCTGCATTAGCATGGACTGCTGCACGGCCAGGGGATCACTCAGGAACGATCAGGTCACCTCGTTGCGACACCTCAACGCCTCAACAACTTTCTGCGCCAAACGTGTTATTTTGCCGAAAAGCAGCACGATTCCTGCGCAATATGCGGTCGCAATATCCAGAATGCAGCTAATTTGGTTTAAGCTGCGTCATTCGCGACGTCAGTGATTACCGTTGCTGCGACTCCTGGTTTCGCATTTTCAAGCTGAATAGCCTGCCGTTTTCTTTGATTTGGTGTGCAGAAATCTCTGTCACGGCGTCGCGAGCGAATTGCGTACGCCGTTCGGCGGCCAACACTGAGTGATTTGTCGAACCTAACCTGAGCGGAGAGAAAGTGGATGCTGAAGAACACGAAGCCCGTCTGGGATTGGATCGACGCCAACAAGTCAACGTTTCACGATTTAAGTGATCGGATTTGGGATCGTCCTGAGCTGAATTATCAAGAATTCTTTGCTGCGAACGCGCACAGCAAGGAATTGGCTTCGCGGGGTTTCGCGGTAACCGATTCGCTGGCGGGTATTCCCACGGCGATCATGGGTGAGGCAGGCCAGGGGGGGCCTGTGATTGCCTTCCTCGGAGAATACGACGCCTTACCGGGATTGAGCCAAGAGGCGGGGGTCGCGGCGGAGCGGCCGCTCGCTTCGGGCGCTTCTGGACACGGTTGCGGCCACAACATGCTCGGCTCTGCCTCTCTGTTGGCTGCTGTAGCTGTGAAGGAATGGCTCGCTCACACCGGACTGCCCGGGCGCGTACGTTACTACGGTTGTCCTGCGGAGGAAGGCGGGTCGTCGAAGAGCTTCCTAGTCCGGGCTGGCGCTTTCGAAGATGTCGACGTGGCAGTTTGCTGGCACCCGGCCGCGTTCTGCGGCGTATTTAGTCCTGTCTCCCTCGCCTGCGTGGAAATGGAATTCACCTTTCATGGCCGCGCCGCTCATGCTGCAGTGGCGCCTCACCTGGGGCGTAGCGCACTAGACGCTGTGGAGCTCATGAATGTTGGAGTGAATTATATGCGTGAGCACATGCCCTCATCGGCTCGCGTTCACTACGCTCTTGTTGATGGTGGAGGCATCGCGCCGAATGTCGTGCAACCGCGCGCGGTTGTGCGCCACCTCGTTCGAGCAGCCAACCTCAGCGAAATGTGGGATCTGGTGAATCGGGTGAAGAAAATTGCCCAAGGTGCGGCTCTCATGACCGAAACCACAGTAGACGTACAGCAGCTCTCCGGTGAGGCAAACCTGGTCGGAAATTCGCCTCTGGAAAACGCTATGCAAGCAACCCTTCTCCAACTGGGCGGCCCCGGGTTCGACAACTCCGACAGAGAGTTCGCGAAGGAAATACAGAAAACGTTGTCGCCTGACAACATTCGCTCATTGTATGGTCTTTACGGACTGCCTGTGAGTTCTGAATCCTTATCAGAGCAGATATATCCGCTGTATGGCGCCTCCAATGTTTCTATCGGGTCGACGACGTCGGAACGGTGAGCTGGGTCGTACCTACGGTGCAGTGCCGCATCGCGTGCTACGCAGTCGGAACGCCTGGTCATTCCTGGCAGCTTGTCGCTCAAGGAAAGTCCCCCGCCGCGCATAAAGGGATCACGCACGCAGCAAAGGCAATGGCGGGCCTCGCAGTCGACGTCCTCTCGAGCCCAACCCTTCTGTTGGCGGCAAAAGACGCGTTCAAGCAGTTTCGCGACGAAAATGAATTTCGAAATCCCATCGGTCCGGAAGCGGAACCGCCTCTGGAAATGGCGAAGCAATAGGCCCTGCGGGCGCGTTGTCGGAAACGAGCATGATGCTTCTGTGCGGCAGATGCAGCATGCACCAACTAGGCTGGTCGTACCTTCAGTCGCCGGCCCAGTTGGACAACCATTTTCGAGATGCCGGCTGAAGCGGTGGGATGGCGATACGTTGGCGTAGCGACGTCCTTCTCGAGAGGCAAGGTTTGGTACGCGAAAGAACTCGCGAAGCGCGCCTGAACCACCCTTGCTGGGCTCTCCGCAACGGGCCCCAGCGCTTCACATTTGAACTTCGATCAGGCGTGGCCCACGCTCGGCCTTGGCTTCGGCCAAGGCCTTGTTGAATTCGTCGGCAGTCCTCACTGCGCGGCCCGGCACCCCCATTCCGCGCGCCAGCGCGACGAAGTCAAGCGTCGGGCGATCGATCTTCAGCATGTCGAGTGCGCGTCGACCGGGTTCGCCCGCGCCGACGCCGTCGAACTCACCACGTAAGATCTGATAGACGCGGTTGGCGAAGACGATGGTGACGACGTCGAGACCTTCGCGCGCCTGCGTCCACAACGACTGGATCGTGTACATCGCAGTGCCGTCGCCGACCAGACAAAACACTTTGCGGTCCGGACAGGCGACCGCGGCGCCAATCGCCGCCGGCGTTGAGAAGCCAATCGAGCCGCCCATGTTCTGCAACCAATCGTGCGGCGCGGCTGCCGCCGTCGGCTGGAAGAAGTCACGGCCGGCGGTGATGGATTCGTCGACCACGATAGCATTCTCCGGAAGCGCATACGCTATCGCCTGCGCAATCGTAGCGTAGTTGAGTGCGCCCGTGGGCTTGACTACTTCCAGAAGCGTTTGTGGCTTGACATCATTCGCGCTGGCATGGAGCGCGTCGGCAAGCGCATCGAGGGCGCCAATCGAATCTTCCCCGCTGGCGGTCATTCGATGCACTTCGCATCCGTCGGGCTTCAACAAGCTCGGCTTGTTCGGGTAGGCGAAGAAGGCAACCGGCTCATCGGCTTCGACCAGCACGATGTGACGAAATCTCTGAAGGAACGATAGTGCCTGCTCGATGACATAAGGAATGCGCTCGATCGAGAAACGGCCGCGGCCGCGCGCGATCCGGGGACGCGAGGTCGGGCCTGCCACTGTGCAGCCGGTCTTTCCGGCAATGCGCTCAGCCAGGGACAAGCCGTGTTCGGTCAGCGCGCTGCCGGTGATCAGCAGCAGCGTGTGGTCGGGATCGCTACCCAGAATTCTTGCCGCGTTCTCGACCGCCTGGGGTGAATAGGATGGGCGTTGCGTCTTGAGCGGCACCTCGGCGATACTGTCGGCCTCATTCCAAGCGGTATCTGCCGGCAGGATCAGAGTGGCGATCTGTGGCGGCGAGCTCCTGGCCGCGGCAATCGCAGCGGCACCGTCGGCGGCAACCGACTTCGCATCCCGCGAGGTCCGCACCCACGACGACATGGGCCGCGCCAGACCTTCGATGTCGGAAGTGAGCGGCGCATTGTAGCCGATGTGATAGCCTGCATGCTGGCCCACGATGTTGACGATCCCGGAATTCGACTTCTTGGCATTGTGCAGGTTCGCAAGGCCGTTGGCGAGGCCTGGGCCGAGATGCAGGAGCGTCGAGGCGGGTATCCCCTTCATGCGGAAGTAGCCTTCGGCTGCTCCCGTCACCACACCTTCGAACAGACCGAGCACGCAGCGCATGCCTGGAACGCGATCCAGTGCCGCAACGAAGTGCATCTCGGAGGTGCCCGGGTTCGTGAAGCACACATCGACCCCACCTTTCACAAGCGTACGCACAAGACTTTCCGCACCGTTCATTATTTGAGCTCCCTAGCCGAAATTTGCGAGTGGTTCGCCTCGATCAAACATCGTTCACTGTTTCCGTCAAAAGAGTCGCCGTCATGCAGCCTACTTGGACGGGTGCAGCCTTTGTACTTGGCGGCGACGCATTGTAACTGCGCTAACGAGAATCCTTGAGGATCGCGCCCCTACGTGCCTTGGCTTACGCACAGGCAGCGGCTGCCTTGGACTGCATTGATTTGGAGACAATTTGTGATCCGCCGCTTGTACAGATTGGAATCGTCCGTGGTGCGTACCGGACACCGCTCGGCACTTCACGGCGACCACTTTGGCTTTTCCGCCGCGGTCACACTCCTCGCTCCATTGCTATGTTAACCCGCGCTTGATCTTTGAGAGAAAGGCAAGCGCGTCGGAGCTATTACCTGCCGCTTCGAGCCCCCGCGCAACTGGCCTAACATAGAGCAGCTAATCGCCTGAAAACTTCACATTTCCGGTGGTCGGCGCAAAATAACGGCCACACAAGGCATTACATTGAGGATTTTCAGCGCTAGTAGACGCTACGATCATCATGAATAAACGATGGCCAGAAATGAAATGCAGGGGCGGCAGGGCGAGACGGCTTAATCCTTGAAGGTCTGGGACGGAAATGAAAATAGTGACAGACCGCGATCTTAGGCAACTTGTTCCGTTAGAGATCAAGGCGGTCCAGCGCGCAGAAGGGTTGGTGGACCCGCTCGACATCACGACCGCAGGCCGTACCCCGCTCCTTCGAGCCGATCCTCCTGAATATGCGGAGCGAACTCGCCCGAGCTCGGCAACACTACCCTCAAGATCAGCTCGGCGCTTTCAACTGTCCGATCGGCGAGCGGGAATGGCAATGATGGTGATGTTTCGGCAAGTCTGCCCAAGTGCATCGGCGACCCAGTGGATCCACCGACCGGTGAGGTTTGAGGCGAATCTATCATGTGCCAATGCCTCCACCAGCGCGGCCATCCAGCGTCATGTTCATCGGCACTTCGAATGGGCCATGACAGTAGAAGCTGGCTAGACAACCGAGAGCTGATCAACCGGCGCCGGCTGGGGAACAGAACTTTCGTCATTTCAACATCAACAATCGATGGAGCTAAGACACATGACAATCAACAAAGCACCCGCGGTATTCCCGCGAGCAGAGTACCTGCGCAGGCTTGCCGCCGTAAAAGCAGAAATGGAGCGCCGCGAGATCGATGCACTTGTCGTGAGCAGCCCCTCCAACATTGCCTATCTTACCGGTCACACCGCTTATTCCTGGTATGTTCCGCAGGGGCTTCTGGTTTCGCTTCGCGAAGAGGAGCCGACGTTTATCATGCGTCGCATGGATGCCCCAGCAGCCATCCATCAGACGTTCCTCGCGCCCAGCAATGTGATTGGTTATCCGGAAGACCTCATCGCCAACCCCGAGGGAAGGGACGGTTACGACGTCATCATTGACTTCCTCCATGACCATGGCCTTGCAAAACGAGGCGTAGGCCTCGAACCAGGTTTCTTGACGCTTAAGACCGGCCAGGCGCAGGAGAAGTTCAAAAAAAGACTGTCGAATGCGAAGGTCGTCGATTTTTCCAAGGCCGTCGACTGGATCCGGCTCGTCAAGTCCGATCTCGAAATCCAGGTTATGCGGGAAGCGGCTGACATTGCTACCGCAGCGGTCATGCGTGCGGCAGAAGTGATCCATCCCGGCGTGCGGGAAGCTGATGCGGCCGCCGAGATCATTGCGACTCTGGTGCGCGGTGCAAACGGCAAGCCCGCAACGGCACTTGCTCACTTCCTCCTGTGCGCGTCGCCACGCACGGGTACAGCCCACATCCGGTGGACCGAGGACGTCTTCTGCAACG
>NZ_PSRT01000102.1 GCF_004212635.1 Bradyrhizobium genosp. SA-3 | reverse complement strand
GGCTAATTAGCATCGGCGCCTGTTGAATCTGCTGCCGCACACTCCGCCCTCATCCTGAGGAGCCCGCCTCAAGCGGGCGTCTCGAAGGATGGCCGCAGGGAAGTCGCTTTCAAATGCGATTGCCTTGGGATCGATCGGGTTAGCCTTTGCAGACTGCGCCTCGCACAGTCGCAAGGCTAACCCTTACATCATTCTTACGCGCTCGCCTGGGTGACGAACTTCGTATTGAGGTAACCCTCGATCGCCTCGAGGCCGCCTTCGGAGCCGTAACCGGAATCCTTGATGCCGCCGAACGGCACTTCCGGCAGCGCGAGGCCATGGTGGTTGATCGACACCATGCCGCTCTCGATGTCGGAGCCGATCGCCTGCATCGTCTTGGTCGAGGTGGTGTAGGCATAGGCTGCAAGGCCGTAAGGCAGACGGTTCGCTTCCGCCACCACCTCGTCGTAGCTGCGGAACGAGTTGATCGGCGCCAGCGGGCCGAACGGCTCCTCGTTCATGATGCGCGCATCGCGCGGCACGTCGGTCAGCACGGTCGGCTCGAAGAAGAAGCCTTCATTGCCGAAACGCTTGCCGCCGGCCTGCACCTTGGCGCCGCGCTGGACGGCGTCGGAGACCAAGCCCTCCATGGCGTCGACGCGGCGCGGGTTGGCCAGCGGCCCCATGCGGGTGTCCTTGTCGAGGCCGTTGCCGACCTTGAGGCTCTTGGCCGCCGCCACGAACTTGTCGACGAAGGGCTCGTAGACGCTTTCATGCACCAAGAAACGCGTCGGCGAGACGCAGACCTGGCCCGCGTTGCGGAACTTGTTGGCCGACAGGATTTTTGCGGCGTTGTCGAGATCAGCGTCGGCGAATACGATCGCCGGCGCATGACCGCCGAGCTCCATGGTGACCCGCTTCATGTGAAGGCCGGCGAGCGCAGCCAGATGCTTGCCGACCGCAGTCGAGCCGGTGAAGCTGATCTTACGAATGATCGGATGCGGAATGAGATAGTCCGACACTTCCGCCGGCACGCCGAACACCAGTTGGACAACACCGGGGGGAATGCCCGCGTCGGCATAGGCGCGCACCAGCTCCATGCAGCTTGCCGGGGTCTCTTCCGGGCCCTTGACGATGATCGAGCAGCCGGCGGCGAGCGCGGCCGAGATCTTGCGCACGGCCTGGTTGATCGGGAAATTCCACGGCGTGAACGCGGCGACCGGGCCGACCGGCTCCTTGGTCACGAGCTGGGAGACGTTGCCCATCCGCGGCGGCACGATGCGGCCATAGGCGCGGCGGGCCTCCTCGGAGAACCAGTCGATGAGGTCGCCGGCCAGCATGGTCTCGCCTTGCGCTTCGACCACCGGCTTGCCCTGCTCCATGGTCATCACGGGCGCGATCTCGGCGGCGCGCGAACGGATGATGTCGGCCGCTTTTCGCATCAGCTTGTAGCGGTCGAACGGCGAGGTCTTGCGCCAGACCTCGAAGCCGGACTTGGCCGCCTCCAGCGCGCGGTCGAGGTCCGCGCGCGAAGCGTGCGGCGTCTTGCCGATCGGCCGGCCAGTGGCGGGATTGAGGATGTCCTCCGACTTGCCGGACGTGCCGTCGGTCCACTCGCCGGCGATGAACATCTGAACTTTCGGGTACATCCTTGGGGTCTCCTGCATGATTTTCGGTCTTCGACGGGTTGGCGCCGCCGCTTCGAGCGAGCGCAGAGCTACACCGAAAGGCGGCCGGCGAAAAGGCGTCAATGACGATGGGGGCCGCAAGGCATTGCTGACCTGCTCACCCGACCGTATCGAGCCGCAGTTGCGCCTTAATTCAGGTTGCCAGCGAGGACCGCAAGCGCCGCCAGCCAATGACGATTCCGGTGATGGAGAACGCCAGCCCGAGCGTACAGAGGCCGACGATCACGACATCACGCAGCCGCGGGTGGGCCAGCAAGACCGGGAAGTCGAGCGTGTGCAACGCGCTGTAAAGCCAGCGGTAGGCGCGCCGCGACGGATCCAGTCTTTGCAGCACGCCGCCGTCGGCGCCGTCGATGTCGAACCAGAGGTCGCCGCCACAGCGCGAGCGGTAGACCGGTGCACCCGGCATTGTGGATAGCGCGGGGTAGTCGTCGTTATCAGGAAGGACGGACGGTATACCACAGCCGTCTGCAATGCGTCCCGTCAGCCCCTGAATTTCGTGCACATCAAGGAATCCCGCCGGTCCATCGCGCGGCGCATCCCCTCTCCTGCTCAACGACTGACGACCGAGGGCACCCCGATCGCGCCGATAGACATGGCCGTTGAAGGCGAACCATTCGGCCTCGCGCGCCGCGGGAGATATTGGCTGCAGATCGAGCGATGGGGCTTCCCGCCAATCCGGCGCGGCGTTCATCAGGCCGGCCTCTGCCGGCGTCAACTGCCCGCGCGAGAACAGCCGCCCGTGATCCATCGAGAGCCAGCCGCTGAAGATCCAGGTCAGCACAAAGACGGTTGCTGCAAGGCCAATCAGGTGATGCAGCGCATGCCAGCCACGATAAGGTGTGGAGATTTGCCTCTTGTGAATCCTGATCCGCACGATCCCGAGCGCAGCACCCAGTACAGCCGCGATCAGGGCCAATAGCGATAGCAACCACACCAGCCGATCCCATAGCGCCCAGTTGCTTCTCAGGACGGTCGGATAGATCCAGTGCAGCACGCTGCCGACAAGGTTCCAGCCGCGCTCGCGCCGCGTCGTGTCCAAGACGGTCTCGCCGGTCGACGACGAGACGTAGACTTCCGTCCCGGCGGCATCGCCGAGGGCCACGCGAAACAGGGGGCGATGACGATCGAAGCCGTTCGGCACGCTCCACTGATCGTAATCGGCACGGCCGACAATCGTCGCATGCGAGACATTGATCTCGCGCTGGCGCGCATGAGCCTGCGCTATAGCCAGTGCGACATCAGCGGATTTCACTGACGCGTCGTTCCCGTCGGCCGCACGGATCGCGCGCTGACGCGTCGGCCCCGAGACGATGTAGACCGCGCCGTCGTTCCGCTGGAGCAGCCGAACGCGCGTGGCATCCGCAATCCCGCTCGCAGCAACGGCGTCCGCGACCGAAATCCTCGTCTCTCCGCCATGCACCGGCATGAGTCCGGCAAATCGCTCCGCTTCCGTCAGGGACGGAAACGGAACGAAATGCATCACGATTCCGCTCGCGAACCACATCGCGAACAGCAGGCAGAACGCGATCCCGAGCCAGCGGTGCAGCAGGACGATCGCGCTCATCTTATGCTCGACGCCTCACCATTTGAATGCCGCCGAGATCTCATAGGTGCGCGGCGCGCCCAGGAGGATCTGATCGGGGTAGAACGGATCGCCCCAGATCGCATAGCGCTTGTCGGTGATGTTGCGGACGCGGAAGGTCAGGCGCGCCTGGTCGACCGCATTGAACACCGTCTTGGGGATGTCGACGAAGGCATAGACGTCGGCCACCGTGTAGGCCTTCATCGTCACCACGTTGGCATCGGTGTTGTAACGGTCGCCGACATGACGGCCGGTGATGCCGAGCTCCACCGGCCAGGGCGTGAAGAAGCGCCAGGATGCGCCGGCATTGGCCACGATGCGCGGCACGTTCGGCGGCGTATGGCCGGAGAACGAGCCGCCAGCGAAATTGTAGTCGGCATAACGCGCATCGACATAGGCGATGTTGCCCCAGAGTCGCAGAGGATCGATCGGACGCACGGATGCGGCGAGCTCCACGCCCTTCGACTCCTGCCGTCCGGCGATGTTGAGCTGCATGCCGCCGGCTGCGGCATAGACGTTCTTGCGCACGATGTCGTAGGCGGAAAACGACCACTCCGCCCTGTTGTCCCAGAACAGATGCTTGACGCCGGTCTCATAAGTGCGTGCGGTCGTCAAATCGAGCGGCTGAGTCGGCCCGAGCAGGAAGATGTTGTTGGCGGAGATGTCCGCGCCGGTGGCGTACTGGCTGAAGAAGGTCAGGCCAGGAATAGCCTCCCAGGTATAGCCGATGCGTCCCGTCACCGGCGCCCAGTCTTTGGTGAACGGGAAGCCCGCGTTCACCAGACCGTTCTGGTCGGTCGAGTTGCGGTCGAGCCCGATATGCTCGACGCGCAGGCCGCCGATCAGCGCGAAGGTCCGCGTCAGCTTGAGTCGGTCCTCGAACGACAGCGCCTCGTTGTCGATGCGCGCGGTCTGCTGCTTGGTCGTGAGCAGCCCGTAATATCCGCGCACGGGGTCGACCAGTGAGACATAATCGTTCGGGAAGTTCGCCGCGCCCGGCCTGACGAAGTCGAGATAGCTCGACGACAGCGTCGTGACCAGGCGGTTGTCGAAACCCGCGATATTGGCGTCCCAGGTCAGGTCGGTGATGTTGCCGACAAGGCGCTGACTGTGCGCGACATAGAAGCGCTCGCGATACACTTGGTTATTCGTGGAATCGAACGCCTCGACCTCGTTGTTGAACCACGACCGCTCTGCACCATAGCCATAGGTTTGGCTCTTCAGCGTCAGGTCGGGCGCCAGCTTCAGCTCGAAGCCGCCGCGCAGCCACACCTCTTGCGCGACGTTGCGGTTGTCGAGGACGTTGTAATTGGTGTTGAAGGTACGGTCGTCGATCGTGACGGCCCCGAGGTCGGTCCTGTTGAAGTAATTGCCGGAGACGATGCCGCTCGTCGCGTGCGAGCCGCTGAAGGCGATCGGCACCAGCGGCGCACCCCAATAGGCCTTCGAGCGATCCTCCCTATATTCGATTGCACCCCAGATCTTGAGACTGTCCGAGATGCGGTAGTTGAGCTGGCCGGACGTGCCGAACGTCTTGACATTGGTGTCGTCGGCAAAGCCGTTGAGCGTGGAACGGCTGATGTCGAAGCGATAGTCCAGCCCCTGCACGTTGGTGCTGCCGCCCGAGCCGTAATGGGCGCGAAACGAGTTCAGCGAGTCCCAGGAGAAATCAGCTTCGTTCCGGATCGGTCCGGTATGCGGCTGCTTGGTGACGAAGTTGATGGCGCCGCCGGCGGCGCCCTCGCCCGAGATCAGCGAGGCCGGACCCTTCAGGAATTCCACGGCCTCCAGATTGGCGGTATCTGCGATCCGCGAGGTCATGTTCTGCGGACCGATCTTGATGCCGTTGTAGAGCGTGTTGATCTGGCTGTTGGTGAAGCCGCGCATCGAGAAGGCCGAAGGTTCAGCCGGGTTGTCGCCGGAGGTGACACCGACCGCACCCTGCGCCACCTCGGAGACGGTGCGATAGCCCTGCTCGCGCATTGTCTCGGCCGAGATCACCTCGACGGTCGCCGGCGTCTCGCGCACGGTGAGGCCGAGCCGCGAAGCGCTTTCGGCCACGGCATTGCTGTTGAGCGGCGTTGCTGCCGCGGCGGCCGGCACGACGGGCTTGGGCGCGGCCGTTGCTGTCATTGGCCTGCGCGCCGTTGCACGGCGGGCGCTCTGCGCTTCCCGGCCCGCCGGCTTGGCCTGCTTGCGGGATTGAGCGGGCGACACCTCGACCGGCGGCAGGGATTCACGGGCCTGCTGCGCTAGCGCGGCAGGTATATCGGCGGTCGCAAACGATGTAAGAGCCGCGGAGGCAAGCAGGAAGCGGCGCTGTCGGACAATGCGGATGGAAGACACGGTTCGAAACCTCGGTATGACGTCAGTGGCACGTCACAGCGAAACGAGGTCTCACCCTGGGCCTGTCAGCCGTCCGATGAAGCCGAATGTCTGTACTCCCCGACCGACATCTTCGCGTGTGACCACGGCTGACGGCAGGTCTCCTGGCTCGCGGGTCGTGACCGCTTCGTCGCCTTCCCGGGACCGAGGACCCAGTGGCTTCTGACGAAGGATTCACCGCTTACAGTTGCGGGGGCAGCCGCGGCATTGGGGCAATGTCCCCGCACCGCATTCCCTTTTCATCCCCTCTCGGGGAAACCGTCGAAGCCATCTAGGATTACGATCAAGACAGAGTCAATGTGCAAGCTGCGGCGTTATTGCCACAGCAACCAACTTCCTGGGAGATGAGCATGGAAGGCGACACCTTCCTCTGGCTGATACGGCATGCACCGGTCAACGGCGTCGCGGGGACGATCCATGCGGCTGACGCGCCAGCTGATCTCGGCGATCGCGCGCAATTGCAGGTACTGCGGCAGTGCTTGCCGCCAGGCGCTGCGAGCTATGTCAGCCCGTCGCGGCGCACGGTCGAGACCGCGCAGGCGCTGGGACTCGCGGCCGAGCTGATGCCCGAATTCAGTGAACAGGATTTTGGCGCATGGACCGGCCGTCGGCATGACGAGATCGGCGCAGCTGGCGACGAGGCCTATGCACAGTTCTGGAGCGATCCGGCGCGGGGACGTCCGCCGGGCGGCGAGAGCTTTGAGGATCAGGTCGCGCGCGTGCGGCTGGGGCTCTCGCGGGTCCGCGCCGGCTCGGCAACACTCGTCGTGCATTCCGGCACGATCCGCGCTGCACTCTGCATCGCGCTGGATCTGACACCACAAACCGCCTTGCGCTTCGTGATCGATCCGCTGTCGCTGACCCGGATCGACCGGCTCGCCACCGGGTGGCGCGTCGTTTCCGTCAATCAGCGGTTGGCCTGAGCCGGATCAGCCCGGGCGATCCGGTACATTGGCCTGCGCAAACGTCGCCATGCCGTTGTGGAGCGCGCAGGCCGACCGCACCAGCGGCAGCGTGATCGCGGCGCCCGATCCCTCCCCAAGCCTGAGATCGAGGCTGATCAGCGGCTGAACGTTCAGCGCACGCAGCACCAGCCGGTGCCCCTGCTCCGCCGATTGATGCGACGGCAGCAGGAACGGCCGGCACGACGGGTTGATCCGCATCGCCGTCAGTGCCGCCACCGACACGATGAAGCCGTCGATCAATACAGGGATGCGGCGTTGCGCAGCTGCGATGATCGCGCCGCAGATCGCCGCGATCTCGAGACCGCCGACAGCGCACAGGATGTCTTCGGGCGAAGCGCCCGCAATGCCATGGCGCGCAATCGCGGCATCGATCACCCGCACCTTGTGCGCCCGGCCGGCCGCATCGATGCCGGTGCCGCTGCCCGCAATCTCCTCGGCGCTGATGCCGAGCAGGCTCGCCGCAATCGCCGCCGACGTCGTGGTGTTGCCGATGCCCATCTCGCCGAAGATCAGGAGATCGGGCTGACCGACTTCCGCGCGTGCAACCGCACGCTGGCCGGCTGCGAAGGCGAATGCCAGTTCCGCAGGTTCGAGCGCAGCTTCCGCGCTGAAGTCGCGCGTGCCGCTGCGCGGCTTGTCGGTGACGACGCCCGCCATCTCGGCCTGCGCAAGCGTGCCGGCGTCGACCACCTCCAGGCTGGAGCCAAGCTCACGCGCCAGCACCGAGATCGCGGCGCCGCCGGAGGCAAAATTCGCCATCATCGCGATCGTCACGGCTTGCGGATAGGCCGACACGCCCTGCGCGACGATGCCGTGATCGCCGGCGAAGACGATGATCGGCACGCGCGCGGCACGAGGGGATACCGTCGCTTGCAGGCCCGCAAGCTCGATCGCGAGCTGCTCAAGCCGGCCGAGCGCGCCGGTCGGCTTTGTCAGTTGCGCCTGCCGCGCGATCGCCGCCTCGCGATGATGCGCGGAGATCTCGGGGCACTGTTGGTAGATCCATTCGGGGAGCATGCTGCCTCGCTTAACGCGTGCGCTTGAGAATGTAGCTGTCCATGATCCAGCCATGCCGCTCGCGCGCTTCCCGCCGCATTGCGACAATACGCGAGCCCACTTCGGCCAGCGCGCCGGACATGACGATCTGATCGGGCATGCCGAGATAGGCGCCCCACCAGATCTGAAGCCCAGCCGGATCGAGCGACTGGAACGCCGTGCCGCCGTCGAGCATCACCACCACGGTATCGGTGCCCTGCGGCCAGCCGCCGTCGCGCAAGCGCCGCCCCGTCGTGACCAGGAACGGCTCGCCGATGTCGTTGAGCGGCAGCGCATGCACGGCGCACAGCGCCTGGATCGAGGTGATGCCGGGCACGACCTCGATATCAGGCAAGGGATCGAGCCGCCGCGCAATGCGTAGCGAGGAGTCATAGAGCGAAGGATCGCCCCAGATCAGCAGCGCAACCTTGCCCTCGCCGGCGAGATGATTTGCGATCGTTTGCGACCAGGTCGCGGCCACGGCATCGTGCCAATCGTCCACGCCCTTGCGGTAGTCCGCCTCAGTCGCGTCACGCACCGGCAAGTCGAACTCGGCGATGCGCGTGCTCTCGCTGGTGAGCACATCCGCGCAGATCGTCCGCCGCAGATCCGCAAGATCGGATTTCGCCGTCCCCTTGCGCGGGATCAGGACGAGATCGGCGGCGTTGATGGCTTGGATCGCGGCGCGCGTGAGCTGCCCGGGATCGCCGCAACCGATGCCTATCAGGGAAAGCGTGAGCATCGCGAGCGCGAGGGGCGGCCGCGCCGGCCGCCCCTCGCTCGTCTCTTAAGCGGCGTTATGCAGGCGCGGCGTGACGAGGCCGGGCGCGGTGACGCCACGCAGCGACTTCGCCAGCGCCAGCACGGCGAGATCGGCGAGCGGCTCGATCACGATGACCAGCGCATAGGATGCCGCAAACGTCGCGATGTTGGCGAGGTTGGTCGCGCCGAAGCCGGAGCCATACAGCGCCCAGAACGCCACCCAGGCGACGATGCCGGACTGATAGGCGGTCGAGAGCGCCAGCGCCTGGCGGTATTGCAGATCGACGTAAGCCGTGTTGCGCGGAATGATCCGCGTCGCCAGCGCCTGGATCGCGAACAGCGGCACCAGGAGCGTGGTGACGTTCATGCCGTATTGCGGCAGGTCGGTCGGCACGAAGAAGACGCCCTGGAGCAGCAGGCCGAACGCAAGGCCGAAGGCGGCGGGCGCAGCACCGAACAGCAGGAACAAGGTCGAGCCCAGGATGAAGTGCACCTCGGAGACGCCGACCGGGAAGTGCGGCAGAACCTGGAAGAAAGTGAAGACGAGGCCGGTGGTGCCGAGGGTGCGCGTCGCGAACGAGCCGATGCCCTGCTCGCGCACGGTCTCGACCGCGAGTTTCAAGGCAACGCCGCCTGCGGCGATGCCGGTTGCGTAACTCAACACGAGCTTGGCGCCCGTCACGATCCCTGGTTCGATATGCATGGTTCAGATCCTTCCTGCCGTCACACCCGACGGCCTTGGCCTCAAAACGTGCAGGGCCGGTCTCCTGGCTCGCGGTTCACTGGGGTTCTCCGGCCTTCCCGTGCCTTGCGGCCCAGTGGCTGATCGGAGCCCCTCACCGCTTACAGTCGCGGGGGCGGCTGGGGTTTTGGACGCCGCAACTGGGTCCGCCCATCCCCATTCCCGATTATGCTCCGGCGCTTTGCGCCGCATCGAGCACCATGCCTCTCCTGTGTGCCCCTTTCGTGAGCCGGGCGTCAAGGGGCGACGGGCGACGGCGGCTATCATGACGGATCGTCCCCCGCCAGTGCCCCGAACAGGATGACGGCGGCCGTTGAGGCGGCTCCGCCGCGCGCAAGCTGCTCGGCGAGCTCGACAATGGTGGTGCGGACCAGCCGTTCGTCGGAACGGCCAAGAGATTCCGCAAACAGCGCCGGCGTGTCTGCGGCGAGGCCATGGTCGATCAATTTTGCGGCAAGCGCCGGAAAAGTGCGCCGACCCATATAAACCACGGTGGTTGCCTCCGGATCGGCCAGCGCGGCCCAATTCAGGTTTGGCGGCAGTTCGCCGGTGACGTCGGCCCCGGTCACGAACTGCACCCGCCGCGAGGTGTGGCGCCGGGTCAGGGGGATGCCGGCTTGCGCGGCAGCAACGCAGGCGGATGTGACACCGGGAATGATCTCGTAGCCGATGCCGGCCTCGCGCAGCGTCTCCAGCTCCTCCTCGAGCCGGCCGAAAATGCCGGCATCGCCCGACTTCAGCCGCACCACGCGCGCGCCGGTTGCGGCATAGTCGACCAAGAGGCGGTTGACGTGGTGCTGCTTGGTCGAGGGCCGCCCTGCCCGTTTTCCCACCGCGACGAGATTGGCGCCGGGACGAGCGAGATCGAGGATCGCGCCGGAGGCAAGATCATCATAGAGCACGACGTCGGCCTCACGCAGCCGCGCGGCGCCCTTCACCGTGAGAAGCTCGGGATCGCCGGGGCCGGCGGAGACGAAAGAAACAAAACCGCTCACCGGTCCTCCGCGATCAGATGGAAGAACGTGCCGGTGGCTTGGCCCCGCCGCGAGCCGGTCTCGGCAACGACCGTGCCCGTTGCATCGTGAACCACGGCCAGCGGCGTATCGGGCTGGGCGATGATCGTCGAATAATGGAACTCGTGGCCGCGCAGGCGTGCGCCGACCTGATGCCCCGGCATCGGTGCGGCCAGTACGGCGAGACGATAGCCCAGATGCATGCGGCGCTTGGCAAAGCTGGTCTCCAGGCCGAGCAACCCCGCCATCTCATGGCGCACGCCGTCGGCGTCGGTCAAAGCGATTCCCAACACCATATAGCCTCCGCATTCGCCGTGCACCGGGCGCGTTTCGGCAAAGGTGCGCAGGCCGCTGCGAAAGCGTGCATTAGCCGCGATCTTGCCGGCATGAAGCTCGGGATAGCCGCCGGGCAGCCAGCAGACATCGGCGCCGGCATCAGGCGCTTCATCGGCCAGCGGCGAGAATGTCGAGATCTCGGCGCCGGCCGCGCGCCAGGCTTCCAGCATATGCGGATAGACGAAAGAGAACGCCGCATCGCGGGCCAGCGCGATGCGTTGCCCGGGCGGTCTCACGTTCAGGCCATTGGCGGCAGACTGCGGCGACCAGCTGGCTGCCGCTCGCAGCACCGCCTCGAGATCGACATGCTCGGCGACGAAACGCGCGGCCTCGTCGATCAGCTTGCCGATCTCGACCTGCTCCTCGGCCTGCACTAGGCCGAGATGGCGCTTCGGCAGGCTGATCTCGGCATGGCGCGGCAGCGCGCCGAATACGGGAATGCCGGCATCGTTGAGCGCGCGCCGCACGAGATTTTCGTGGCGCGGGCTGGCGACGCGATTGAGCACGACGCCTGCGAGGCGCACGCCAGCGCGATAATCACGAAGACCTGCGGCGATCGCCGCCGCGGTCTGCGCTTGGCCCGAGGGATCGATCACCAGCAGCACCGGCCAGCCCAGCATCTCCGCAATGTCGGCGGTGGCGCCGGTGCCGGAGACGCCGCGTGCGGCAACACCGTCGAACAGGCCCATCGAACCCTCGGCGAGCACGACATCGGCATCCGCGCCGCGGCTGACGAGATGCGCGATGGCTCCGCGATCCATCGCCCAGCTGTCGACATTGACGGAGGCCCGTCCCGTGGCCGCGGCGTGGAAGGCGGGATCGATATAGTCGGGCCCGCTCTTGAAGCACTGCACGTTCAATCCGCGATTGCGCCAGGCGCGGGCGAGCGCCAGCGTCAGCGTGGTCTTGCCGACGCCTGAGGCAGGTGCGGAGATGACGAGGCCCGCCGCCATTACGACGCCTCCGGAAAGCGTGGCTCGGCGCCGACCGGCCGATAGCGGCGATCATAATCGGCGGCATAGAGGCGGCTCTCGTCAAAATCCGCGGCGCCAAGCGTCCGGCCGACCAGGATCAGCGCGGTGCGCTCCATTTCGCCGCCCACAGCCGCATCGAGCGTTGCGAGCGTGGCGCGCACGATGCGCTGGTCCGGCCAGCTCGCGCGCCAGACGATGGCGACCGGACAGTCCGCGCCGTAATGCGGCGTGAGCTCGGCGATGACCTTGTCGAGCAGATGGATCGACAGATGGATCGCGAGCACCGCGCCGGTCGCGGCGAACGCCGCAAGCTTCTCGCCCTCAGGCATCGCGCTGGCCCGGCCCGGGGTGCGCGTCAGCACCACCGTCTGAGCGAGACCAGGCAGCGTCAACTCGGTCTCCAGTGCCGCTGCAGCAGCCGAGAAGGACGGAACGCCCGGCGTCACCGAATAGGGAATACCGAGCGCACGCAGGCGGCGGAGCTGCTCGCCCATCGCCGACCAGATCGAGAGATCGCCGGAGTGCAGCCGCGCGACATCCTCGCCCTCCGCATGCGCTGCGGCGATCTCCGCGATGATCTCGTCCAGCGACAGCGGCGCGGTGTTGACGATCCGCGCGCCGGGCGGGCAATGCGCCAGCACGCCCGCAGGGACAAGGGAGCCGGCATAGAGGCAGACCGGACAGGCCGCGATCAGATCGCGCCCACGCAACGTCAGCAAATCGGGCGCGCCCGGCCCCGCGCCGATGAAATGCACCGTCATACGCCGTCTCCTTCCGCGATCGCCGCGGTTGCGGTGCGATCCTGCGAGACAACCCGTGTCGCAATCAGCCGCGCGCGAGGGCCGGCCGCTGCGAGCGCCGCGGCTTCGGCAACTGATCCGGTGCCGAACTTTTCCGTGATGAGTTTTGACTGCGTCGGCGTGTCGATGCCGGACAACGTTTCGACGGGAACGGCCCTGATCGGCACACCGCATTCGCGCGCGAGCTGCTTCAACGGCTCCGCTTCTGCCTTGTCGGTAACAGTCGCCACCGCCGCAAGGCCTGCGGGACCACCGGCCGCCAGAAGCGCTTCACGCAGCGAAGCCAGCGTGACGTCCTTGTTGAATCCGAGCCCGGCAACCTTCATCGGACCACACTCCACTGCACCACCGGACGTGCCGCCTCCCAGGACCGGTAGCGGCCAAGCGGGCCGGCATGCGCGATCTCGACCCGCATCAGCTCGCCGCCGTGGCGCTGGTGCAGCTCGCCGAGCAGCGCCTCCGTCTCCAGCGTCACGGCATGCGCGACCAGCCGCGCCCCCGGCGCGAGTTGCGACCAGATGGCGTCGAACATCGCGCTATCGAGGCCCCCGCCGATGAAGACGGCGTCCGGCGCTTCGAGCTTAGCAAGATCCCCAGGTGCAACTCCTGTGACGACCGTGATCCGATGCGCCAATCCAAACGTGGCGGCGTTGCTACGAATGTTTGCTGCGCGATCTTCGCGTGCCTCGATCGCGGTCGCGGTCCCGCCACACAGCGCCCACTCGACGGAGATCGAGCCTGACCCGGCGCCGATGTCCCATAACCGTTCGCTTGGGCGCGGCGCCAACGCCGAGATCGCGAGCGCGCGCACCGGCCGCTTGGTGATCTGGCCGTCATGAACAAAGAGATCGTCCGATAATCCCGAGCTGCGGGGAATGCCTTGGCCTTCGCCCGCTTGCACCGCCACCGCAACCAGATTTCCAGTAATATCCTCAGCAAAGAGATCGGCGCGATGCTGATCGATGTATTCGCGTGGACCGCCAAGCGCCTCGAGAGTCCACAAGAGCGAGGCGCCCCACCCGCGCTCCGTCAGCCATTTCGCGAGTGCGTCCACCGCCGCTGCGTCGCGCACCAGGCAAATGATTCGTGCACCTCGCGCCAAATGCGGCACAAGACGCTCGAACGGCGCGGCGTGGAGCCCGAGACAGGTGGTTGCTTCAAGACGCCAGCCCAGCCGCGCTGCGACGAGTGAGAAGGTTGACGGCGCCGGATGCGCGATCCACTCGTCTCCACCGAGCTTCTCGGCAAGGCTTGCGCCGGCGCCATGCCAGAATGGATCACCGGAGGCGAGCACCGCGGTCGGACGGCCGCGGCGGCTCAGCACGATCTCCACGTCGAACGGCACGGGCCAGAGGCGACCGCGGCTGCCTACGCCGGCAAGCGCGAGATGGCGCTCGCCGCCGAAAACAGTTTCGGCCTCATCGAGCGCCTTTCGGCTTGCCTCCGACAGGCCGGCAAGGCCATCTTCGCCGATACCGATGATGGTCAGCCAGGGATCAGCCATGACACGCGCCCTCATTCTGGGCGGAACAGCCGATGCGAGCCTGCTCGCGGCGGAGATCGCGCGCGCTGGGCTCAACGCCGTCTATTCCTATGGCGGCCGCACCCGTGCTCCCGCCGATCAACCGCTGCCGACACGCATCGGTGGATTCGGCGGCGTGAGCGGGCTTGCCGAATACATTCGTCGTGAGTCCATTACCCATGTGATCGACGCGACGCATCCCTTTGCCGCCGAGATGAGCCGCAATGTGGTCGCGGCGTGCGCGGAGACCGGCACACCGTTGATTGCGCTGGAGCGCCCGCCCTGGAGCAAAGCGCCTGGCGACGACTGGATCGAGGTCGTTAACGTCAACGCCGCCGTCGCCGCGCTGCCCGAGGCACCGACAAAAGTGTTCCTCGCCATCGGCCGCCAGCACATCGCGCCATTCGCGATGAAGCCGCAGCACACTTATACGCTGCGCTTCGTCGACCCGCCCGAAGCGCCCCTGCCTTTCGCGACCGATGTGATCGTGTCGCGCGGTCCTTTCACCCTCGACGGCGAATTGAAGATGATGCGCACCCGCGGCATCACGTGGATCGTCGCCCGCAATTCCGGCGGCGACGGTGCGCGCGCCAAAATCGATGCGGCCCGCGTGCTGGGCCTGCCCGTGGTCATGATCTCGCGGCCAGAACTGCCCGAACGTCAGCGGGCCGAGAGCGTGGCTGAGATCATGCAGTGGCTCGGTCATTCTACCCGCCTCGGGGCATAGACCCAGCGGCCGACGCGCCGCGTCTGCGAATTGCCGACGATCACCAGCGTGCGCATGTCGGCCATCTCGGGCGCCGCTTCGTTCAGCGTGACGGTCTCGATCTTTTCATCGGGCGTACTGATCGCGCGCGCGAAGATCACGAGCCGCTCGCCGCAGCCGGCAGCTCGCAGCACCTCAAGCGCGCGGCCAAATCCTTCCGGACGGCTGACTGAGCGCGGATTGTACATCGCGATGGCAAAATCGGCTTCCGTGGCAAGCCGCAGGCGCTTCTCGATCACCGTCCAGGGCTTCAGATTGTCGGAGAGATTGATCGCGCAAAAATCATGGCCGAGCGGCGCGCCGGCGCGCGCAGCCGCCGCCAGCATCGCGGTGATGCCGGGCAGCACGCGGATCGGCAGGTCCCGCCATTGCGGTGCCTGTTCGAGCGCCTCGAACACGGCCGAGGCCATCGCGAACACGCCGGGATCACCGGAGGAGACGACGACAACCTGGCCGCCTTCGGCGGCAAGCCTCAGGGCTTCGCTCGCGCGCTGCAGCTCTTCGCGATTGTCCGACGGGCGCAGGGTAAGCCCCGGTCGCGGCGGCACGCGGGCGACATAGGGCGCATAGCCGAGAATGTCTGTTGCCGCCGCGAGCGCGGCGGAGACCTCCGGCGTCACCAGCGCGTCGCTGCCAGGGCCAAGGCCCGCGATGGTTAGCGTGCCCGTCATTCGGCGGCGTCCAGGTGCCGGCCCTTGCCGTGCACCAGCACGATCGCGAAGTAAGGACAATCGGTGACGTCGATCTCGGCGAGCCGCGCGATACGCTCCCCCGGCATGGTGCCACGCTCGACCAGCCAGGCATCGTCCAGCCGGCCGGCGGACGCGAGCGCGCGGCGCACTTTTGCGAGATTGCGCCCGGTCTTCATGATGACGAGCGCATCGGAATCGCGCATGCGCCGCTCGAGCTCGTCTTCGGGAAGCGTCCCCATCAACACCGTCGTGACGTCGTCGCCGAGCGCGATCGGCTGTCCGACGCCATTCCAGCAGCCGACCATGCCGGGAATCCCCGCGATCACCTCGATCTCGACGCGTCCTTGCAGGCGCGTGTGCAGATGCATGAAGGAGCCGTAAAAGTAGGGATCGCCCTCGCAGAGCACGACGACATCGACCGCGCGCGAAAGCCGCGCCAGGCGTTCAGCCCATTCATCGTAGAAGCCGGCGAGCAGCTGGACGTATTCAGGGCTGTCGAAAGCGATCTCGGTCGTGACCGGATATTCCATGGGATATTCGGTGACGTCCGCAGCCAGCATGCCCTCGACAATGCGGCGCGCCTGGCCGGGGCGTCCCTTCTTGCGGAAATAGGCGACATGCTGCGCCCCGCGCACCATGCGGTCGGCGCGCACGCTCATCAAATCAGGATCGCCGGGGCCGAGACCGCAGCAGATGATGCGCCCCATGGCTATTCGCTCCGGCTCGCCAGCGCATTCACGGCGGCGACCGTGATCGCGGAGCCGCCGAGGCGGCCTTCGACCGTCAGCGCAGGTGCCGGCGCATCGGCCATCAGCGCGGCCTTGGATTCGGCCGCGCCCACGAAACCGACGGGACAGCCGATGATCGCCGCGGGCCGCGGGCAGTCGCGGTCCTCCAGCATATTGAGCAGATGAAACAGCGCAGTCGGCGCGTTGCCGATCGCGACGATCGCGCCATCGAGATGCGGCCGCCACAGCTCCAGCGCGGCGGCCGAGCGGGTGTTGCGCATGGATTGCGCGAGTGCGGGAACGGCGGCATCGCCCAGCGTGCAAATCACCGCGTTGGCCGCCGGCAATCTCGCGCGCGTAATGCCTTCGGAGACCATGCGCGCGTCGCACAGGATCGGCGCCCCCTTCTGCAATGCGGCACGCGCAGCGGCCGCCATGCTGGGCGTGAAGCGGATATGCGCCTCCAGGCCGACCATGCCGGCGGCATGGATCATCCGCACCACGACCTGCTCCTCGTCCGGCGTGAAGCGCGCAAGATCCGCCTCGGCGCGGATGGTCGCAAAGGACTGGCGGTAGATCGCCGCGCCGTCGGTCTCGTAAGTGTAGGGCATCAGTGCCCTCCGACCAGAATGGAGGGATCGCTGACGATGTCATCGCGGTTCAGGCCGCGCAGAGCGGGCTCATCGCGGGTCGATCCACCGCGGACGAGATCGAATCCGGCGCGGGTCGCAACCAGCGTGACAGCGGCGGCGCCGGAATGCGCACAGCCCTTGGCGCAACCGGAGACGTGAAGCCGCATGTCGGGTGCAATGCGCGGCGCGAGCGCGGCGGCGAGCGCGCGGGTGTCGGCATGCGCCTCTCGGCAGCGCGGAGCGCCGCTGCAGGCGATGACGCGCAGCGCGGGATCGTAGGGTTCGGTGATGAGACCCGCCCCGCTCGGCATCGCACGCTTACCCTCGCTCAGAACCATCCGCCATGGCGTCATGCGCAGGGCATGTCCGCCACCGGCGAATTGATGCAGCGTCGTATGCAGCATCTGTCCGAACGCGACCCCGACCATGGCGCCCTGCGGATAATGCCCGGGCCGCAGCGCGGCCATCACCGGAGCCGGTTCGGTCTCGCCGCGCAAGGTCCCGGGCAATGCCGCGCCGGAAGCGATGTGGGCCGCCATGCGCCCTCGCCCGGCATTGATGCCGCCGGAGGTGATGAACCAGTTTGCGAGCGCCAGCGCCGTGCTCACGGCGCCTCCGCGCCCGACGGAGCGGCCGAGCCTCGCACCATCGGCCCGGACCAGGAGCCGGCCGCTGCGATCGCGCTCGATCCGCACGTCGGCGGAATCGCCGGCCAGCACACGCGAGGTCCCGTCATCGATCGCGAAGCCGAATTTTGTGGGCAATTTGAGCGCGCTGTCGGCAAGCGCCTCTTCGAGCTCGGCGGCGAGCGCCTGCGTGTCGTCGCCCTCGTTCCAAAACGGCGTCACCAGGATGTTGCGCCGGGATTCGATGTCGGCGTCGGGGTCGAGCAGCGCCAGTCGCGCAAGACCATCGAGCAGCGGACCGTGGCTTTCGTCGCTGACACCTCTGATCTGGAGATTGGCGCGGCTCGTCACGTCGATGAGACCATTGCCGAAGCGTTCGGCCAGCCCAGCAAGGCCGGAAATCTGTGCCGCTTCAAGGCGTCCACCGAACGGACGCACCCGGACCACGAGCCCGTCGCCCGATCGCATCGGCCGCAGCGCGCCGGGACACCAGCCCTTGACCGCGGAAGCGCTCATGACGCCTCCTTCAGCGCAGCGGCGATCGAATTGCGGCGCGTTCGCCACAGCGAGGCGTCATGTAACCGCGTGAAGCACGTCTCCATTGCGGCGAGCGCCGCCGGATTTTCGCGCGCCATGAAGGCGCGGACGTCGTCATTGCCGAGCGTCGCATCATAATAGAGATCGAACAGATGCGGCGGCACGGCATCGGCGAGATGGGCGAAGGCAGCCATGTGCTCGAGCGTCGCGGCGATCTCGGCCGCGCCGCGAAAGCCGTGGCGCATCATGCCGGCGATCCAGGCCGAGTTGGCCGCGCGCGCCCGGACGACGCGCGAGATCTCTTCCGTCAGCGTGCGCGCATGCGGCTGGTCGGGACGGGTCGCGTCGAGATGATAGAGCGATGGTCCTTCCGCGCCGAGATGTGCCGCAGCTGCGGCGATGCCGGCTTCATGCGCGGCATAGTCGGCGGCGAGCAGAAGATCGGTCTCCGGCAGATCCTGGACGTGAACGAAAGCATCCGCCGACGCGAGCCGCGCCTCGATGCCGGCGCGATCGGGCTTGATCGCACCATCCGCCGAGAACGCCCAGGACGATGCCGACAGCCAGGCTTCGCCGGCGGCATCACGCGTCTCGGGCGTGAACGCATCAGGGATCGCCGACAAGCCAACGCCGTATTGTCCGGGTCGCGGCGCAAATACGCGTGACGCGCGGTCGCGATAGGGATTCTCCTCGCCCTCCTCGTCGCGGCTTGCGAGTGCCTCGGTTGCTGCCTCGAACAATTGCGCCAGACCCGAAAAGACATCGCGGAACAGGCCGGACACGCGCAGCGTCACGTCGATGCGCGGACGGCCGAGCTCGGCCGGCGCGATGATGTCGTAACCGGTGACGCGGCCGGAGGCGTGGTCCCAGCGCGGCGCGAGGCCGGCCAGATGCAGCGCCATCGCGAACTCCTCGCCCGCGGTGCGCATCGTCGCCGAGCCCCAGAGATCGACCACGAGGCCCTTCGGCCAGTCGCCATGATCCTGCAAGTGACGGCGCAGCAGCTCTTCGGCAAGCTTGATGCCTTGCGCATGCGCCGACGGCGTCGGCACCGCGCGCGGATCGACTGCGAAAAGATTGCGCCCGGTGGGCAGCACGTCCTGGCGCCCGCGATAGGGCGAGCCCGACGGCCCCGGAGCGACGCGCTTGCCTGCAAGCGCCGCCTGCAGCGCCTCCCGCTCCGCTTCGCCGCAGGCGCCGCGGCCGAACACGTGCAGGCCGTCACCGAACTGGCTTTCCTTGAGGTCGCAGACGAAGCGATCGATCCGCGGAATGGCTTCGGCTGGTGCGGCCGATGCATCGAGGCCCAGATCGTCTTCGAGGCCCGCCGCGCGCGCCTCATCGCGGATCGCGGCAATCAGACGCTGGCGGCGCGCGGGATCAAGACCATCGGCAGTCGAATATTCGTCGAGCAGATGTTCGAGCCGGCGCAGACCTTCCGGCACCGCGGATGCCGCAAGCGGTGGCGGCAGATGGCCGATCGTGACGGCAGAAATGCGCCGCTTGGCCTGCGCGGCCTCGCCGGGATCATTGACGATGAAGGGATAGATGACGGGCAGATCGCCGATCAGGGCTTCCGGCCAGCAGTTCGATGACAGCGCCACGGATTTGCCGGGCAGCCATTCCAGCGTGCCGTGCGCGCCCATGTGCACGACGGCATTGATGCCCTGCTCCCTGAGCCAGAGATAGAACGCGACATAGGCATGGCGCGGCGTGCGGGCGAGATCGTGATAGTCGGCATCGCGCGTCATTGCATCGCCACGCTCGGGCTGAACCGCGATGATCGACCGGCCGCAATGAATCGCGGCGAAGTGAAACGCGCCGTCGCGACAGCTCGGATCATCTTCCGGCGCGCCCCAGGCTTGCGCGAGATCATCCTGCAAGACTTGCGGCAGGCGCGAGAGCGCGGCACGATACTCAGCGACGCTCCACGTCAGTTGCTGTCTCAGCAGCGTCTCGCCGAGCGCATGGACCGGCGCAACATCGAAGCCGGCCTCCGCAAGATCAGACACCAAAGCCTCGACCGATTCCAGCGCATCGAGACCGACCGCATGCGCGATCTGGTGCGGACGTCCAGGATAGTTCGAGAGCACGATCGCCAGTCGCTTCCTGGCGGCCGGCGTCTCCGCGAGCCGCCGCCAGGCGGCAACGCGTGCCGCGACGACCTTCACCCGTTCCTCATCCGCGCGATGGGCGAGATGAGAGAATTGCAGATCGGGATCGCGCATCCCAGCGGATTTGAAGCTCACCACGCCCGCGAACAGGCGGCCGTCGACCTCGGGCAGCACCACATGCATCGCGAGATCGCCGGGCGACAGGCCGCGCAGCGAGGTAGCCCAATCCTCGCGCCGCGCCGTCGAGAGCGCAACCTGGAACACCGGACAGGATGCGGCATCGAACGGCGTCGCACCGTCGTCGCCCATTGCCGAGAACGCCGTCGCATTGACGATCGCGGCCGGAGGATCTTGCGCGAGATGCGCGCGCAGCCAATCGGCGACGCCCGCGGCTTTCAGCGAGGTGACGAAGACACCACAGGCGTCAAAGCCCTCCTCACGCAGCGCGGCGATCAAGGCATCGACCGGGCCGGTGTCCGCAGCGGTGAGATAGGAGCGATAGAACGTCACCAGCGCGCGGGGCTTCCCCTCGTCGCCCACCGGCGCAGCAATGACGCCACGCGCGGGATCGTAGAATCCCATCTCGGGCACGGTCATCTCGCCGACGACTGGCCCGGCATAGAGACCCGAGGCCAGCGCGAGCTGCGCGATCGCAGCTTGCGCCGCGACCGGGCCGCCTGTGTCGCAGAGCACCTTGAGCCGGCGCAGCGTCGAGACCGGCAATGTCGAATACGCGTCCAGCCGCGTATCGTCACGGCCATCGGCCGGCAGCACGGCCAGCGCGATGTTGCGGTCCTTCGCCAGCTGCTGAAGAGCAGCCAACCCATACGGCCAATAGGACTCACCGCCAATCAACCGCACCAGGATGCCGCGCGCCTGCGACAGCGTGCGCTCGATATAGGTGTCGACCGAGAGCGGATGACGCAGCTCCGCAAGATTGGCGAGCCGTAGCGACGGCAAGCTGTTACGGCCGCGCCGCCAGCCGGCCGCGAACGCCGCAAGGTCGGAATCCGAATACGAGAGCACCACGAGATCGGCCGGGTCCTGGCCGATGTCTCTTGGCGTCGCGGTCTCCTCGAGACCGCGGCTCTCGCGGAAAACGACGTGCATCAGATGCCAGATCCTGAAAGACCAAGTCCTGACCTGATCGCGGTCTCGTCGATATCACCGTGCTCGCCAATCAAGACGAGCTTCGACTGCCGTACGCCGGCAGCCCAGGGCTTGTCGAACTGGTGCCGCACACGCTCTCCGACCGCTTGCAGCAACAGGCGCATCGGCTTGCCCGCGACCGCGATATAGCCTTTCGCACGCAGCACGTTCTGCTCGCGCGCCAGGCGCTGGATGGAGGCGACCAGCGCATCGACATTAGACACTTCCGGAAGATCGATCACGACCGAGGCAAAATCGTCGTGCTCGTGCTCGTCCTCGCCGTCGTGATGCGAGGGCCGCGCGGCAAGATCGTTCTCGGCGGCAGCGCCGAGGCCGAGGATGACGCGCGCATCGATCGCGCCATCAGTCACAGGGAGCATCGGCACGCGGCGCGGCATCTCGGCTATGATCGCGGCCTTGGCCGCTTCAATGCCTGCGCTGCCCGCAAGATCGGCCTTGGTCAGCAGCACGATGTCGGCGCAGGCGATCTGGTCCTCGAACACTTCCGACAACGGCGTCTCGTGATCGAGATTGTCGTCCGCCGCACGCTGCGCTTCGACCGCAGCCGGATCTGGCGCAAAGCGGCCGGCAGCGACGGCTTCGGCATCGGCCAGCGCGATCACACCGTCGACCGTGATGCGCGAACGGATCTCCGGCCAGTCGAACGCTTTCAGCAGCGGTTTTGGCAGCGCCAGGCCCGAGGTCTCGATCAGGATATGATCGGGCTTCACGGGGCGCGCCAGCAACTGCTCCATGGTCGGAATGAAATCGTCGGCGACGGTGCAGCAGATGCAGCCATTGGCGAGCTCGACGATGTTCTCCTCGGGGCAATTGGCGTCGGCGCAAGACTTCAGGATCTCGCCATCGACGCCCTCGCTGCCGAACTCGTTGACGAGCACGGCGAGCTTCTTGCCGCCGGCATTGGCGAGCAGATGCTGGATCAGCGTCGTCTTGCCGGAGCCGAGAAAACCCGTGACCACCGTGACCGGGACTTTTGCGAGCGAATTCATTCGGCGGCCTCCGGCACGACGGCAATGGGGGGAATGCGCGCAAGCGACTGCTTGCGGAAGATTTCGGGACGGCTGCGCCAGGGCACGAGGCCATCAGGCGCGGCCGCATAGGCCGCGGCGCCCGCGACCACATCGCGCGCATTCGCATCCGAAAGGCGGCCATAGACATAGGACCAGCGGCCGGGCGCACTCAGCGCGACCGAGCAGCCCTGGCTGCAGGCCGACAGGCATTCGACGGGAACCACGCTGACGCCATCGGGCACGCCGGCGTCCAGGATCGCACCGTGCAACCGCTTGCCTGGCGTCGTCTCGCCCTCGCCAAGCGTCTCGCCGGCACGGCAGGTAATGCAGACGTGAAGTGTGACCGTCATCGCCTCTTCCAGAATAAACAGCGGGAGGCGAAGAGGCGCACGAACCACTTTTCAGGGGCCCGTTTCCCCGTCGCGGAACACCCCGTCCGCCGGTCCAAAATCCTCCGCGCTGGCAGGTCTCCCGGCTTGCGGAGCAGGGTCTTACCCTTCGATCCCCGCCTTCCCGATCCCGTTAGGGGTCAGTGGCTTCGGGCATCTCTCCGGTCACGGTCGCGGGGGCGGCTGCATTTTGGACCCAAATCTTGCCGATTCGGACCCTATCGCATTCCCTCTTCGTCTGTCATAGGACAGGAACCAACGCGGGCCCACCATTTGCCGCTGGCCGCCACTTGTCAAGCCGAAGGACTGGTACGATGACGCCTGAACCGGAGACCCAAACGAGCGAGGAAACCGACGCCCGCCACGCTGCGAAAATGGCGAAGAAGAAAGCCGCCCGCGACAAGATCATGGCGACCAAGAGCGGCGAAAAAGGCCTCATCATCGTCCACACCGGCGCCGGCAAGGGCAAGTCGTCCTCCGCCTTCGGCATGATCGTCCGCTGCGTCGCCCATGGCTTCCCCTGCGCGGTCGTGCAGTTCATCAAGGGCGCCTGGGATACCGGCGAGCGGCGCCTGCTCACCGGCCATTTCGGCGATCTCTGCCAGTTCCACGCGATGGGCGAAGGCTTCACCTGGGAGACGCAGGACCGCGCCCGCGACGTCGCCGCCGCGCGCGCCGGCTGGGAGAAGGCCAAGGAATTGATCCTCGATCCCAATCTGCGCATGGTCGTGCTCGACGAGATCAACATCGCGCTGCGCTACGACTATCTCGATATCGCAGAGGTGGTCGAATTCCTGACGACGCAAAAGCCTGAGATGACGCATGTCGTCCTCACCGGGCGTAACGCCAAGGACGAGCTGATCGAGATCGCCGATCTCGTCACCGAGATGACGCTGGTCAAGCATCCCTTCCGCTCCGGCATCAAGGCGCAGGCCGGCGTCGAATTCTGAGACGATCTCGCTATGGCGCGCGCGCTGATGATCCAGGGGGCCGGCTCGGACGTGGGCAAGTCGCTCATCGTCGCCGGCCTTGCGCGCGTCTTCACGCGCCGCGGCCTGCGCGTGCTGCCCTTCAAGCCGCAGAACATGTCGAACAACGCGGCCGTCACCGTCGATGGCGGCGAGATCGGCCGCGCCCAGGCGCTGCAGGCGCTCGCCGCCGGCATCGAGCCGCACACCGACATGAACCCGGTGCTGTTGAAGCCGGAGACCGATGTCGGCGCGCAAGTCATCGTGCACGGCAAGCGCATCGCGTCCGCGCGTGCGCGCGACTATGCCGCAATGAAGCCCTCGTTGATGGGCGCCGTGCTGGAAAGCTTTGAGCGGCTGAAGGCACGCGCCGATCTCGTGCTGGTCGAAGGCGCAGGCAGTCCGGCCGAGGTGAACCTGCGCAAGGCCGACATCGCCAATATGGGCTTTGCGCGCAAGGCCGACGTGCCCGTCGTGCTCGTCGGCGACATCGACCGCGGCGGCGTCATTGCCCAGCTCGTCGGCATCAAGACGGTGATTGATCCCGATGATGCCGCGATGATCCAGGGTTTCGTCATCAACAAGTTCCGCGGCGATCTCACGCTGTTCGACGACGGCTACAGGCTGATCGAAGCGAAGACTGCGTGGCGCGGCCTCGGCGTGATGCCATGGTTCGCACGCGCCGGCGAACTGCCGGCCGAGGATGCGCTGAGCCTCAGTGATGCGCGAAAGCCCGGCCAATGCAAGATCGCCTGTCTCGCGTTATCGCGGATCGCCAATTTCGACGATCTCGATCCGCTCAAGCTCGAACCGGGCGTCGATCTCGTCATGGTGCGTCCGGGCGAAGCGATCCCCGGCGATGTCAGGCTCGTCATCATCCCCGGCTCAAAATCCACCCGCGGCGACCTCGCCTTCCTGCGCGCACAGGGCTGGGATATCGATCTGCTCGCACATCACCGCCGAGGCGGCCACGTGCTCGGCCTCTGCGGCGGCTATCAGATGCTCGGGCATAGAGTCGCTGATCCCGATGGCATCGAGGGACCTGCGGGCGACACGCCGGGTCTCGGGCTGCTGGACGTGACAACGGTGATGAGCCCGGAGAAGACGCTGACGCGTGTCGCGGCCGTGCACGCCGCCACGGACCAATCGATCGAGGCTTACGAGATCCACATCGGCCGCACCGATGGGCCCGACCGCGCGCGGCCATTTGCGAAACTGGACGGCGAGCCGGAAGGCGCGATCTCGCGCGATGGCCGCGTGCAAGGCAGCTATTTGCACGGCCTGTTCACGTCGGATGATTTCCGCAAGGCGTTTTTGGCAAACCTCGACATTCCCGCGGGCGACGAGCCCTATCGCGCCAGGATCGAGAGCGCGCTCGATGCCCTCGCCGATCACATCGAAAAACACCTCGACGTCGAGGGATTGCTTGCGCTAGCGCGCTAGCACCTCGATAAGGCGCGTCCATTCGGCTTCGCTGCCCGGCAGGCCGAGGCGCAGCCATGCCGGCTCTCTCGCGAAGACGCGCGACCAGATTTGGCGACGCGCGAGTTTCTCCTGCGCGGCACGCGCGCCAGGCGTTCCATAAAGACGAAACAAGGGCGTGCCGCCGACAAGCGTCCAGCCCTGCGACTGCGCCATGGCATCGAGGCGAGCACAGTCGCGTGCGAGCCGCGCTGACGTCGCCTCGGCCCAGGCATCATCGCGCAAGGCGCGGCAGCCAATCGCGATCGCTACGCCAGAGATCGGCCATGGCCCCGACATCGATGCAAGCTTGCCGATATCGGCCGCATTGCCGAGCGCGAACCCAAGCCGCAGCCCGGCAAGGCCATAAAACTTTCCGAACGAGCGCAGCACCAACAGTCCCGGCCGACGCGCGTCCGCAGCAAGCGACAGCTGCGGGACGGCATCGGCAAAGCTCTCGTCGATCACGAGGCGGCCGACCCGCGGCAGCAATGCCAGCAAGTCCTTCGGCGTATGGCGGCGGCCATCGGGATTGTTGGGATTGACGATGATCGCGAGGTCCGCGCCGGCCAGCGCGTCGAGCTCCCCGACCTCCTCGACATCCCAGCCCGCAGCCGACAGGACCCCGGCATATTCATTGTAGGTCGGCGCGAAGATGCTCGCACGGCCGGCTGGCGCCAGTTGCGGCAGCAATTGAATGGCGGCCTGTGCACCGCCCATTGCGACGATCGACGCGTTGGTGCGATAGGCATGCTGAGCCGCCTGATGCAGCGCATCGATCTCGGCGCGCGAGGGCAACGCGCTCCAGGCGCGCGGGCTCACCTCGCCCACCGGATACGGCAGCCGGTTGATCCCTGTCGAGAGGTCGATCCAATCCTCAGCGCGTCCGCCAAAACGCTGCTGGGCCTGATCGAGATTTCCACCGTGCTCGCGCATGCCCCGTTCTTTCACGCGAAGGCCAGGATCGCAAGCACCCCTGCGAGAAGCAGCATGGACCTGCGATAGACCGCCAATCCGTGATTGACGTCCGCAGCGAGCGGATCGCGCGCGCCTTCGTTGAGCCAGGGCTCGTTCGTGATGCGGCCGTGATAGATGCGGGGACCGCTGAGCCGCACACCGAGTGCCCCCGCCATGGCCGCTTCCGGCCAGCCGGCGTTGGGCGAGCGATGGCGGCGCGCATCGCGCCTCATGCACGACAGCGCCTCCGATCGCCGCGGCGCCAGCAGCACGAAGAGGAAGCCGGTCAGGCGCGCCGGAATGAAATTGGCGACATCGTCGATGCGCGCCGCGGCCCAGCCGAAGGCTTCGTGCCGTTCGCTGCGATGGCCGATCATGGAGTCCAGCGTGTTGATGGCCTTGTAGCCGAGGATGCCGGGCAGGCCGAACAGCGCGCCCCAGAACACTGGCGCCACGATACCGTCGGAGGCGTTTTCGGCGAGGCTCTCGATCGCTGCGCGCGCGATGCCGGGCTCATCGAGCGCCGCGGGATCACGGCCGACGATACGCGAGACCGCGTCACGTGCAGCGGTGATGTCGCCGGTCTGCAAGGGATTTGCCACCGCCGCCACATGATCGTGCAGCGAGCGCAGCGCGATCAGCGGCCAAGCCAGGATGCCGACCAGCACGATCTGGATCCAGCCCGAGGGAAGCAAGGATTGAATCACCCAGCCGACCGCAACTGAGAGCGCGATCACGAGAAGTGCGCCGGCAATGCCCGCGCCGCGGCGAAATGCCGGCGGGTCAGACACGCGATTCCAGGCCATGTCGATGGCCGCAATCAGGCGGCCGAGCCAGGTCACGGGATGGCCGATCCGCGCGAACAGCCATGACGGCCAGCCCAAGAGGGCATCCACCGCCATCGCCACCACCATCGCCCCCGCAAAGCCCACATTCGTCTCCTGTCCCGCCCCTGTTGCGCAAAGCGAAGGTAGAGCGCAAGCCCCTACAGGCCTGATTTCGGCTTTGTCTTTGGCCGTGTTTGGTGATTAGTCAGGGCTGATAGGAGACCTTCATGGCCGTCATCTTGATCACGGGCGGAGCGCGATCGGGCAAGAGCACGCGTGCGGAAGCGCGCACGAAGGCCTTTCCCGGGCAGCCCGTCTATATCGCGACGGCCGAGGCGCTCGACGCCGAAATGGAGGCGCGCATTGCCAGGCATCGTGCGCGGCGCGGAACCGATTGGATCGAGCGCGAGGTGCCGCTTGATCTCGTGCAGGTGCTGGTCGCAACCGATGGCGGCGGCGCAAGGCTCGTGGATTGCCTGACGCTGTGGCTCTCCAATCTGATGCATGCGGAACGGGACTGGGAGAGCAAGGTAAGGGAGCTTGCCGGCGCCCTGCTCCATCTCAAGAGCCCGGTCGTGCTCGTCACCAACGAGGTCGGTCTCGGCATCGTGCCCGACAACGCGCTGGCGCGCAGCTTTCGCGACGCCGCCGGCATCATGAATCAGATCATTGCTGGTGTCGCGGACGAGGTCGAGTTCGTCGTCGCCGGCCTGCCGATGAAGCTGAAATGATGCCGCGCGCCGAAGTTTTGAAAGACGTCATCGCCGATCTCAGGATGGCGGCATCCTTCGTCACAATCCTGCCGGTGGCATCGTCGAAGCCCGCCGGTGACGGTGCCATTGCGCGTGCGACCTGGGCCCTGCCCGTCGCGGGACTGCTGGTCGGCCTTGCTGGCGCGTTGGTCTATAAGGTCGCCAGCCGGTTCGGACTGACACCAAACCTTGCCGCCCTGCTCGCGCTGGCCGCGACCGCCCTCATCACCGGCGCGCTGCACGAGGACGGACTTGCCGATACCGCCGATGGGCTCGGCGGCGGCCGGACGCGCGAGCGCAAGCTCGAGATCATGCGCGACAGCCGGATCGGCACCTACGGCGTCTGCGCGCTGATCCTGTCGTTCGGTCTGCGCTGGAGCGCGCTCGCCGCGATCGCTAGTCCCTGGGCCGTCACGCTCGCGCTGTGCGCGGCGCACATCGCTGCCCGCGCCGGCGTGCCAGCCTTCATGTCGCTGGTCCCTCCAGCGCGGCCGGATGGGCTTTCAGCCAGCGCGGGGCCGCCGCCGGGCCGCAGTGTCGCCATCGCCTTCGCGCTTGGGACGCTCGCTCTCGCCCTCGCGCTCGGGCCCGCCAAGGCGCTGGTCGGCCTGATCCTGCTGTCGCTCGCCGGTCTGCTCTTGGCACGCCTTGCCATCCGCCAGATCGGCGGACAGACAGGTGACATCCTCGGCGCATTCGAGCAGACAGGTGAGATCCTGATCCTGCTGGTCGCTGCAGCCTTCCAGATGGGACGCTGATCCATGGTCGAGTTCGACGACGCCTTTCGTCAGCAGTTGCGCGAGCTGTTCGTGTGGCGCCGCGACGTGCGCCGCTTCCGCAGCGATCCGCTGCCGGAGGGTGCCATCACGCGACTGATCGACACCGCCTGCCTGTCGCCGTCGGTTGGGCTCAGCCAGCCCTGGCGTTTCGTTGTCGTCGATGATGCCGCGCGCCGCCGCACTGTGATCGACGACTTCAAATCGTGCAACGCCGAGGCGCTGAACGCCTTTGCCGGTGAACGCGCGGCGCACTATGCCACGCTAAAGCTGTCGGGCCTCGAACAGGCGCCTGGCCATCTCGCGGTGTTCGCGGACAAGGCCAGCGATATCGGCCACGGCCTCGGCCGCGCCACCATGCCGGAGACGACGGAATATTCCGTCGTCGCCGCCATCACCGCGATGTGGCTCTCAGCGCGTGCCGAGGGCATCGGTATCGGCTGGGTTTCAATCCTGACCCCCGCGCGCATTCATGCCGCTCTCGACGTGCCGGACGCCTGGAAATTCATCGCCTATCTCTGCATCGGTTATCCGGAAGTCGAATGCGACAGGCCGGAGCTTGAGCAGGCAAACTGGGAGCACCGACGCGGCGCGGACGAGTTTACGCTGCGCCGTTAGTCAAGGCCTATGCCAAGTAGCGACATCTGAACTTCCGTGCTGGGCCGCCGAGGCTGCGAATGAACGTTCATATGCGCTCCTTTCGTCAATTGTGGGCACCCGGCTTTCGCGCTAAGCATCCGGATTGGGACAGGGCCATCATGCAAAGAATTCCATGACTGAACGGCCTTCCGCTTTCGCGGTCGACCGCCGCGGCTTCATTCGCCTTGCCGGCGCGACCGCCGCGGGATGGCTCGCGCTCGGCGCGACGTCGGATCGCATGCGAATCGTCGCTTCGCTGACCGCATTGCCGCTCGACGACGAACTGACCAAGCGGATCATGATCGACAGCGCGACCTCCCGCCTGGGCGGCCTCATCGTCGGCTTGAGACAGCGAGGCTGGGTCGAAGGCGTCAACTTCCGCCTCGAGGTCCGTTCGACCTTCGGCGCACCGGACAGACTGGAGACGGCGGTTCAGGAGCTGCTCGACCTCAAGCCGGACGTGATCTTGACCGGCTCGACAATCGAAACCGCGGCCGTCTTTGCAGCCACCAAGACCATCCCGATCGTTTTCGCCACCGCCAACGATCCCGTCGGCAATGGCTTCGTCGAAAGCCTTGCGCATCCCGGCGGCAACGTCACCGGCTTTACCAACAGCACCGCCGAGATGGGCGGCAAATGGCTTCAGCTGATCCGCGAGGCCGTGCCTGATGTCGCGCGCGTCGGCATCATGTTCAACCCGGCGACCACCCCGCGCGGCGGGCGTTTCTTCCTCGAATCGATCGAGCAGGAAGCCGCGGCGTCCGGCGTGGCCGCGATCCCCGCGCCCGTCAACGCACCGGCGGAGATCGATGACGCCATCAGGCGTTTTTCCGACCCGCCCAAGGCGGCGATGGTTGCGCTCGTTGACAGCTTTCTCGTGGTGAACCGGAAAGTGGTCGTCACGGCGGCGGCGAACCATCGCGTGCCCACGATCTATCCGTTCCATTATTTCATGGATGTGGGCGGGCTGATGAGCTACGGGCCGACGCTCGAAGTACGCTCGGCCGATTATGTCGATCTCATCCTGCGCGGCACCAAGGCCGGCGATCTGCCGGTGCAATCGCCGCGGAAATACGAGCTGCTGATCAACCGCACGGTCGCCCGCACACTGGGACTGACGATACCATTCACGCTGCTCGCCCGCGCCGACGAGATCCGCGAGTGAACGAGGCGGTCGACCAGGGACATTTGCGGACGCCCCCCGGCCGGCTGTTCAGAAAATATCTCTACTCGATCGTCGCCCTCGCCTTTGCCGCGCTTGCCATCAACACCGGCTTCGACGTCTGGTTCTCCTATCGCGAGCAGAAGCAGCTGCTGGCGGCAACTCAGCGCGAGCAGGCGGCGTCCGCAGCCATTCAGATCGGCCAGTTCATCGGCCAGATCGAGAGCCAGATCAGATGGCTCTCGCGCCTGCCCCCGGAGCTGTCGACCAACGAGGACGAACGGCTGAACGCCATCCGTCTCCTGCGTCTCTCGCCCGCGATCGCGGAAATCGCCGAGCTCGACGCGCAAGGCCGCGAACAGGTGCGCGTATCACGCCGCGTCGCCGACAGGATCGGCAGCAAGGACGACCTTTCCGCTTCGCCCGCCTTCCGCGGCGCCATTGAAAGCCGGGCCTATTACGGACCCGTCTACTTCTTCGGCGACACCGAGCCGTTCATGACGCTCGCGACGCGCGGCACCGGCCGCGCTCCCGACGTGATCGTTGCCGAGGTCAATCTGCGCTTCATCTGGGATCTCGTCGCCGGGATCAGGGTCGGCAACACCGGCAAAGCCTATGTGATCGATCGCATGGGGGTGTTGATCGCTCATCCCGACCTGTGGCGGGCGCTGCAGCGCAGTGATCTCTCCGGCCATGCCGATGTCCGTGCTGCGCTCGACGGTGTCGGGCCGCCCTCGGGCGGCCTTGTCAAGGAGGATCTGTCCGGCCAACGCGTGCTGTCGACCTATGCGACGGTGCCCTCGCTCGGCTGGCTGGTATTCGTCGAGCTGCCGCTCACCGAAGCCTACGCGCCGATCTATGCTTCGATCGGCCGCTCGACGTTTCTCCTGGTCATCCTGCTGGCCTTCGCAGTCCTGGTGTCGCTCTGGCTCAGCCGGCGCATGAGCGTGCCGATCCAGATCCTGACGCAGGGCGCGCGGCGGATCGGCAGCGGCGATCTCGGCCAGCGGCTCGCGATCAAGACCGGTGACGAGCTGGAAGCGCTCGGCGACCAGTTCAACCGCATGGCCACACACTTGCGCGAATCCTACGCGACGCTCGAGCGCAAGGTGATCGAGCGCACCTCCGAGCTCGAGAAGGCACGCGACCACGCGCTTGCCGAGCACGATGCCGCCGAACGCGCGCGCAGCGCAGCGGTGGCGGCCAACGAGACCAAGTCGCGCTTCCTTGCCGTCGTCAGCCACGAGCTGCGCACGCCCCTGAACGGCGTCATGGGCGTGCTGCAATTGCTGG
>NZ_PSRT01000101.1 GCF_004212635.1 Bradyrhizobium genosp. SA-3 | reverse complement strand
GGATTGCTTCGTCGCATCGCTCCTCGCAATGACGGCGCTACGCGCCGTCTTAAAGCAACGGATATCGATGACATGAAATCCGCCTTCCTCTCCGCCTGGCAGACCTGGGCGACCCTCTCCGCCTGCTTTGCGGCGCTAACCGCCCACTTATTCCGGAGAGGCGAGTCCTAAGTGCATGCGTTCGCTCCGCACTCGATTGCTGGCCCTGTGGATCATGCTGGTCGTCTCCGGCGTCGCCACCGGCTATCTGCTGTTCGAGTCGTTTCGGCAGACGGCAAACGCCCGCCTGGCCCGGTCAGAAGAGCTGGTCGCGCGCGCATGCCGTGATCTCGCCGACCGCTATCAGTTCTTCGTCGCGGGCTGGAGCGGCGGACCGATCGACGGTCAACTGAAGCAGCAGCTGACGGCCATCACCCAGACGGCACTGGCGACCGCGCCCGGCGTCGAAGGCGGCATCTGGCGGACCGACGAAGGCTCGCTCGCCTACGCTTTCCCGACCTACGAAGGCACCGGACCGAAGACGGACCTTCCGGCCGCCGAGCTCAATACCATACGCGAGGTCAATGCCGAGGCGCTGCGATCAGGGCGTGCTGCGTCGATCCGGCAACCCGGTCGGTCCCAGGTACTCATCGTGCACGCCTGCCCATTGCGCGGCCCGTTGCCTGGAGTGACCGGATGGACCATGATCAGGGCCTTCACGGCGGAAGGCCCCGCCTACAATCAGCTTCTTGCCGGCCTCGTCGTGCTTGCACTGACGATTTTCGGTTCGGCAGCATGGCTCGCGCGCGTGCTCTATGTCTGGTCCCGCAAGATCAATCAGATCGAGAAAGCCCTGGGCAACCGGCGCGAAGGCACGGTCGATCTGCCGAAGCTGGCACAGACCGGAGCCCCTGAGCTCGACCGGCTGGTCGATGCCCTCAACAGCACCGGCGAACGTCTGTCGCTGGAGCGCCGTCGTGCCGCTGCTGCCGAACGGCTGGCAGCACTCGGCCGCATGTCGGCGGGCCTTGCCCACGAAATCCGCAATCCAATCGCTGCAATGCGCCTGAAGGCGGAGAACGCACTGGCCGTTGCCGACGGCTCACGCCATGAAGCGGCCCTGCACGCGATCCTTCATCAGGTCGATCGGCTCGACGTCCTGCTGCGCGATCTCCTGGAGATGACACACGCCCGCGAGCCGAAGCTCGTGGGGATCGATCTGTCGGCTTTCCTCGCCCGGACCATCGAGGGCCATCGCGAATTAGCCTCTGCCCGAGACGTGGTCCTGGTCGCGGGAACCCTGCCCACAGCTTCGTCGTTGCCGCAGCTGGATCCCTCCCAGATGCAGCGGGCTCTGGACAACTTGATCATCAACGCCATTCAGAACACGCCGGCCGGCGGCACGATCACGGTAGACGCAGACCGGCGCGACGGCATGTTGCTGTTGCGGGTGGCCGATACCGGTCCGGGCGTCGCCGATGATATCCGCGAGCGCCTGTTCGAGCCGTTCGTGACAGGGCGTGCCGAAGGCACCGGTCTTGGGCTGGCCATCGTGCGTGAGATCGCTCGACATCATCGTGGCAATGTTCGTCTGGTCCAGAATCCGGCAGGCGCCATTTTCGAGATCGAGGTGCCATGGCAACCGTCCTGATCGTCGATGACGATGCGGCTCTGCGCGAGGGTCTCGCCGAGGCGCTGACCGATCTCGGGCACACGCCGCGCCTTGCCGCCTCCGGCCGCGAAGGTCTCGCCGCGCTGGATGACGATGTCGACGTCGTGCTGCTCGATCTGCGCATGCCCGGTGACATGGACGGCATCGAGGTGCTTCGCCGGATGCGGGCGAGCGATGCCGCTCCGCCGGTCGTCGTCCTGACGGCGTTCGCCAGCGCCGCGAACACCATCGAGGCGATGCGGCTCGGCGCGTTCGACCACCTCACCAAGCCGATCGGGCGCGAGGAGCTGAAAGCCCTGCTGCACCGCTTGCCCGAGCGTGCCTCCATCGCCACAAGTCCCAATGAGGATACCGAGGACACGCTGATCGGCTCGAGTGAACCCATGCGCCACGTGCAGAAGGCGATCGGGCTCGCGGCCGACAGCGACGCCATCGTGCTGATCCTGGGTGAGACCGGGACCGGCAAGGAGCTGGTCGCACGTGCACTCCACATCCACGGCAAGCGGAGCAATGGCCCCTTCATCGCCGTCAATTGTGCGGCGATCCCCGAAGACCTGCTCGAGAGCGAACTGTTCGGCCACGTCAAGGGATCCTTCACCGGCGCGACCGGCGACCGCGCCGGCGCCTTTCGCGACGCGGCCAATGGCACGCTTTTCCTTGACGAGATCGGCGACATGCCGCTCGCCATGCAGGCGAAAATCCTGCGCGCTCTGCAAGAGCAGGTCGTCACGCCGGTCGGCGGCAAGCCGGTCCGCAGCAATGCCCGCGTCATCGCCGCGACCCATCGCGATCTCGCCAAGCTGGTCGCGACGGGTGAATTCCGCGATGATCTCTATTACCGCCTCAATGTGGTGCAGATCGCGATTCCCCCGTTGCGCGATCGTGTCGCCGACATCGTTCCCCTCGCCCGGCATTTCCTCGCGCGCGCCGCTGCGACGGGCGGCAGGGCCAAGCATCTCAACGAGGCCGCGATCAGCAAATTGCAGCGTCATCCCTGGCCAGGCAACGTCCGCGAGCTGCGCAATGCGATCGAGCGCGCCTGCGTCATGACGCGCGGGGAAATCATCGGACCCGACGACATCGATACCAGCGGGAACGAGATGAGGGCGTACGCAGCGCCGCCGGATGAAGACCTTCCTGCGGCCGTGGCGCGGCTCGAGGCGACCATGATCAAGCGTGCGCTGGAAGCCTGCAGCGGCAATCGCACCGAGGCCGCGCGACGTCTCAACATCAACCGCCAGCTTCTCTATACCAAGATGCAGCGCTACGGCATCGCCGAGCCGTCGGAAAACCTGACGGCCCGTGTCGCGAAAGACGACGGCTGATCTCCGCATGGCGAAATAATCCCTTCTAAATCAACGATTCCGCGGCTGGCACGTCGCTTGCTGAACCGGATGCAAGCGACGACGTCGCGAAATCGAAGGGAGTTATTCCATGAAGATGACACGCATGCGCGCGCTGTTCTGCGCGCTACTCGCCACGACCACGATCGGCGGCGGTGCGGCGGCCTATTCCCAGGCGATGGGGACGATATGGGATTCGTCGCAGCTTCCGGAGTGGCGCGGCACGGTCAAGCAGTACACGCTGACGCCGCGCGGGGATGTCGATGGCATCATTCTCACCGACGGCACCGAAGTGAAGCTGCCGCCGCATCTGTCGGCACAGACCGTATTCGCGATCCGCCCCGGCGACCAGGTTTCGGTGCGCGGCTTGCGCGCCCGGGCACTGCCGTTGGTCGATGCGGCCTCCATCACCAACATCGTGACCGGCAAAAGCATTGTCGACAATGGACCTCCGGACCCGCGCGGAAATAACGATCAGGTCGTCAGCGGCAGAATCTCGGCACAGCTGCACGGCGAGCGCGGCGAGGTGAACGGTGCGCTGCTCGCCGACGGCACCAGTCTTCGCCTTCCGCCACCCGAAGCCGAGCGCCTTCAGGACTCGCTGCGCCCTGGACAAGCCGTATCGGTGCGAGGCGACGTGCTCGACACCGCGCTCGGCAGGATCGTCGACGTGCGGGCCATCGGCGCTTCACCGGAGCAGATGACAGAGCTTCGCGGCCCCCGTCCGCCGGGACCGAATGACGGTCCTGACCGTCGCGGTCCGCCGCCGCCTCCCGGCTTCGCTCCGCCCCCGCCGCCACGCGGCTGATCCCCTGGTTGCAACAGACAATAGGACAACACCATGCACTGGATCGATCCCGACAGCCTGCCGGAAGTTGCAGGCGTCCTCGAGCGCTTCGTGCTCAATCCGCACGGCGAGGTCGACGGCTTCGTCATGAAGGACGGGCACAACGCCATTCTGGTTCACACGCCGCCGCACATGGATGGCGAGCTGACTCGCCACCTCAATCTGGGCGACACGGTCGGCGTGCGCGGCGTGCGCCCACGGGGCGCGAAGCTGCTGGCCGCAATCTCGGTCACGACAGCTGGTCGACGCGAGATCGTCGATCAAGGTCCGAACCACGACCGCAAACATCCGAAGGTGACGCATGCAGCGATGTCGGCCGACGGCGTCGTCGCACTTTCGCTGTTCGGCCCGAAGGGCGAGCTGCGCGGCGCCCTGCTCTCCGACGGCACCGTCCTGCGCGTCGGCTCGAAGGAGGTCAAGCACGTCGCAGATCTGCTTGCGCCCGGCGCCAAGGTGGCCGCCCGCGGCGATGGCCTTGAAGCCAGGCTCGGCCGCGTGATCCACGTGCGCGAGATTGGCTCCGGTCCCGAAAGGCTGAACGCGATGAAAACGCCGAAGCCCAAGCAAGGCGCTCGCGCGGCCTGAGGCGCCGCGCAGGCGCCGAAGAAAGCAGCTCACGCCCGGAGGCCATTCATGTCTGAGAAGGACGATAGGGTGCGCGCCGGCCGTGCGCTGGACGCGGCCAATTTCTTCCTCGCCGACGTTCGCGATGGGCTCGGGCCCTATCTCGCGGTCTATCTTCTCACCGAGCAGCGCTGGGATGAGGCGCGCATCGGCCTCGTGATGTCGATCGCGACGATCGCCGGCATCGCGGCGCAGACGCCGGCTGGCGCGCTGGTCGACGCCACGCGGGCGAAGCGGCTCGCGATGGTGGTTGCCGCCATTTTGGTGACGCTTGCCTCGCTAGCGCCGCCGTTATTTCCGAACTTCGGGCCGGTCGCGATCTCGCAGGGGATCGCCCAGGCCGCCGCTGGCGTCTTCCCGCCCGCAATCGCCGCCGTCTCGCTCGGCATCTTCGGTCATGCCGCCTTCACCCGGCGGATCGGACGCAACGAGACCTTCAACCATGCCGGCAACGCTGTCGCGGCGGGTCTGGCAGGCGTCTTCGCCTATTGGTTCGGCCCGACCGTCGTGTTCTACCTGCTCGGCGCCATGGCGATTGCGAGCCTCGTCAGCATTCTCGCGATCCCTGAACGGGCCATCGACCACGTTCTCGCTCGCGGTCTGCACGACAGCGACGCCAGCACGGGGCCCGAACAGCCCTCGGGTCTCAGCGTGCTCCTGACCTGCCGCCCCCTGCTCGTCTTCGCAATCTGCGTGATCCTGTTTCACCTGTCCAACGCGGCCATGCTGCCGCTGGTCGGCCAAAAGCTCGCGCTGCAGGACAAGAACATGGGCACCAGCCTGATGTCGGCCTGCATCGTCGCCGCACAATTGGTGATGGTGCCGTTCGCAATGCTGGTGGGCGCCAAGGCCGATAGCTGGGGCCACAAGCGCTTCTTCCTTGCCGCATTGTTGATCCTGCCGATCCGCGGTGTCCTCTATACGCTCTCGGACAATCCGTTCTGGCTGGTCGGCGTGCAGCTTCTGGACGGCGTCGGCGCCGGCATTTTCGGCGCAATCTTTCCCGTCATCGTCGCCGACCTCATGCGCAACACCGGCCGCTTCAACGTCGCGCAGGGCGCGGTCATCACCGCCCAGAGCATCGGCGCGGCGCTGTCGACGACGCTTGCCGGCCTGGTCGTGGTCGGCGCCGGTTACAGCGCAGCGTTCATCTCGCTCGGCATCGTGGCGGCGATCGGCGCCGTGATCTGCTTCTTCGCCCTGCCGGAGACGCGGCAAAGCGCAGATACCGATCTGTGCCCGCGAGGGAAGACAGCGGCGTCCGCATCAGCTATCGCTGCCGAATAGATCTGGTTCATCTTGAGGACTGACCGTGCCGTCTGACGCCATCTGGGCCTGGAGCATCATCATCGCCGCGACCGCAGGCGTCATCATCCGGCCCTTTCGCCTGCCGGAGGCGATCTGGGCCCTGATCGGCGCCGTTGCACTGGTACTGCTCAGATTCCTGCCTTGGCAGGATGCTCTCACCGGCATCGAGAAGGGTGTCGACGTCTATCTCTTCCTGATCGGCATGATGCTGATCGCCGAACTGGCCCGCCTCGAAGGCTTGTTCGACTACTTGGCCGCCTTTGCGGTCGAGCATGCACGCGGCTCCCCGCAGCGGTTGTTCCTGCTGATCTACCTCGTCGGCACGCTGGTGACGGTGCTGCTTTCGAATGACGCCACCGCGATCGTGCTGACGCCCGCCGTCTACGCCGCCACCCGCGCGGCCGGCGCCAAGCCGCTGCCCTATCTATTCGTCTGCGCCTTCATTGCCAATGCCGCGAGCTTCGTGCTGCCGATCTCCAATCCGGCCAACCTCGTGGTGTTCGGCAAGCACATGCCGCATCTCGGAACGTGGCTGCGTCAGTTCGCGCTGCCGTCACTTGCCTCGATCGGGCTCACCTATGTCGCATTGCGCCTTGCGCTGCACCGCGAGTTGAAGGACGAAACGATCGAAAAGCGTGTCCCTCACCCGAAACTCGGACGCGGCGGCCGATTGACCGCCTATGGCATCGGCGCCATCGGCATCGTGCTGATCTGGGCCTCTGCACTCGATCTGCAATTGGGCTTGCCGACGTTCGTCTGCGGGACCGCGACGGCGGCCGCCGTGCTGCTGATCAACCGCCAATCGCCTATGCCTGTGCTGCGCGGCGTCTCCTGGAGCGTGCTGCCGCTGGTCGGCGGGCTCTTTGTCATGGTGGAGGCGCTGGTGAAGACCGGCGTGATCGCGCAGCTCAGCGGGCTGCTGCACCAAGCGGTGGCGCAATCCGTCCCGCAGGCCGCCTGGAGCGTCGGCATTGCCACCGCGCTCGCCGACAACATCGCCAACAACCTTCCGGTCGGCCTTGTCGCCGGCTCGGTCGCCGCCAGCGATCATCTGCCCGCGCCCGTCGTCAGCGCCATCCTGATCGGCGTCGACCTCGGCCCCAATCTGTCGGTGACCGGCTCGCTCGCCACCATCCTCTGGCTGGTCGCGCTCCGGCGCGAGAAGATCGAGGTCGGCGCCTGGCCGTTCCTCAAGCTCGGCCTGCTGGTGACGCCACCCGCACTGATCGCGGCACTGGCGGCGGCAATCTGGTAAGGGACGCACCCAGCTTTCGAAATCGAGTGCAAGCTATTTGCGGTGCATCAATGCCGGCGGCGATGCCGCGGCTAGAATTTCATTGTCGCGCAGGTCAGATGGATATGGCGCGGCAAGGAAGGTTCATCATGCAGATTCGATCGAAAGCATTGCCGCAGAGATCCTCCCTGCGTCGCCCGATTCGCGGCGACGAGAGCCGGGCCGAGACGGCCCATCCGCTGCTGGTCTTCTCCGCAGTGGTGTTGTTCACCCTGTTCGCCATCGTGGAAATCGACCTCCACTCCGCCCAGCTTCAGGCAATCGGCCTGCTCGGCCATGGGGTCGGGATCGACCCGGTATTCTTGAGCCCGTAGTCGCTGGCGCGCGACATCCCGAAGGCCCCGATCGCGGCGATGACGCCGCGACCGGATCGCGTTTCGTCAGTCGTTCTCGTAACCGTAGACCTCCGGCAGGATGAAGATTGCAGCGAGCAATCCGATCACCGGGAAGATCGCCACGAACAGGGTGGCGTTAGCCTGCCCGATCGCCGCGAACAGCGTCGGGAACAGGAAGATAGCCAGGAACGACGGCAGCTTCACGAACATGTAGGCGAAGCCGCTGGCGGTACCGCGGTATCGCGGCCGCGCGACCATCGTCGGAATGGTCATGCAGTTCGACGCGTCCCAATAGTGGCCCCAGAGCATGCCGGCCGCGGCGAACGGCAGCAGAATCTTGTTGTCCGTGTAGAGCGCGAACGCAGCGACCAGCAGTGACGCCAGCACGATGGAGAAGCCCGCGATCGCGATGCCACGATGGCCGATCTTCGGCGTCAGCAGCGGCCCGACCCACCCCGACAGGGCTGCGAAGGCAAACAGCGCCATCGTCACCAGATTGTTGCCGAGGATCGACGACACGCCGACCATTGCAAACAGCACCGGCAGGTAGAACGCAAAGGTCGAGAACTCGCTCGCCTGCGCGAAACAGGCGATCCAGCCATACAGCGTGGCACGCCAGCGGATCGGATCCTTCTTGAGATCGGCGAGGAACGCGCGGGTCGATACCTTCGGCATCTCGACGTCCCGGTCCGGCAGCATGTCGAGATTGTCGTTGAACATCTCGCGCGCGACCTGCTTGGCCTCGCGGTAGCGCCCCTTCTGCACCAGCCACACCGCCGTCTCCGGCACGTCGTGGCGCATGATCAGGATGATCAGCGCCGGCACCGCGCCGAGGCCGAGCGTCACGCGCCACAGCATCTCGTGGTTCATGTCGGTCAGCAGGAAGATCACGATGACGCCGATGGTCATGACCTCGCCGACCGCGAACATGAACTGCCAGCGGTTGCCCATGACCTCGCGCTCACCCTTGGCCATGGATTCCATGATGTAGGTGTAGCCGGTCGAGATGTCCGAGCCGAGCGGAATGCCGAGCAGGAAGCGGATCACCACGAGCCAGGTAACGTTGGGCACGAAGGCCTGCGCCAGCGCCAGCACGATGAACATCACCATCGTCACCAGGAACATGACGCGGCGGCCGATCTTGTCGGACAGCCAGCCGCCGAGCAGCGCGCCGATCAGGGCGCCTCCTTGCGTGCCGGCCGCGGCAAGGCCCAGCATCAGCGGATCGGGATTGTATTGCTCCTTGATGAAGATCAGCACGAAGGCGATCGAATAGAGATCCCAGGCTTCGACCAGGATCGAGGCCATCATCAGCCAGCCGACCTTGTTGCCCTTGGGACTGTAGTTCGTGATGAGATAGCGGACCGCGGCTTCGCTCGCGGTCGGATGTGGCATCGCCATCGTTGACATGCTTGGTCCTCTCTTCAACAACTCTCTACGTGCCGAGCAGCGGCTCGATGCTGCAATCGAGCAGGCGCGGGTCGATGCCCGCCTCCATGCCGGTGAATATCGCGTCCATGTAGTCGATCAGCGCATCGCTTGCCTTCACGGCATCCTCGACGCGGCGATTAGCGACCGCAGCGAGGATAGCGAGATGGCAATCGATCGTGCCCGACAGCTCGGTCTGTCCCGGCATGAAACGATGGTGGATGAAACCGATGCGGCGATACAACGTGTGCAGCGGCCGCAGCGTGTGGGCGAGGAAAGGCTCGCCGGCGGCTTCCAGCACCAGCGCGTCGATGCGGCGGTCGATGCTGTTGAATTCGTCGAGGGTCAGGCTGGCGCGGCGCTCGCGCAGCAGGCGTTCGATGTGCAGCGCCTGATTGCGATGCGACAGGCTGGCGCGATCGGCCGCGAGGCGGATCACGAAGCGCTCCATGTCGCGGCGCAAGCCCAGCAGCATGCGCTCACGCGCCAGATCAATCGGCGCGATGTGCAGGCCGTGCCGCGGACGAATGATGATGAGCGTATCGGCGGATAGACGATTGACGGCATGATGCACCGGCGTGCGACCGAAGCCGGTGATCTGCTGCAATTCGAGCATTGTCATGAACTGGCCGGGCTTGAGCTCGCAATGAACGAGGAGCTCTTCGATCCTCTGATAGGCCAGCTCGAAGAAGTTGAGGCGATTGCGCCGGGAGGGCCTGCCCTCACCGTCATCGTCGTTTCTCACCACCTCGAGCGCGCGCTTGCGCCGTGCCATGTCGTCCTCCCGTCAGCCTGCGCTCTCGTTGCGAGGCGGCGCCTTGTTTGTGATATCCTTAAAACATGTTGTGATATATTACAAGCGGGCGTAAGACTGACACCGGCCCGCCGGCAATGGCGGCGCAGAAATGACAAACAAAACGGGCGCTATGGCCCGACGGGAGGATTGTTGCCGTGAAGATCACGTCGATCGAGACCCTGCGCACCGAGGAGTTCTCCAACGTCATCTGGGTGCGCATCCACACCGATACCGGCATGATCGGGCTCGGCGAGACCTTCTACGGCGCGGGCGCGGTCGAGGCGCAGATCCACGACACCTTTGCCGGCCGCCTGCTCGGCCGCAATCCCCTGCACATCGAAGCCATCCACCGCGACATGCTGAACTTGCCGATGGCGCAGTCATCCACCGGCGTCGAATATCGCGCGGCCTCCGCGATCGACATCGCGCTGTGGGACCTGTTCGGCAAGGTCTGCGGCCAGCCGGTGCACCAGATGCTCGGCGGCCTCTGCCGTGACAAGCAGCGCATCTACAACACCTGCGCCGGCACGCAATATGTGCGCTCGACCAATATCAGCCCGGTCGCGAACTGGAATCTCGGCGCCTCCAAGGGGCCTTACGAGGATCTCGACGGCTTCATGCATCGCGCCGATGCGCTCGCCGAGAGCCTCCTGGAGAGCGGCATCTCCGCGATGAAGATCTGGCCGTTCGATCCGGCGGCCCAGGAGAACAAGGGTCTCTACATCACCGCCGCCCAGATGAAGCAGGCGATCGAACCGTTCGAGAAGATCCGTAAAGCGGTCGGCGACAAGATGGAGATCATGGTCGAGCTCCACTCGCTGTGGAATCTGCCGACCGCCAAGCAGATCGCGCGCGCGCTCGAACCCTACAAGCCGACCTGGTACGAGGACCCGATCCGCATGAACTCGCCGCAGGCGCTGGCCGAGTATGCGCGCTCGACCGATGTCTGGGTCTGCGCCAGCGAGACGCTGGGCTCGCGCTTCCCCTACAAGGATATGCTCGACCGCGACGCCATGCACGTGGTGATGGCGGATTTGTGCTGGACCGGCGGCCTCACCGAGGGCCGCAAGATCGCGGCGATGGCGGAGACCTACCACCGGCCTTTTGCACCGCATGACTGCATCGGCCCGATCGGCTTCATCGCCGCCATCCACATGTCGTTCAGCCAGCCCAACACGCTGATCCAGGAATCGGTGCGCGCCTTCTACAAGGGCTGGTACAATGAGCTCGTCACCACCATGCCCACGATCAAGGACGGTTTTGTCTATCCGATGGAAGGCCCCGGCCTCGGCGTCGATCTTCTGCCCGCCGTATTCGACCGCTCCGATCTGATCGTACGCCGCTCCAACGTCTAAGGATTCCTAAGATGAGCACCGCCCTCTTCGATCTTTCCGGCCGCACCGCGCTCGTGACCGGCTCCTCCCGCGGCCTCGGTCGCGCCATTGCCGAAGGCATGGCCAAGGCCGGCGCCAGGATCATCGTCAACGGCGTCGATCCCAAGCGCGTCGAGCAGGCCGTGGCCGAGTTTCGCAATGCCGGTCACCAGGCCGAAGGCGCAGCGTTCAACGTCACGGACGAGCCCGCGATCGTCGCTGCCTTCAACGATTTCGACAGACAAGGCCTCGCCGTCGACATCGTTGTCAACAATGCCGGCATCCAGCACCGCAAGCCGCTGGTCGAATTCACCACCGACGAATGGCGCAAGGTGATCGAGACCAACCTCACCAGCGCCTTCGTGATCGGCCGCGAGGCGGCCAAGCGCATGATCCCGCGCAAGCACGGCAAGATCATCAACATCGGCTCGCTCGGCAGCGAGCTCGCGCGCCCGACCATCGCGCCCTACACCGCCGCCAAGGGCGGCATCAAGAACCTGACCCGCTCGATGGCGGTGGAATGGGCTCAGCACGGCATTCAGGCCAACGCGATCGGCCCCGGCTATATGCTGACCGACATGAACGAGGCGCTGGTCAACAACACCGATTTCAACACCTGGCTGATGGGCCGCATTCCGTCGAAGCGCTGGGGCAAGCCGGACGAGCTGGTCGGCGCCGCGATCTTCCTGGCCTCGGACGCTTCGACTTACGTCAATGGCCAGATCATCTATGTCGACGGCGGCATGATCGCCGCGATGTGACCCGCGAACAAGGAACGAGCCCATGCGCGCCGTCGTCATTCACGCCCCGAAAGACCTGCGGATCGATAGCTATCCGGATGCGGAGCCCGGCCCGGGCGAGGTCCGCGTCAAGATCGCCAATGGCGGCATCTGCGGCTCCGATCTGCACTACTACCATCACGGCGGCTTCGGCGTGGTCCGCATCCAGCAGCCGATGGCGCTTGGGCATGAGATCGCCGGCGTGGTCGCGTCCGTCGGTGACAGCGTCACCAGCATCAAGCCGGGCACGCGCGTCGCGGTCAATCCGAGCAAGCCGTGTGGTCAGTGTCTGCATTGCCAGGAAGGCATGCGCAACCAGTGCCTCGACATGCGCTTCCTCGGCAGCGCGATGCGCTTTCCCCATGTGCAAGGCGGCTTTCGCGAATTCATCACGGTCGATGCCACGCAGGCCGTGCCGATCGCCGACAAGCTCTCGCTGGCGGAAGCCGCGGTCGCCGAACCGCTGGCGGTGTGCCTGCATGCCGGCAAGCAGGCCGGCCCCCTCCTCGGCAAGCGCGTGCTGATCACCGGCTGCGGCCCAATCGGCGCGCTGATGATTTTGGTATCGCGCTTCGGCGGTGCATCCGAGATAGTAGTAACGGATGTGGCCGACGCGCCGCTCGCGGTCGCGAAAAAACTCGGCGCCACGCATGCCGTCAATGTCGCGACCAACGCCACTGCGCTCGATCCGTGGCGCGCCGGCAAGGGTGTGTTCGACACCCTGTTCGAAGCCTCGGGCAACCAGGCTGCACTCCGCGCCGCGCTCGACATTTTGCGGCCCGGAGCCACTCTCGTTCAGCTCGGCCTCGGTGGTGAGATGACGCTGCCGATCAACTCGATCGTCGCAAAGGAATTGCAGCTCCGCGGCACGTTCCGCTTCGATCCCGAGTTCGAGCTCGCGGTGCGGCTGATGGGTGAAGGCCTGATCGACGTCAAGCCGCTAATCACGGCCACCATGCCGTTCGAGAACGCGGTCGCCGCCTTCGAGCTCGCCAGCGACCGCGCGCAGTCGATGAAGGTGCAACTGACGTTCTGAAGCGCGATGAGGCTTAAGTGAATCAAGGCGGGCCCCAGAGCTCAGATCACCTCTCCCGTAGGGAGACGTGAAGCAAGCATCGCCGATCGACTACAACGAGGGCTAGTGGCTCTCGATCAGCCGGTCGCTGACCAGCAGCACGGCCCCGCGCTTCCAGGAATAGTCCGCGCCGAGGCGCAGGCCGCTGTCGCCGCGCGCCACCACCGCGCCGGTCCTGGCATCGCGAACCTGGAAGCCGAGCGTGTATTCGGTGCGGCTGACCCGCCGCACCACGCCGATCAGCGACTGATCCGCGCCGAGCTTTTGCGCGATCGCCGCCTCGCAGCCGCCGCAATCCCGCAGCGCGCTCGCCCCCGCCGCGTGTCCGCTGACATCGACGATCCGGTAACGCCCGGACTGGCCGAGCGCCTCGCGCACACCGCCGGTGACCTCGGCCAGATACGAGGCGTCCGACGCGGCCGAGGTGGTCGCGGAAGCGGCCGTCATGTCCTCGAGCTCGAAGTCGAACACGGCCAGCGCGACCGGCGCTTGTGTGCCGAGCGCAGCCATGACCTCGCGGGACACGAAGATTTCGGCGCGCTCCCATGATTCATCATTGTCGCCGCGGAAGGTGTAGAGTTTGTCCATCACGAGCCTCTTGGCGCCGACGTCGATCACGGCGACCTTGGCCCATTGCACCAGCGTGCTGGTCTTCTGGATGCCGCCGATGACCTTGAACGCCGCGCCGTCCTGGGCAGACGGCACCAGCCGATAGCGCCGGTCCGCGCCGATATCCCGTCTGAGCGCGGCCATGAAGGCCGATAGCCGCCGCTCGTGGGCGGCGCTCTGGTTGGCCGGCTCGGCCGACGTGTCGGTATAGCTGAAATCGTCCATGGCAACGCCAATGGCAGGCTCGGCGTCGGCCGGCGAATAAAAGAGGACGGACAGGAGAAGAGTCGAGAGAATCAACCGGGAGCGGTGCATGAATGGGCCTCGTGGGATGGAGCGGCCCCGCAAATCTGAACGGGTCGCCTGAGACCATGCAGCCGTGGCTGTCCCGACGAGCGCCGGGAAAATTTCACGACATTGCACTGCGGCAGGGCGGGAACGCTTCCCGCCGCTTGCGTTCTGCCGTTTAATGCGGGGGCGACAAACCCGTTCGCACCAGGTACCCGCCGATGTGGAATCGCCCGAGGTTCGATCTCAAGGTCCGTCTGACGTTGCGCGTGGCCGCCGTATCGGCCGCCTGCTTCGCCGCGATCTCCGCCTATTTCCTTGTTACCGCCGACAGCGCCGCGCATGCACGCATCGACGGTATCGCCGCTATCGTGGCGAAGACATTGGAGCTGCAACAGGGCAAGATCCAGTGGGTGGCCAGCCCGCGCTCCGACTTTCCGAATCTTGACCCGGTTTCGGCCCATGTGATGACGCCCGGCCTGTGTCTTGGATTCCGCAGCGCGAGCGGCGAGATGCTTCAGCGTTTCTGTAGTGGCGCGCCTGCCCCGGCGAGCCCGCCGCCGCAAGCCTTCGCCGCCTTTTATCGCAGCCTGTTCGACCCCGGCCGCGAGGCGGCGCGGCCCGTGATCGTGCGCGGAACGAAGCTCGGCGAGACCGTCGTCTCGGTCGACCCGGCCGTGCAGACGGCGGAGGCCTGGCACGAGGCCGGCCGCCTGATGATCGCGCTTGCGATCGCACTGCCGCTGCTCTGCGCGCTGGTCTATGCCGCACTCGCCCGCGCCCTGCGCCCCACCCGCATGATCGGCAACGGCCTCGAGCGGATTGCCGCTGGTGACCTCACCACACGGCTGCCGCCGTTCGATCTCGCCGAGCTCTCCGCCATCCGCGACGTCTTCAACCATCTCGCCGAAAGCCTCGACACCGCGCTCGCCGAGCGCAGCGAGCTGACGCGGAAGCTGATCGCGCTCCAGGACGAAGAGCGGCGCCATCTCGCGCGCGAGCTGCATGACGAGTTCGGCCAGTCGCTCGCCGCAATCCGCGCGCTTGCCGCATCCGCCCGCCAGACTGCGGCGCAGGACTGCCCCGATTTGCTGGGAGAGTGCGACAGCATTGCCCGGACCGCGACCGGCATGATGGAGACGCTGCGCGGCGCGCTGTTCCGGTTGCGGCCGCCCGATGTCGACGAGCTCGGCCTCGTCGCGAGCCTCGAAGGCCTGGTCTCGGGGTGGAACGGCCGCAGCCGCGGCCAGACCCGCTTCGAAATCCGCTTCGAGGGCGCCTTCGAGAGCGTGCCCGCCTCCGTCAGCGCCAACCTCTATCGCATCGTGCAGGAGGCGCTCACCAACGCGGCCAAGCACGCCGGCGCAACGAAGGTCAGTCTGCATCTGACGATGGCCGAAAGTGAGATCGCGCTCGCGATCGAGGACGACGGCCGGCCGAACGAGGCGGCGGTCAAATCCGGCATGGGCCTGCTCGGCATGCGCGAGCGCGTCGCCGCGCTTCGTGGCCGGCTGAGCTTCGAAACCGGTCCCCATGGCTCGGCATTGCGCGTGGTCATTCCGCTCGCGGCCGCCGATGGGCAGGCGCTGGAGCACGCGGCATGAGCGCGACTGATGCGACCATCTTGCTGGTCGACGATCATTCCGTCGTCCGCGAGGGCTATCGCTCCGTGCTTCAGAAGCAGCCGGGCTTGCGCGTCGTCGCCGAGGCGGCCGACGGTGCGGAAGCCTACCGGCTGTACAAATCCGAGGCGCCCGACCTCGTCATCATGGACCTCAGCATGCCCGGCATCGGCGGCATCGAGGCCGTCAGGCGGATCAGGCAATGGGACAAGGGCGCGCGGATCCTGGTCTTCACCATGCACGAGAATGCCGGCTTTGCCCTGCAGGCGATCCGCGCCGGTGCGAGGGGTTACGTCACCAAGACCAATCCGCCCGAGACGCTGGTGCGCGCGGTGAAGGACGTGCTCGCCGGCAAGATCGCCATCAGCCCCGACATCGACCACGAACTTGCTCTCAGCCGCATCAGCGGCGAGAGCTCGGCCGCCGACGTGCTCACACCGCGCGAGTTCGAGGTGCTGCGGCTGCTGCTCGCCGAGAACACGACGGATGAGATCGCCGAGACCCTGCATGTCAGCCCGAAGACGGTGGCAAACCTGCACTCGCTGATCAAAGACAAGCTCGGCGTCGGCTCCGATATCGAGCTGGTGCGACTGGCGTTGCGCCAGGGACTTTTGACAGAGGTCGATCTCGGCGAGGCCTGACGCTGCGTGGCCGCGGATCATTCGCGTGCGATCACCGAATCCAGCCACGCGCAGTTGAGCGGCGGCACACGCGGGTCGGCGACGCGCACGCCGCGCGCTGCAGCATCGAGTCGCATGTCGCGCAGCCGCCTGCGCTGCTCTTCGGGCATATGGAGCCGCTCGTGACCCCACAGCGACGGGCCGTCAAAGGTCTCGTGCGGCTGCCAGGTCTCGGGATCGATCACGCGTCCGCCCCAGCCATACTCGATGAAGAAGCCGGACGGAGTGTTCACGTAGAACGAAGTCATGTGATCGTTGGTGTGCCGTCCCAGCGTATAGGCAATGCGGCCGTCGTCCATTTGCGCGAGGTCATAGCCTTGCCCGACATCGTCGAGACTGCCGAGCTCGACCATGAAATGGTGCATCGCCTTGCGCCCGGAGCCGACCATCGCAAAGGAGTGGTGGCGGCCGTTGACGTGGAAGAAATAAAGCCCGTAGGGCTTGAGGCCGAAGTCCGAGACATGGAAACCGAGCACGTCGCGATAGAACGGCAACAGCGGCTCGACGTCCTCGACATTGAGCACGACATGTCCCATGCCGAGCGCGCCGGTGCGGAAACCCGAGATCGGTCGGCCCGGCCTAAACGGTTCGGTCGCAAGCTCCGGCTTGCAGAACGCCTCCAACCGGTTGCCGGCGGGATCGGCGAACGTGATCAGCTCGGTGACATGCCGCTCATCAGCCAGTGCGCGTAACCCGCGGACGACCTTGACGCCCTGCCCTTCAAGCCTGCCAGCGAGTTGGTCCAGTTCGGCGGCCGAGGGAACTTCCCACCCCATCACCGCGAGCCCCGCATCGCTGCTGCCATCGACGATCAGGCGCTGCTTGCGGTCGTCCATGCGGAAGGCGCGCATCTTGCCGCCGCGGTCGACCTGCTGCATGCCGAGGAGCCCGGTCGCCATCCGGCTCCACGGGTCGAGCTGGGATGAATTGATCCCGATGTAGCCGAGCGCGGTGATTTCCATCGACGTCCTCCCGAAGGCATCGCATGTGCCGCAGTGCGGCGAACTTGATACCGGCCGCGCGCGATCCTACGGTGAAGTCCCGCAATCGCTTCGCGTTCGCAACGACGATAATCGCGAGACCGTGCGCCACAAGGGAGGAATTACGAAGTGTCCAAGGAGCGGACGCGGAACGGACAGCCCCGTCAGTCGGAAGGCGTTCGTGCCTTCAAGCGCGGGCTGGACGTGCTGCAGGAGGTCAATCGCTCCGGCGGCATCCGCGCCGGCGACGTTGCGCGCGCGCTCGACCTGCCCCGTCCCACCGTCTATCGCCTGCTCGAAACGCTGGAGGAACTCGGCTATGTCGCGCGCAGCGCCAGCGACGACCGTTTTCGTGTGACCCGGCGGGCGCTGAGCCTCGGTGACGGCTATGATCCCGGCGTGGTGATCTGCCAGGCGGCAGCGCCTTATCTCGCCGACCTCAGCAAGACGCTGGTCTGGCCAGTCGATCTCTCCACCTACGAGAACGCCGCGATGGTGGTGCAGGAAACGACCCATTCGCGCAGTCCCCTCTCGATCGACCGCGGCATGATCGGCAAGCGGCTGCCGATGCTGCGCACCTCCGCCGGCCGCGCCTATCTCGCCGCCTGCGCGCCCCGCGAACGTGATCTGATCGTGGCCCATCTGCGCCGCATCGACGACGCCGACGATCGCTATTTCCTCGATGAGTGTCGCTTCACCCGCATGATCGCGGAGACTGCAGGGCGCGGCTATGCCGTTCGCAATGAGGGCGAGTTCAACCCCAAGACGGCCTCGATTGCCGTGCCGATCGTCCGCGGCGACATCGTGTTCGGCTGCATCTCGATCATCTGGATCCGGTCAGCGCTTTCACTCGACGAAGCGATCGCGAGGTTTGTTGCGCCGTTGCGCGAAGCGGCGGCGGCCATCCCGGTCGAATCCTAACGCGGCCGGGATCCGACATGCCGTTGCGGAGCCGAAGCCTCAGCGGATGCATCAAACACGGCGCGGCATTGCGGGCTGAGCTGATCTCGCTGAGCAGCCATGCAATCCCTGATCTGGGCGCGGTCGGGAACATAGGCGGCGCAAAGCCGAAGGGCGTCCCCCATGCAGGCTTGCCGCTGGATGGCCTCGCTCGGTCCGGACTGGGCAAGGGCCGGCGTGATCGTTGCACTCAGCAAAGCAAGAACAAGACGAAATTGCATGGGGGACTCTCACTCTCAGGTTGGACATTTGGCGAGGCTGGCGATGTCATCCAGCCTCATTGCGGAAGATGAAGAAACGTCGCGATGGTCGTCTCGGTCAGCAGATCGCGAGAGGCTTCCGGGTCGATCTCGGGCGCAATCCGATCGATCAGCATCGGAAAAGCAGGCGGCTGGTTCAGCGCAGCATTGAGAAGAGCAAAAAACAACGCCGGATGACGACTGCGAATGATACCTGCTTCAATGCCGGCGGAAAAAAGCTCACGAACCGTGGCATAGGCCGGATGTAGAAGTCGATCCGACACCAGCATGGCCCGCTCCGGCACTTCTGTGGCATGCCGGACGACGAAATCCCTGACGTCTGGATGCGCGGCATAGAAGGCGGCGATCTCACGGATCACGCCGCCAAGCCGTTCACCCAGCGAGCGCGTGGAATCACAAGCAATCTCCCGGACCCCGGCCATGGCGGGCAGTCCGATCGCCACGACTTGATCAAGGCAAGCCTCCCAGAGCGCGGCCTTGTTGCCGAAGTGAACGCGAACCAGGTTGGCACTGACATTGGCAGCCGCAGCGACGCTGCGCAGATCGGCGCCATCGAAACCGTGACAGGCAAAAGCCCGTGTGGCGGCGGCCAAGAGCGCTTGGCGGCCATCCGGCATATCCCTGCTCCGCCGCCCCCGCGGGCGGGACAGCGCAGCGGTCTTCTTCCTGGCCTTCGCCATGTCGCCCTCATATATGTTCATCTGTACATATACATGATTGCCGCCCGTTGCAAGCCCCCCCCCGCGGCTCACCCAGCCGACATGTCGGGCGCGCCTGAGCGCGTGTGTGTCCGCTGGACGGACACTCGGCGCGACGGCGTTGAAGCGGCCACCCGTCTGAGGACAAACATCGCCCCATGCAAAATAACTCCGCCCCCGAAGAGTTTGACGTCGTCATCGTCGGCCGTGGTCCGGTCGGCGCCACGCTTGCCAACCTGCTCGGCCTGTGCGGCGTACGCACGCTGGTGCTCGAGCGAGAGGCACGGACTTATCATTTGCCGCGCGCGGTGCATTTCGACGACGAATGCATGCGCGTGTTCCAGACCATCGGCCTTGCCGACGCCATCCTGCCGCAAACCATCCTCAGCCCCGGGATGCTCTTCCTCGACGCCGATGGCCGCATGCTGCTGGACTGGTCGCGGCCGCAGATGCTCACCCCGATGGGCTGGAATCTGAGCTATCGCTTCCATCAGCCCGATCTGGAGGACGTGCTGATCGGCGGCCTCGCGCGATGGCCGCACGTAACCTTGCGCAATCATTGCGATGTATTCGCACTGGACCAAGATCAGCATGGCGTGCGCATCCGCTACGAGGACCTCTCCAACGGGAGGCTCAGCGAGGTCCGCGCCGGCTACGTGATCGGCTGCGACGGCGCCCGCTCCTTGGTGCGACGCTTCATCGGCTCGGGGATGGACGACCTCGGCTTCCACGAGCGCTGGCTGGTGATCGACGTCCTGCTCAAGCGCGAGCGCGACGATCTCGGCGACTACAGCCTCCAGCATTGCGATCCGCGGCGGCCCGCAACTTACGTGCGCGGCACCGGCACACGGCGGCGCTGGGAGATCACGGTTCTTGCCGATGAGGACTCCCAGGAGGTAGCGCAACCTGCCAAGGTCTGGGAGCTGCTGTCGCGCTGGATCACGCCGGATGATGCCGCGATCGAGCGCGCCGCGGTCTACACGTTTCATTCCGTCATCGCGCAGCGATGGCGCAGCGCTCGACTGCTGCTCGCCGGCGATTCCGCGCATCAGACACCGCCCTTCCTGGGCCAGGGCATGTGCGCCGGAATCCGCGATGCTGCAAACCTCGCCTGGAAGCTCAGCGCAATCATCCGTGGCGGCGCTGCAGCTGACCTCCTCGACACCTATCAGAGCGAACGCCAGCCGCATGTGCGCGAGTTCATTGAGCTCGCCATTCGCCTCGGCGGGGTCATCAACACCAAGGCGATCGAAGCCGGCCTTGCCGCAGGCAAAGCACGCGAGAATGCGCCGGTCAGGCTCGAGGTGAAGAAGCCGCTGCTCGGCCCCGGCCTTGCGCTCGGCGACCTGCCTCTCACCGGACACCTCGCGCCGCAGTTCACCTTGAGCGACGGCGGCCGCAGCGACGACCAGGTCGGCTACAGCCATGTGCTCCTCGTCGCGAGCGCGGCCACGTTGTCGTCACGTCCCAGTCTTTCGCAGGCAGGGATCAAGATCCTGACCAGCGACGATGCCGAAGGTGTCGGACCCTGGCTTCGCGAGCACGGCATCACGGCCGCGCTCGTTCGGCCCGACCGTTATGTGCGCGGCACCGCCCGCAACGATGCCGAGCTCGACCGGCTTATCGCCGCCATCACGCCTCCAACCCACGTGCCGTCCGCGGCCTGACCGAACTCTTCAAGGACACTTCATGAAGCTGCTTTCATTTCTCGCCGATGGTCGCGCCTCCTTCGGCGCCGTCAAGGACGGCGGCGTCGTCGATCTCGGTGCGCGCATGGCCGGCGACGGCTGCACCACGCTGCGCCGGCTGCTCGAAAAGGGCCATCTCGCCGAGGCCGCGATTCTCGCCGGCTCCGCTACGCCGGATCATGCGCTCGATAAGATCAGCTTCGCACCCGTCATCCCCGATCCCGGCAAGATCATCTGCGTCGGCCTGAACTATCGTGACCACGTCGCCGAGACCGGCCGCACCGTCACCGAGAAGCCGGCGCTGTTCGTCCGATTTCCCTGCAGCCAGGTCGGGCATCTCCAGCCCATTGTGAAGCCGAAGGTCAGCGACGATTTCGACTATGAAGGGGAGCTCGCGCTCGTCATCGGCAAGAAAGGCCGCCACATCCCGGCGAGTAGCGCGCTCGACCATATCGCGGGCTATTCCTGCTACAACGAAGGCAGCGTCCGCGACTGGCAGCGCCACACCAGCCAATTCCTGTCAGGCAAGACCTTTGCCGAGAGCGGCAGTTTTGGGCCTTGGCTGGTGACTGCGGACGAGATCCCCGATCCGTCGAAGCTCTCCTTGCAGACGCGGCTGAACGGCAATGTCGTGCAGGACACCACCACCGATCTCCTGATCACCGCCATCCCCGAGCTGATCGCCTATATCTCGACGATCTGCCCGCTCGCGCCCGGCGACGTCGTCGTCACGGGCACGCCCGGTGGCGTCGGCGCCAAGCGCACGCCGCCGCTGTGGATGCGCCCCGGCGACACCGTCGAGGTCGAGATCTCCGGCATCGGAATCTTGCGCAACAACGTCATCGCCGAACCGGCTTGACCGCCAGCACCATCGATCAACGATAAATCAGGAAACGCCATGGCCACAATCCGCACGACCTCCACCGCCATCCTGCTGTCCGCGCTGGCGCTTGCAGGCGCCACCGCGCGCGCCGAGATCAAGGGCGATGCGATCCGCATCGGCGTCCTTACCGACATGAACGGCATCTTCGCAACCGCCATGGGTCCCGGCTCGGTCGAGGCGGCGCGGATGGCCGCGGAGGAGTTCGGTGGCAAGATCAACGGCAAGCCGATCGAGATCTTGCAGGCCGATCACCAGAATAAGCCGGACCTCGCCGCCTCCCTCGCGCGAAAGTGGTTCAGCGACGGCTTGCAGGCGATCGCCGACGGTGGCAGCTCCGGCGCCGCACTCGCGGTGCAGGAGCTGGTGCGCAGCAACGGCAAGATCTTTCTCGTCTCCGGCGCCGGCGCTAACCAGCTGACCGATGAAGCCTGCGCGCCGACCAGCGTGCAATGGACCCAGGACGCCTATTCCACGGCGACCGCAGTCGTCTCCGGTATCATGCAGACCAGCCAGGAGCCGTGGTTCTTCATCACCGGCGACTACGCTTTTGGCCATTCGATCGAGGCGACCGCGCGCGACCGCATTGCTGCGCTTGGCGGCAAGGTCGCCGGCAGCGTCAAGGCGCAGCTCGGTACGCCCGACTACAGCTCGTTCCTGCTGCAGGCGCAGTCTTCGGGCGCAAAGATCCTCGCGATCAACGTCGCCGGCGACAACGCCACCGCGATCAAGCAGGCCGAGGAATTCGGGCTCGCCAGCCAAGGCATGAAAATCGTGCCGATGTCGTTTCAGAACGTCGACATCGAGGCGGTCGGGCTCAAGGCCACGCGCGGCGATCTCATCGTCACCTCTTTCTTCGAGGACGTCTCGCCCGCCGCCCGGAAGTTCTCCGATGCGTTCTATGCGCGCAGGAAAGCAATGCCCTCGCAGATCCAGGCCGGCGTCTATTCCGCCGTACGCCACTATCTGCAAGCCGTGAAAGACACCGACTCGGACGACAGCGCCACCGTGATGGCCAAGATGAAGGCGACGCCGGTGTCGGATGCCTACACCCCCAACGGCCGTATCCGCGAGGACCAGCGCATGGTGCACGATCTCTATCTGGTGCAGGTCAAGACGCCGGAGGAATCCAGGGGGCCCTGGGATTTCGTCAAGCAGGTCGCAACGATCCCGCCGGACCAGGCCTTCCGTCCGCTCGACCGCAGCAAGTGCCGCCTGGTCAGCAAGTAACCGTCAGGCGAGGTAGCGCGTGAGATAGCCTTCCATGGCGTAGAGCGCGCAGAGCGCGAGGCTGGACCACACCGCGGCGCTGAAATACAGGAACATCCAGGTCAGCTCGCCCTTCCAATGCGCGATGTCGTGGGTCACGACCCAGCGCGTCGCGACGTCGTGCAGGCCTTCGAGGAAGCCCAAGAACCTGCCGCCTTCGGCGTGCCCTGCCCGCCAGCGGCTGAGATACATCGGCACGTCGACGGTGACGAGGAAGGCGAGGAAGCAGGCAATGCCGACGATTCCGGCGATCAGCGCCCAGCGCACCGGCCCCTGGAATTCCGGCATCAGCCGGCACAGCGCGATGCCGGCGAGGAAGAAGGTCACCGCCCACAGCGAGTTCTCGATCGCATTGTAGAGGAAGTTGGTGGTCACCACCGCGTACCAGGAGAAGCACTCCGCGATGATGATGATCGGCACGATCACAAGCGCGATGTTCACCGCGGTCTCCGCACCGGTCATGTTTCCGAGCTGATGCAGGATGATCGCCCATTGCGCGGCAAAGCAGACTTCGGCGACGGTCGCGACCGTGCGGCCGACGAACACGCTCGACAGCCAGGTATCGAACAGGCAGATGCGCTGCACATCGGCGCGCGGCAGCACCGAGCGGAAGGCGCAGCCGAACACATAGGCCGCGCACAGCAGGAACATCAGGCCGATATCCGAGCCGCCACTGACGCTGCCCGCAACGGTCGGGTAGAACTCGCGGTACAGCATGAACCAGACGAGGATGTTGGCAGCGCTGACCAGCGTCAGGGACCCCCACCACCACGCGAGGGGATTTGACCGTGCCTGCCACTGCAACATGAATCGCTCCGCTGTAATCGATGTGACATGTGTTCGTAATAATCCTGTCACAAGACGCCATGGAATCACGACAACAATCTGTGTGCGGGGGGCGCTTTCCGCGCATCTTTGGCCCAGGTCAGGGCGTCCGCATAGTGGACGATAACCGCTCATTCTGCGAATTTATTGGACAACAGGTCTGTTCGGGTTCATTAAATCCGAATGGCCCGAACCGCCTCCAAACCGACCCTCGCCTCCTCGACCGCCGCCGCCGTGCTGGCTTCGAGCACCGATGACGCAGCGTTCGCGACGACGCTCGCGAAAGGCCTTGTGGTGCTCGAGGCTTTCAAGGCTGGGACGACGCCGCTCGGCAACATGGAGCTGTCGACGCTGACCGGGATTCCGCGGCCGACGGTGGCGCGGTTGACGCACACGCTGGCCGAGCTCGGCTATCTCCGCTACGACGCCGAGCGCGCGAAATATCGCGTCGGAGCGCGGGCGCTGCGCATGGCGCATCCGCTGCTCGCCGACATGCAGTTTCGCCAGGTGGCGCGGCCCATGATGCAGGAGCTCGCGCAGAGTGTCCGCGGCACGGTGTCGATCGGGCTGCTCGATGCGACCTCGATGATCTATGTCGAAACCGCGCGCTCCGGCGACGTCGGCCCGCACGTCCCCGACATCGGCATGCCCATTCCCGTCGCGATGACCGCGATGGGCCGCGCTGCGGCGGCAACCTTGCCGCCGGCGGATGCAGACCGGCTCGAACGACAGATCGCAGCCGAAGACGCCGCACTGTGGTCCGCCTTCCGCGACAAATACCGGGCCGGAATCGCGCAATGTGCAAGCCGCGGCTTCTGCACCTGCTGGGGCGAGTACATCGCCTCGATCCACGCGGTCGCCGCGCCGCTGTTTCACGCGCGCGAAGCGAAGCAGTCGTTCTCGATCAATTGTGGCATCCCCGCATTCCGGCTCCAGCCGGGCCAGCTGGAGGGCGAGATCGGACCGCGCATCGCCGCCCTCGCCGACAGCATCCGCGCCATCGTCAAGGCGGCGGAGCCGGCAGCCGAGACACACAAACAAAACAAGAAGGGCGCCAGGACATGAACAAGCAAGCTGGCGCCCCACGTCCGGGAGGCCATCATGACCATCACACGCCGAACATTGCTGGGCGCCCTTGCCGCATCCCTGTCGGGCCCGCCATTTTCCGCACGCGCTGAGGAGGCCTGGCCGTCACGCCTGGTGCGGCTGATCTCACCCTACGGACCCGGCGGCTCCAACGACATCTCGCTGCGCCTCCTGGCGGAGGAGCTCGGCCGCAGCCTGCATCAGCAGTTCATCGTCGAGAACAAGCCGGGTGCCGGCACGCGCATCGCCAACGATATGGTCGCGCATGCGCCGGGCGACGGCTACACCCTGCTCTATGTCGCCGCCCCCTATGCCACCGCCGAAGCGCTGTTCGGCAAGCTGACCTACGAGCGAAAGGATCTGCAACCCGTGGCGATGGCGGTGATCGCGCCGCTGTTCTTGATCATCAGCGCGGACGCGCCGTTCAAGACGCTGCCGGAGATGATCGCCTATGGCAAATCGAAGCCCGACGGTCTCACCTTCGCTTCGCCCGGCGCCGGTTCGCAGCCGCACATTGCCGGCGAGCTCCTATTCCGGGACGCCGGCGTCAAGGGCCTCAACATCCCGTTCCGCGGCGACGCCGCTTCCTACACCGAGCTGCTCGCCGGCCGCGTCGACGCCACGCTGACGGCGCTGCCGACCGCCCTGCCCTACATCCAGAGCGGCAAGTTCATCGTGCTCGGCGTCGCCTCGCCCGAGCGCAGCGCGCTCTACCCGCAGGCGCCGACCTTGCACGAACAGGGTTTTCCCAACGTGGCCGCCGCCGGCTGGTACGGCTTCATGGCGCCATCGACGACACCACGCGTGATCGTCGACAAGCTCCAGGCCGAGGTGCTGCGCGCGCTCGCCGAACCCGCAATCAAGGACAAGCTGACCGCGCAGGGCCTCGAAGTGCGCCCCGGCACCGCGGTCGAGTTTGGCCAATTCATCGACAACGAGACGCAGAAATGGACCAAGCTGATCCGCGACGCCGGCCTCAAGGGCGAATGACGATCGATGCGGCGCTCAGCGCCCTCCGGCACGGCGGCCGCCGCTGCGGATGAAGTCGTCGGATTCGTCGACGTGGTGCTGATATTCGGAGATCGCGCGATTGGCCATGCGGATCCGGTTCGTCTGCCCCTCCTCCACCATCACGGCGATACGCTGCGCCAGGAACACGCAGGCCTCGAATTCGTCGCGGATGGAGTCCGTGCGCGCGAGAAAGTCCCAGGCAATGTCGTAGGCTTGCTCGGCGGCAGGGTTGCGGTAGTCGCTGAAGATAATGTGCGTCATCATCGGCAAAGCCGGAGGGCCATTATCGTTCCTACCGGGCGGGCGCACGACCTGCTCCGGGACCGGTGTTCCGATTTTCGGACCGGGCGATTCGACGAGATCGCCGCGCCTTCACATCGACGAGCGTAGGAACGGTTGGCAATGCGCGTGATTGGTCCGCATGCGCAACGAGACGACCCCACCGTCCGGCGGCTCGCCGCGTCGTTAGCGGGAGCAACGATCAGACTCCTTCGAAAGTCGATACGACCAAGTGGCGCGCGCATGAGTGCGGCCTCGGCGCTCCTCTGCGCCGGAGCCGCACTCGTTTTTTTGAACGGCTGAGGGATGAACTTAGAACGCGTTCAAGTGGCCGCGAGAAATCTTTGGGAACGCGATCTCACCCCTTCATCCCCGCCACATACGCCGCCAGCTTGTCCAGCGTCTGGTAACCGTATTCGACGGCGCCGAATCCGATCATGCCATCGCGCTGCTCGGTGCTCGAGGCCAGCTGGCGCATCATCAGCACGGTCTTGCCGTTGCTCTGCTCGGCAAAGGTGACGGTGAAGCGGAACATGCCGGGATCCTCGTCCTGGTCGACGCCGTGATCCATCTCCATCAGAGACGGCCGCTCGATGCGGCGGAAGCGCATGCGGTTCGGATAGACCGTGCCGTCGGGGCCGATCATGTTGAAGCGCCAGACGCCGCCGACGCGGACGTCGATCTCGAAGGTCTCGACCTTGAACCCCTTCGGTCCGAACCATTGCGGCAGATGCTTCGGGTCGGACCAGGCCTCGAACACCAGTTCGCGCGGCGCGTCGATCACGCGCGACATCACGATCTCGCGGTCGAGCGACCATTGCGACAAGGCAGCATTGGCAGAATTCGTCATCACTCAGAACCTTTCCGTTTGGTTGTTCGGGACGGACGCTTGGCGGCCGCCCTCTCCTTCTCTTTCTTGAGCTTCATCACGTAGGCTTCGAACCGGTCGAGCCGCGCCTCCCAGATCGCACGCTGCTGCTGGAACCAGTCTTCCGCGCTGAGGAGCGCATTCGGGCTGAGACGGCAGGTGCGCACGCGGCCGGATTTCTCCGACAGCACGAGCCCGCTCGTCTCCAGCACATGGATGTGTTTCATGAAGCTCGGCAGCGCCATGTCGAAGGGATCGGCGAGCTCGCCGACCGATGCCTCGCCCGCGCAGAGCCGCATCACGATCGCCCGCCGCGTGGGATCGGCGAGCGCGGAAAAAACCTGGTCGAGCCGGGACAATTGGTTAGCCATGAAGCTAACTATAGCGCTGCCGCCATCCGGCGTCAACAATTGTTAGCTCACAGGCTAAGTGATTTTGTCGCGAGTCCCACACGGGGAACCCACAACGCGCAATCGTGAATTGGGGCGCGCGCTCGTTCACGTTAAGAGGGCTCGGGGGCGCATCATATCTTGCGTCAGAGCCGTGCCGCCTGTTGTCACCTCATCGCACCTCACCCGGCGGGCGCTTTGCCGGGCAGCGCTCGTTCCATTCGCCTTTGCCTGGCCCCGGCGCACCTGGGCGGATTCCGACATGATCGCGCAGATGCGCGACATCGTCGCGAATGAGCTGGCGGCAACCGCGACGCCGGACCATGCGGGCCGCCATGTCGAGTTCTTCACTTACGGTTTTGCGGATGACGCCGCCAAACGGCCGGTGACGCCGGACACGCTGTTCAATCTCGCCTCGTTGCGAAAACCTTTCGAGGCGACGCTCGTGGCGCTCGGCGCGCTACGCGGCGAGCTGCGGCTCGACGACCCCCTGCCGAAATACCTGCCCGAGCTAAACGGCGACTACATCCGCGGCGTCACCGTCGGCGAGCTCGCCACGCATACCTCGGGGCTGTTGCTGCCGACCGATCATCCGCCCTGGCCTGACGAGCAGTTTACGCGCGACCAGTTCATCGCCATGCTGAACACCTTCGCGCCGCCGCCCGGCGTCGCACCCGGCCGGCAGCGCATCTACACCCATACCGGCTACGTGCTGCTTCAGCTCGTGCTCGAGCGCCGTTACGGCGCTCCGATCGCGCCCCTGTTCGAACAGCGCATCCTTGGGCCGCTCGGCATGACCGCGACCTGCGTCCCCGAGCGCGGCGAAGACAACCGCGCCGCCATGGACGAGGCCTGGATGCGGCGCGTGGTCCAGGGCTATTCGGATCAGGGCATGGCGATCGGCCCGATCGGCAACCAGCAGAGCTATTTTGACTTTTCCGGCACCGGCCAGATGTTCTCTTCGGTACGGGATCTCGCGAGCTTCCTTGCTGCCTGCGTCGATGGCCGCTCGGTCGATCCGCATCTGCGCGAGGCGTTGCGGATGACGCAGCATGAGTCCTTCCGCGTCGATGAGAAGTTCGGACAGGGCATGGCCTGGGAGAGCGTGCATCTCCCCGGAGTCACCGTAGTGGACAAGCCGGGCGGCCTCAACAACGCATCCGGCTATATCGGCCTCGTGCCGGCCCGGCGGCTCGGCATCGTCCTGCTCGCCAATCGCGGCGAATATCCGCACGAGATCGCGCGCTACAAGATATTGCCGGAACTGGCACGGCTCGTCGCCTCACATTGAGGTGCCGCTCAAACCGAGCGCGTCAGCCCGCCGTCGACGCGGATGTTCTGGCCGGTGATGTAGGCCGCGCCGTCGGATGCCAGGAACGAGACCGTCGACGCGATCTCCTCGACCTTGCCGTAACGCTTCATCGGCACGCTGTCGCGACGCGCGTCTAGCTGCGGCAGGCTGTCGATCCAGCCCGGCAGCACGTTGTTCATGCGGACATTGTCCGCGGCGTAGGTGTCGGTGAAGATTTTCGTGAAGGCGGCAAGGCCCGCCCGGAACACCGCCGAGGTCGGAAACATCGCGCTCGGCTCGAACGCCCAGGCGGTCGAGATGTTGATGATGGCGCCGCTCTTCTGCGCCTGCATCACCGGCGTGACCAGCCGGGTGGGACGGATCACGTTGAGCAGATACGTATCGAGGCCGGTATGCCATTGCTCGTCGGTGATCTCAGTGATCGGCGCGCGCGGCCCGTGGCCCGCGCTGTTGACGAGCACGTCGATGCGTCCCCATTTGGCGAGCGCGCCGTCGACCAAGCGCTTCAGATCGTCATTGGATTTGTTCGAACCGGTGACGCCGAAGCCGCCGAGCTCGGCAGCCAGGGCCTCGCCCTTTCCGGAAGACGACAGGATCGCGACGCGAAACCCGTCTGCTGCCAGCCGCCGTGCGGCCCCCGCGCCCATGCCGCTGCCGCCCGCGGTGACGAGTGCAACCTTCTCCGCCATGACCGATCATCCTCTGTGATATCGTTGAGGCGAGCCACAGGCCCGGCCTATCATGAGGCCTTCTACCGCCAGATCCGCCGGCAGGTCCACCGTCGAGAGCATCCGTCATGAGCGATTTGCAGATCCGCAATTTGCGTCCCGAGGAGATCGCCGTCGCCATCGACTGGGCCGCGGCGGAGGGGTGGAATCCGGGCCTGGCCGATGCGGCCTGTTTCGCGATCCCCGATGCGCAAGGCTTCTTCGTCGGCGAGATCGACGGCGAGCCGGTCGCGACCGTCTCCTGCGTCAATTACGATGACCGCTTCGCCTTCCTCGGCTTTTACATCGTGCGCACAGACTTTCGCGGCAGCGGCCACGGCCTGCGCATCTGGAACGCGGCGATCGCGCATGCGGGCGCCCGCGTGATCGGGCTCGATGGCGTGGTCGCACAGCAGGACAATTACAGGAAATCGGGCTTCCAGCTTGCCTACGCCAATATCCGCTATGGCGGCATCGTGACCGCACCACCGAAACCGCCCGCCGAGGTCGTCGCCCTCGACAAGATCCCGTTTGCACGTGTTGAAGCCGATGACGCCACCGTCTTCCCTGCCCCGCGCAGCGCCTTCCTGCGCGCCTGGATCAACACATCGGGCCATGTCGGCCGCGCGCTGCTGCGCGACGGCGAGCTCGCCGCATGGGGCGTGATACGTCCGTGCCGGACGGGCCACAAGATCGGCCCGCTCGTCGCCGACGATCGCGCGGCGGCGGAAGCGATCGTGCAAGCTTTGCTGGCGAACGCAGACGGCGGCGAGGTCTTCCTCGATGTCCCCGCCGTCAATCGCGAGGCCATCGCGCTCGCGGGCGAGCTCGGGCTCAAACCGGTGTTCGAGACGGCACGGATGTACACCGGGCCGATCCCGCCGCTGCGCATCGACCGCGTCTTCGGCGTGACCAGCTTCGAGCTGGGTTAGAGCATGATCCGGAAAAGTGTGCAGCGGTTTTCCGAAAAGATCATGCTCAAACAATAACCTAAAGCGCGATGACGATTCATCCTAATCTCATCGCGCTTTAGCTCAGTAGCAGCGCATGATGTTGACGGTGTGCTCGCCGCCGCCGCGGCCGGGCACCGTCACCTGCTCCGTCGGGCAGCTCGGTACATAGGGCCGGTCGGAGGGCACGACGTTCGGCGGGAAGCGATGCGCCCAATCCCAGGGAACGTCGTACGTATAGGTGTAGCGCACGTCGCTGGAGAGCGGCTGCGCCGCCTCGCCGAAAGGCTGGCTGTACGTCGCGCCATCGTACAAGAACCCGCCCCCGCCGGGCCAGTAGACCCAGGGATGGCTCCGCCGGTGGAACCGGGCTCCCGGCCCGATCGGCGCACGCGCCATTGCGCCTGACGGAGCGGCGGTGACGCCATGCGGCGCGGCGCCGCCGGTTCTGGCAAAGCTGTCGCTGGGGCTAAGGAGCAGCGCGGCTGCGCTGAGCGAGGCGAATAGCGCCCCTTGTGATGTCGACATCATGATACGCACCAACTCGTTTGGCTTCGCGGGTAGCGGCTCCCCACCGCACGCTAGGCCGCGCTGTCGCACGCCCGCAAACGTATAATTAATTATTGGTTAAGGCACGGGATTAACGGGGAACATGGTGCGGCAGAACGCCCGGAATTCTCGTCCCGTTTCAGCCACTTCGTTCCGCGGCACGCGATTCATAACCAGTTGATCGGAGTTGATCGCTCCCGGCCAATACGTCCGGAACGCTCCCGCATTGCAACCGTTGGCCCCCGACACAAGCAAGGAGCATCTCGAATGCAGAACAAGTCAAAACTCCTCTGCCTGGTCACGGCATCGCTCGTCGCAGGCGCGACAGCCGCATCGGCGCAGGGCTACGATTGGAACGGGCCGCGCGTGGGTTGGGACGCGCCTGCCTACGAACCGGTTCAGCCGCGCGCGTACTATCCTGACGTCGCCGGACCGTATGGCGCGTACTACGGCACTCGCCATCCGACCCCGAGTTCGACGCAGGGCGATGTCGGCCCTGACGGCAACAACAACGGCACGCTGACCGGCGGCTATCGCTGGTAGCGACCGCGCTTCATTTGCACGACCTGCCGCTTTCATCGAGCGGCGGGTCGTTCTTTGCGGCATGGATGCCTTCCCGCCCCTCGGGCTACAAGATGTCGCGTTGCCTGACGGGCAAAACACGCGATCCGTGGGTCAATGCGGGTCGTCCAAAATATTCTACTTTACCGAAATTCGGAAACGGCGTATGTGTCGCCGCAACCCGACCCAAGGAAGAGGGCGTATCGCGATCGTCACGAACGCGGGCCGGGCGGCGGTGGACGTGGACCACACCGGCGCGAAAGGCTTCGCAGGGCGGGCAACCGTGAGCGAGGCCGTCACGCCAAA
>NZ_PSRT01000100.1 GCF_004212635.1 Bradyrhizobium genosp. SA-3 | reverse complement strand
GATTGCGGAAGACGTCCTCGGTCCACCGGATGTGGGCTGTACCCGTGCGTGGGGAGGCGCACAAGAGGAGATGCGCAAGTGCCGTTCCAGGCTTGCCGTTTGCACCCCGCACCAGAGTCGCAGCGATCTCGGCGACCGCGTCAGCTTCCCGCAGACCGGGACGGATCACTTCTGCTGCACGCAAGACCGCTGCGGTAGCAATGTCGGCCGCTTCCCGCAGAATATGAATTTCGAGATCGGACTTGACGAGCCGGATCCAGTCGACAGCCTTCGAAAAATCGACGACCTTCACATTCGACAGTCGCTTTTTGAACTTCTCTTGCGCCTGGCCGGTCTTAAGCGTCAAGAAACCCGGTTCGAGACCCACCCCGCGTTTTGCAAGGCCATGGTCATGGAGGAAGTCAATGATAACGTCGTAACCGTCCCTTCCCTCAGGGTTGGCGATGAGGTCTTCCGGATAGCCAATCACATTGCTGGGTGCGAGGAAGGTCTGATGGACGGCTGCTGGCGCATCCATGCGACGCATGATGAACGTCGGTTCTTCTTTGTGGAGTGAAATCACAAGTCCTTGTGGGACATAGCTGGAATAAGCCGTGTGACCTGTAAGGTACGTGATGTTCGACGGGCTACTTACTACGAGTGCACCGATCTCACGACGTTCCATTTCTGCTTTTACTGCGGCAAGCCTGCGCAAGTACTCTGCCCGCGGGAATACCTGGGGTGCTCTGCTTATCGTCATTGTCTTAGGTCTGTCGAGTTTGAGATGATGAAAGGACGCAGTTTAGGATGGCACCTGATCAGCTCTCGATTATCTAACGAGTTCCTGCTGCAATGGCCCACTTGAAGGCGCTCGTTGCTTTGGTCGTGTCGCGAATCGCGACGCTGGTGGGATGGGCGAAGTTGGCCACGCGCCATCCAGCGAACAGCCCAAACAGTATCCATTCGTCGTTTGCGCAATTCAGACAATTAGTTCTCTCGTTCTGACCATGTGGAGCCGGGATCGGCGCAAGACATCTTCACACGCGAAGGTCGTACAACCGAATGGCCTGCAAAACCGCGGCATCGTTCTTTTGTCGATGCCCACCAGCCAAACTCCTTCGCCGGAGCGTTAGAGATGTGGGCGCTTTATCGACATTGTCCGTTCGATTCGCATGGTTACGGAAACTCCTATTGAAAAGATGGCACCCCTTTTGGGCGGTCCTTTCACCATGTGTTTACAAGAAACGCGGGACATGCAACGGATCTACTCGTTGCTGCAGGTTAGTGCTGGAGTTGTCGTGCTCCCTAATACATCGTTATGGAAGCTACAGCTGCAACAAAGATCGAAACACTACCTAATCTGGCGTGGACTATTCCAGCCGATACAACCCGTCAGCCCGAGCAGACCGATGTCCGTCCCGCATGGTGATTAGCGTGCGCTGGGCCTTATCGTTCTGCGACACTTCCGGAATAGTGGCAGCGGTTTGACACTGCCGCCCAGTGGCTCCCAGCCAAATGCGTCGAGCAGGAGTCTTCTTGGAGGTACTTTGATCTTCCCCCGAAAAGATGGACAGGGTTAAGCTGCTTTAAGCTCCATCTCGATCGGGATGATAAAGCCGTCGGCAGAGTGACGACGAGTTGTTGCCGTGAGTGAACATAGTCGGTGTTGCGACGACCGCTTGAATCCGCCGACGCCGCATCAACCGCTCGATGCGACCACGGCTCGCCCCGCGGCCCCTGAGCCTTCAACTCGACATGGATACGCGGGCTGCCATAACGCCCGCGGGTGTCGCGGTGGACCCGCCCTGATGTCGTCCACGAGGTCACGATTGGCAGCAGATCGTCGACTCTCCGGGCGCGAGCGCCAAGCATAATAGCCGGCCGGCGAGACGCCGAGCACGTCGCACGGGAGCGTCACCCGGATCTTTGTAGCTCATGCCATGATAGAATGCGCCGAGCGCTGTATCGCTTCTGCCAACGGTTGTGGCTGCCAACGCAACAGTGCGGCTGCCCAACTCGAAGACCTCCGGGTACGTGAAGAAAGCACCTTGCTGCCAGAGATTTTGTTGCCTGGTGCAAGGCACAGCCAGGAGGTGAAGTGCTTGGCGCTCGGCCGTGCCCTCAGATCGGTGCCACACTCGCCGACGAGCTTCAATGCCAGTGATGGACCCAACCCATGGATCTCAGTCAGATCGACGCCGAGCGCGCCGTACAGCTCGGTCCTGACATCGAAGGTAGGCGCGTTGATCTGTTTGGTCTTGATGTGGATAGCTTTCCGACCGGCTTTGCGCCTTTATTGTTCAGTGCCGCGATCAGGACCTCGAGCTTGCGGTCGCAGTCCAGCATCTTGGCCTGGTAGACGTCGTAGAGTTCCAGCAACTGGGTCAGCGCGAAAACATGTTCGTGCCGGTCGTTGCCCACCAGTGCCGCACGGATCGTCGCGATGGATGAATGGCATCGCACGTCCCGATAGGTTGCAAACACGTCAGGATTCCGCTCGGCTGCAACGATGGCTCGGATAATCCGCATGCCGGTCGTGCCCGTGATATCCGAGACACATGATGGAGCTGCAGATTCATCTCCATCAGGGCCTTCTGCATATGCTGGATATGGGCGGCGGCATATTCAACCAGCCGCTCCCGTTGGCACAGATACGCGCGCAGGGTTGCTATCTCGGCATCAGGTCGGAAGCTGCCGCGTAACAGGCCATAGGAATGAAGCTGGCGCAACCACGCGGCATCGCTGACATCGGTCTTGCGCCCGGGCACGTTCTTGGCGTACCGCGCATTGACCAGGATCACCTCAAACCCGCCCTGCTCCAGGATTTCGTAAACCGGGATCCAATAGACCCCAGTGGATTCCATCGCGACACTCATCACGGCGCAGGCTCTGAACCAGTCCGCCAGCTCATGCAGGTCTTGCGTGAATGTACCGAAAGAGCGCACCGGCACGTCGGTGCAAGCTGGGTCCACCGCGGCCATGTGCATCTTTGATCCAATGTCGATGGCGGCGGCCCCGACGTTGACCAGCTTCAGTTCCGGTCGGTCGCCGGTCGTCCTCTTCAGCATGGCAATCCTCCGTTCAATGATGAGCAGGAGGGTCTGGCCTATGCCAATCGTCATCTTCCTAATCGGGATCGTCGCCAGGCAACGTCACCACTCTCAAGTTCGCATGCACCCATGGACCATGTTTTTTAACGGGGATTGTGCCTCCAATAATCGAGCGGCCGCTACCCTCCCAGCGCCGAGAATAGCACAAGGCTGTTTCTACTGCGCGCCACGGTGCTGGACCGTTTTTTAAAATGTCGCGCTCCATGCGCAGCCGCTCGTTCTCTCGCTGCAAACGCGCGATCTCTGCCGCGTAGTCAGCCGACGGCTGCACCGCCTGTGTCGTGGGGCGCCGCGTCGCCGCCGTCGGCTCCAGCCGGCCCCTCGCTGCTCCACCCACCGCCGCAGCACGGAATCGCGCAGGCCAAGCTCCTTGACCACAGATCCGATCGAGCGCCCGCTCGACGCTACGAGATCAACGCTTGCCGCTTGTAGTCGTCCGTAAACGACCGACGTTGACGTCCTTCCATCCGACACCTCCTGGCTCTTCGAGCCTACTACAGGTGTCCATCAATTCGGAGGAGATTTACTCGTTGCCGCGAGAATTGAAGTGCGCTTCTAAGTTCTGATCGAACGTCGGCACACTTCTTCCTACACTCCGCGTATATACAGTTGGGCGAGGACTGCGCGCGGGGCGGCCGGGCATAGCGCGATCGCTCAGCCTTCGAGATGTGACCATGTGTTAGGCAACGGCTGCCATTGTCATCCGGCAAAGATCCGTGATGTCGTAAACTGGTAGCTTCGTTGTACGACGGATCGCCGGGGCGACCAAAGGGAACGCCGCGCATTCGCAAAGGATGGTAGCAATCTCCGGGTGCTGCCTGCGGAGTTTTCTGATGCACCCAACAACGTCCGTCTCGATCGCGGTGACATCGGTGGGAGGTACCGGACGCTTCAATTCGTCATGCCAGAATTTGCCCCCTTCGATGCCGCCAACGATTATTCTTGCGCGCTCCATCGGATTATCGAGCCCAAGCAGATCGTCGCCGCAATACCTTGAATCATAAGTCAAGACGGCGATCTTGGCGAAGCGCGGCAGCTGACGGAGCAGCGCCGGTACCAGCAGCAGGCTCGACATGACCACCGGCACATTTACTGAAGCGGTTACCGCCGGCTGATGTCGGATGGAGAAGCCACAGGTCGAGCTGATCGCTGTGGCGCCTCGCTCGACCAACCGCCTGGCAGCTGCAATGAACGCCGACTCCAGCCCTAGATCGCCGCGTACGACGTTCTCGACCCAAGCTCCCGGGACTGTTTCCAAGATGACCGGGAAGTCGAAGGTCGCCGGATTCAGCATAGAGCCGGGCAGCGGCGTGGGCGACATTACATCCGGCGGCGACCCGCGTTCGAGGTGTAGGATTCCGAGGGAGCGTGGCAGTTGTGAAGTCATGTAGAATCCATAGGACATTTAAAGTGCATTTTGCCTGCGTGTCACGCGCCATTATTGCCATAAGAGTCCAGAGTGTTGCGCAACTAAACACGAAAATGTGCCGCTGGACCGCTCGCAAACACGCTTATAACCCGGTGCACTTAAGCAAATCGCCGTCGTCTTCGAGAGGCGCGACCTTATCGTTCGGGGTGACTTCGGCAATACGGCGCTTGGCGAAGCCATTTTGATGCGTTTGATAGCGGGATCGAAATGTCGCATACAGTCTTTCCATCTAAACGTGGAGCTGAATTGAAGGCGCCTCCGTCCATAGCTCTTCTGCACGATGACGCGAGGCGGATAGCTCGAAGCGAGATCTCGAGCCACTATCTAGCGGGAGCTGCTCTCCAATTTGCATCGGCTCTCGATACACGCGAGCTCCTCAGCGGGACCGACTACTTTATTGCAGTCAGGATAGTGCTCACGCCAGCAGATTGCGGGCAAGCACGCGATACTTGTGGACTTCAGAGGGACCTTCGTAGATGCGCGCCATGCGCTGCTGGTCAAACCAGTGCGCGAGCGGGCTCTCATATGTGCAGCCAGCTGCGCCGTGAATCTGTATTGCGCGGTCGATGATGCGTCCGACCATTTCGGTTGACATCATCTTGATTATTCCTGCTTCGACGCGCGTATCCTCGCCGCGATCATCTTTCTCTGCGCAGGCATACATCATGAGTCGGTGCTGCTGGATTTCGATCCACGAGTCGACGATCATCGACTGTACTGCTTGTTTTTCGCTAAGCGAGCTTCCGAAGACGATGCGCTGCTTGGCGTGCTCGATCATCATTTCATAGCAGCGCTGAGCAATGCCAAGCGCCTGTGCGCCGACTTCAAACCGGGCTGCTGATAATTCCTGTTGCGCGGCTGCAAATCCGGTGCCTTCGGCCCCGATGAGCGCAGTGTCGTCGACCCTGCAATTCTCGAAAGTTAGCTGGTGCGTCGTGAGCCCGCCCAGCATCGGTAACGGACGTGCCGTGAGGCCTGGATTGCCCGCTTCCACAGCGAACATCGAAATACCGTTGAAACCTTTGTCTCTATTTGTTCGCGCAAAAACGAACACGCCATCGGCTCCTTCGAAGGAGCTAATCCAAATTTTGGAGCCGCTGATGACCCAAGTGTCACTATCCCGCTTTGCATAGGTCGAAATGGCGCGAGCAGGATCGGATCCACCGTTCGGTTCCGTCAGCGCAAAACAATATCGCTTAGCCTCACGGAGGCAGGGATCTAAGTAACGAGATTTTTGCTCGCCGGATAGATGAAAGATCGCGGAAGTGAGATCGCCGCCGAATCGGATAGGTGCCAAGCATTTGCAGTTTTCTTCGATAACGGCGAGCCGATCGACCGACGGAAGGTCTGCGCCCCCGAGCGCGGGCGGTAGGCGAAGCCCCCAGAGACCAGCCTTATGGGCCGCTTTCCGTCCTGGCTCATGGTCCGCCCACGTCAGCTTATCGCCTCGTAGTATTCGCGCCTCTAGCGGCGCCTGGTACTCCCTGACGAGCCTTCGAACCAGCTCAACGAGTGCCCTTGTGTCTTCCTTGAGCTTATACATATCGTTTCATCAACCAGTTGGGGTCATCAGCCACTTTGGGATTGAGCGGCAGCAGCTGACCAAAAGTGCCTGTTACGCGCCCCAGTTCGCTAGCGCCGCCTCATATTCTCGGCCGAGCTTCTGGACCAGCTCGGCGGCTCCCATAATCGAGTGCACTCCTGAAACGGAGTGACCAGCACTCCAGACTTCGGTCCAGCGACGCGGTCCCTCGGGATTGTTGCCGCCGAATTTCTCTTTCGCGAGCGACTGCGATACGGATTCATCGAGCTTTAATGGGTCGAGACCAGCAGCTACGATCGAGGGCCGCAGCATGTTAGCATCTAATCCCGAGAACGCCTTGGTCAGCATGACGTCGTCGAGCGTGCAATCAATCAACATCTGACGATACGTATCGCTCGCCATGCTCTCCCGCGTGACGATGAAGCAAGTACCCATATACGCGAGTTCGCACCCAAGAAAGCGCGCCGCCGCGAGCGAAACTCCATCGGTGATACCGCCAGAAAGTACGATTGGACCATCAAACATGGCGCGAACCGCGCGAACAAAAGCAAAGGGATTGGCCCATCCGGTGTGGCCGCCAGCCCCCGCACTAAGCAGAATCAGGCCGTCAGCTCCGGCTTCGATAGCTTTCTCGGCGTGGCGCAGTGAGGCGACGTCGGCGAAAACGAGACAACCGACTTGATGCAGTGGGTCGATCGCCGCAGCGGGCGATCCCACGCTGGTGATCACCATCTCTACTTGGTGACGGGCGAGACAGGCAAGATCATCTTTGAACCGCGGCTGCCGGATAATGAGGTTTGGGCAGGGAGGCGCCGCCTGCCGATCCAGCTGAGCGAGATCATGCTCAATTCGGTGTAGCCAAAAGTCAAGTTCTTCAACCGATCGGGCGTTAGCCGTCGGAAACGCGCCGATAGCTCCCGACCGGCAAACAGTAGTCACAAGATCAACCCCGGAGACGCGCAGCATGGGCGCGACGATTAAGGGTATGCGCAGCCGGGAAGCGATTGCAGCCGGGAGCCTGCTTCTGTGAGAACGTGCATTCACGGCTGTGGGCATGGTGGTCCAACCTGTCGGTTCGTATTGTCTGCGTAGACGAAGCTGGCTGAAGCAAGCTGCTTCAGACGAGGTTCTCGTCGCTGTGACCCCCTAGCGCGTCACGGTTAATTGGCCGAGCGGCGCTCTCAATATGGGCGAGCTGTCATGTTGATCAACTACTGGCGTCGGTAGCTTGACGCGCGCAAAGTACGTGCCTACGTCGGATAATGAGCTCGCGTCAGAGCAAACTCGCGCATCAGACATCAGCCGGCGCCACGCAATCTGAAATTCAAGAAGTTTGTCGGGACGATGGCGTTAACCTAAGAGCGGCGCCACGTCGGGCGGAACTGCTGACAGTTCGAGCGGCAGGTATGCAGCTTGGCTCTCTTGCCGCTTGGCAAGGGCTTGATCTGTCCGCTGCCCAACAGACGTAAGCATAGATCAGATGAACTTGGTCGACGCTCAAGCGGGCTCGATGCCCCGAGTTGGCTTCACTCTCGTCTCGCCGCCGCGCTTGCCTTTCGCATTAAGGAATTGATCCGGTAGTCTTCGCCACCTGAAGATCAAGTTTGATGATGGACTTGTCGAAGACTCCTTTGCTGTAACACCAGGCAGGCGATATGCGTCGGTGGTCGGGTCCTCGCATTTTAGATAGGGTCGTCTCGCATGAGCAAGAGACTTGCGAACGCTCGGGCTCCCGGGGGCAGAATGAACGAGAGGGAGAGTGATCTGGGCGCGATGGGTGGCCGACCCGAGACCGGACGGATGAGGCGACCAATCCGAAACGCCGCGCAAGCCGCAGATGATAATGCAGAGGCGTTTTCTTGTTTGTGCATGCGGTCCAAGACGACGTGCTCGATAGGATCGCATTGCCCATGAGCTACGGCCTCCCGTAGGAGTAGGGCAGAGCGTCCGCCCGACGACCGTGCGACGCCTGCTTTTGAGATGGTCGGGTCAAAGCTCTCATACGGCGGCTGCCAACGCTTAGCAGGCCAGCGCTGTTGTTCTGCTCGGGGTCGGCAATAACGCGAGCGAAAAGCTTCCACCCGCCCTCCGGTTATGATGCTAAACGCACCTGACCGCTCAAGCTCGGTTGCGGCTCGCAGCGTCATGTAGGGTTCCGGCGAGAGGAAGTGCAGTAAGCGCGCTGCTTACTAAGACTACTAGCATCAGTAGGTTCATTTCGTTCTTGCTCTTGCGTAAATAGAAGAAACGTCGTGCGATAGAAGTGCCGTCTGAAGACCACGTGTGGCGGGTCTGTGGCCCACAGCCGTGTATATCGGACACGGACACTTCCACCGAATCACTTGCTTGCGAAGGAGACACACCATGTGTGGAGTGACTGGCGGGACAAAAAATATTCAGGCCTTCGAAGCTCTAGAATCAAACGTTCGCTCATACTCACGTCTATTTCCGGCTATTTTCAACTTGGCGCGCGGGTCCATTATGCTTACTGAGGACGGCCGAAAGGTCATTGACTTCCTCTCGGGTGCTGGTGCGCTGAATTACGGTCACAACAATCACGAGATCAAAGCCGCTATTATAGAACATCTGACCTCGGATTCTGTAGTCCATGGGCTTGATATGGCTACGCCCGTGAAGCTTCAATTTATGGAGACCTTCAGCTCCGTTATTCTCCGGGAAAGAGCTCGCCAATACCGGTTTCAATTCACAGGGCCAACAGGTGCGGACGCCATTGAAGCGGCTTTAAAGCTTTCACGCAAAGTCACGGGACGTCAAAACGTCATTTCATTCACGAATGCATATCATGGTCTGAGTTTAGGCGCGATTGCTGCGAGCGGTAATCGCTTCCATCGCATTGGCAGCAGCATCCCCATATCTGGAGCAACTTTCATGCCTTACGATGGCTATCTTGGCCCAGCTATCGACACAGCCGACTACCTGCGAAAGATGCTGCTGGACAAGAGCAGTGGCATCGACTCTCCTGCCGCCATTCTAGTCGAAACAGTGCAGGGAGAAGGGGGGATAAACGTAGCTGGTAAGCGATGGCTGGAATCAATCCAGGCTATAGCAAGAGATGCGGGCGCAATTTTCATCGTTGACGATGTGCAGATGGGCTGCGGTCGTACGGGCGAGTTTTTCAGTTTCGACTTCGCGGGATTGTGGCCAGACATTGTGGTAATGTCCAAGTCCCTAAGTGGGTACGGGCTGCCATTATCAATGCTCTTGATCAAAGAGGAGATAGACGCCTGGCGGCCAGGAGAACACACAAGTACATTTCGTGGAAATAACCTTGCGCTCGTCTCTGCAACATCAGCTATAGATCTTTATTGGCGCACTCCGGGATTCTCGGAAAGTATTCGGCGCATGGAAGAAGTTATCCGCAATCGACTTCAGGCCATTGCGTCCAAGCACGGGAACGGATTCTCTGTTAGGGGCCGGGGTATGGCATTCGGTTTTGATTGCAAACTGGCGGACGTCGCGGAGGGAACGGCACGGAAAGGATTCGAAAAAGGACTGATGATCGAACGATGCGGGCCGGATGATCAGGTGCTGAAAATTCTGCCTGCACTCACGATCGACCACGAGACCCTAATTCAGGGTCTTGACATATTTGAGGAGTCGTTGATGGAAACATTGAGATACAGAGCCGCCCTAATTTGAGGCCCAGTGGTGGTTCACATGAAGTCAAAAGCAAGGAATGCTGGAGCTACCGAGTCGAGTACACCGAAAAGATCTTAGTCGGCGGGCTCAGCTCCGATCACCTGATGCGAGATTTGCGCCGCGTGGCTGGTGCGGCTTTGAATCCGAGGGGGCGGATTACCAAATCACGTTGTTGAAGCTGTTTGCAGACACAGCACGAGCACATGCTATCGCAGAAATCGTGATGAAGCGGCACTGGAGGCCCATGGCCGAGTTCTACACGAGCCTCTTGAGATGCGGCCTTATGCCTGAGCCGCTCGGTGCCGCCGATTGCCTTCTGCGTTGCGCGTCGCCCGATAGCGTTACCTGATACTTGCTTCAGATCCGGGAACTTGCTGCCCACTAGTTCGACGAGGCGAGCTTCACGCAGCTCACTACCATAGGACATCTCCAGAATGACAAGCATGGCTAATTCGTTGTGCATCTCAAGGTTTCTTCACATAAATGACGACGCCCTGGCTCACAAAGAGATCAAACTTTTGATAGGCTACGACTTTCATGAGTATGTCTCGGTTACACTGACCACTCCAACAAAGGGCAGGACATATCCAAACTTCCGGCCAGATCGCTCGCCAATTAAACCGGGCGAAGGGTATTGGATCATTGGTCTTGATAAGAATAACGATGTTGCGGTGTTAGCGGCTGCTCGGCTCTATGATCTTTCGGCTAGCAACCTCGCAGAACACCTTCAGTCGCTGAAGGCATTCTACGCCGAACCGTCCGTACATGCACATCCTGAGGACCATTGTACTTGCTCAGCGCCAAGCGCGAGAAAGATAACCGGAAAAGTAGCTTATCACGGAGATTATTGGGTCCGGAGAGACTATAGAGGAAAGGGGCTGTCGAAGATCACATCACCAATCATGCACGCCATGTCTTTCGCTTTGTGGGGCCCTGACTTCTTATGCGGACTCACAGGGCGTTGGTCACTAGATAAGGGGCTCATTGCACAATACGGATATACACATTATGAACCAGGGGGATCGATATTGCAGCTGATGGACGAAAACATTATTGACGACGATTGGCTTTTTTGGCGAACTGGCGATGAGTTGAGGAAAGAGTTCTCTCAGCCTGAGAGAATCGAGCTAATAGTCGCCCCTTCTGTTTCGCCCTCACGATCGTGCGTTACTTAGCCTTCGCGCGCAAAAAGTCGGCCCCGATCGGCCACAACATCGGCCAGCTATACGACGAGGGCACACCGTCTGATGGCTTGAGTCTCCGGCGGGAGGTGGCGTCAAGCGGCGAGTTCAGGTTTTCTGGAATGCTCAGCGCGCAAACTGGCATAGGGCTCGTCGATGCGAGCGGCGGGCCAGAGGTGACAAACTTCGTCGCACGTAAGTGCGATCGACGTCCGCTAGCTTGGAGGTCTCGAGCAGCGAGACGATGCTGGCCAAGTTCTCCACTCCGTGCTCGTAGCCGTAGAAGAGTGGGCTATAGCGATTAAGCACCATAGGATGGATACCGCACTCGGCGATGTCTTGATCGAGCTGAATGCGGCCATCGGTCGGGCTGAGCTGAAGGCGTCGGTGCGCCGCCGAAAGACGGCCCAAGCTCAGGTGCTGAAGTTCCGGATCGTCCTGGCCTCTGCGGAAGGCAGCCAGAACCAGCAGGTGGCGGTGAAGCTTGGTGTGGTGCCGTCGGCAAGTAGCGTCGGCGCTTTGCGCCCCACTGGAGCTCGCGCGGCATGGCGAAGGAAAGCGGACATCGGTCTTAACCGTGCAGCGCATCTGGCGAACCCTCGGTTTTCAGCCGCATCCGATGAAGACGTTCAAGCTCTCGACCGACCCGGGTTTCGTGGCCAAGGTGCGCGATGTCGTCAGCCTATATGTCTCCCCGCCCCAGCATGCCATCCTCCTTTGTGTGAATTTACGATGAAGTGAGCTCGCACCGGGTTCTCAAGTATAGCTCTGAAAAGCAAGCTTGTTTGCGAGCAGCCGGAAACGTAAGACGAGAACAATCGAGCGGACGGTCGTCCCGACTGATAATCCAATCCAGATTCCAATGGCTCCAAGGTCCATCTTGAAACCCAGAATATAGCAAAACGGAAAGCCGATCAGCCAATAGGCGATGACATCCAACAGAAGCGGCACCCGCGTGTCCCTAATGCCGCGCAGGCCGCCAGCCGCAATGCTTCCCACGGCGTCCGTGATAAACAAGGTGGCACTGACCAAAAGCAGCTCTACAGCGAGCCCGATGGTCGTATCGGGATCGCCGGCCGATTCGCCAAGAAATAACGCGACGATCGCAAAACGCGCAGGTATCACCGCAAGACTTAAAATCGTGGCGATGACCATACCGAGCATGATCGCAGTCAGGCCTGCTCGCTTTACGCCGACGCCATCGTTGCGGCCGACAGCCTGACTCACGCGTACGGTCGCCGCCGTGCTGATGCCGAAAGAAATCATGAACAGGATCGCTGCAACCTGAAGCACAATCTGAAAAGCGGCAAGTGCATTGATGCCAATCCATCCTGACAGGAGCGCCGCGGCCGATATCATTCCGTATCCGATTAAGGAGGCGATTGAGATCGGCGTTCCCGTCACGATCAATTGCCGGAACAAGAGCCAATCAAACCGCCAAAATTGCGCAAGCACCTGGTACTCACGAAAGGGGCGCCGTGTAGTAAACCACAAACCGGCTAAAAACGTTCCACAGTTCACTAGAGACGTTGCAAGACCAGCCCCAAACAGCTCGAGCCGGGGCAAACCAAGTTTGCCATAAATTAGCAAGTATGCGAGCAGGGCGTTGACCGGGATGGCGGCGAGCGTAATCCATAATATCGGTTCGGGCCGTTTGACCGCGCCCATGAAGTTACGTAGAGCCAGGAAAGATAGCGCCGGCGCCACGCCCCAGGACAACCCAAACAGATACTGCTGAGCTAGCCACGCCAGGTCCGGTTCCTGATCGAAAGCGAACAGAAGTTGCTCTCCCCGAAGCGCAAAGGCAATGACTGGCAATGACAGCATCAGCGCCACCCAGAGTCCCATGCGCAGCGAGCGCCGCACTAACGCAAGATTATCTGCCCCGAACGCCTGCGCCGTCAACATTGTGATCGGCGCTACCAAGCCAGCGCCGAAAGTAAAGCTAACTAGATAGACCCTGCCGGCCAGTGCTGTCGCGGCGAGCGCCTCATCACCCATCTGTCCAATGAACGCGACATCTGTCATCATCATCGCGATCTGCCCAAGCTGGACTAGAACCATGGGCAACGCAAGCTTAACGGTCTCGCTGAGCTCGACAGCGAGCTGATGGCGCCCCGTCCGTCTGATCGTTCGGCTATGCGAAGCCGACGCCGACTTTGTTTCGACTTTGTTGTCCATTGCAATCATTGCCTTTCTGCCGCCGACAAATGATCTGTTGCTTCCCTGGCGGGTTCTCGTTTCCGATCTGCGCCTGGGATCTAGCTGAAGTTCGCAAGACAAAGCGCACCGCCGGCTGGACCTGCTCTGGCTTGACCGGCTCTGTTCGGCTTTCGCGCGGCGAGCTCAGATCTACGCTGCAATCCGCAAGCACGCTGAAACAGTCGACGTTTTCGTACAGCGAGCGAGCGTCAAGCTCCGCACAAGGAGGCATATCTCAGGACGAAGCAGAAGACAGTGCGTGCTACAACGGCGTTTTCCTTGAGCAATTCTGGAATGGATATCATCTCTGCTTCAAGCTTCATGCCAACTGCAGGCGTGCTAGCACTCAGCGCTATTTTGCTTCAGCGATCGTGTCCCAGGCCCGAATAGCAGTTCGCAAATCCGACAACGGCGCAAGTCTTGTCATCTGTCTCAGAAGCGGCCGCTGCAAGCGCGGCCATTGAGCCAATTTTGGAGGGCCACGGAAGCAAGAATGCCGCCCCGGTGGCCAAATATTGCGAGAGGCGATGATCCGATATTTCACCTGCGCGTGCTGCTGATCACCGCTCTCTACAATGCAGGCCCTAATCCTGACTGCCGTACACAACCTGTCGGTCTGTGGACCTATAGACGAAGTTGGGACGTGCCTCCTCCATCCCAAGTAGGAACGTATGCCTCTGCTATGACGCTCACCTCGACCTTTGTCTCGCGACACATTTGAGATGCCCCTAGCGGCCGCCGATCGTGAACGAAGCGTCAACACACGCAAAAGCTCAGCAAACCGGCTAACGAAACAAATCAAGTTATGCTGCAGTCAACTAGCAAGGATGGTGATTTATGTAGCTGGGAGACGTGTTAACGAGCATGCCATGATCAATTGCCGCCGGACTTCAATATGCAACATACCTCGCCGACGGTTGATGGTGTGATGTCACCTGCAGAGATGCTCGCCGGCCTCAGGTCTCCACAATCCGTGAGCTCTCCGTATGGGCATAAGGAAGATCTCGGGCTGCAGCGCCACGCGTGAAAGCTTCAGAAGTCCATGGATTGGGTCTGTGGATGGCCGGTCTGCCGGCAATTGTAAGCCCATAGAGTCTCGCTAAAGCGGCAATGTGGGGGAATCAGGATCTCGTCGTCGTACACGGCGCTCGACGACCATTCTTTCGAGCGCCGTGGCGGTAATAGAACGAACTGTACGGAGGCAGTCATGAGACTGACGAGCGAACTGTTTCGAGGTGCGGCCCCCTATTACGCGCGGTACATGATACCGTTTCCAGAGGATTTCTTCCGATCATTGGTTCGTGTTTGCAGACTCTCCGACAGCAGTCGTGCGCTCGACCTTGGCGCTGGCACGGGGCAGATCGGCATTCCCTTGGCGCGTTCAATTGCGAATGTGCTTTCAGTCGACCCAAGCGAGGAAATGATCAGAGAAGGAAAGCGCGCAGCAGAGCGCCTCGGCGTCAAGAACATCGAGTTTTTGGTCTCGAGATCTGAAGATCTGGACGAGCCAAAATCGTCATTTGATATCGCAGCAATTGCGAATTCGTTCCAGTACATGGATCGAGGAATCGTCTTGGCAAAATTAGCCAAAATACTCAAACCGGATGGCTGTGTTGCGATCATCAGCCGCAAGCTGAAAGAGTCAGAACCTCGAGAATGGTATGATGCCATGCTGTGTGACATCAAGGAGTTCTGGGGAGGCAGGTTTCCGACAGGCCCCGAGGCCTTTGGGCCTGTGCAAACTGTCTCTAGTCGAGAAGTTCTTTGCGATTCCGATTTCAGGGAACTCACAAAACTTCGCCACTATTACGAGCACGAGTGGAATATAGATCATCTTCTTGGCTACCTTTACGCGACGTCGGTGGCTGCGCCAGGCACCCTCGGACCGCGCTTTGACGAGTTTACGACACGTATTCGTCGATTGTTACTCTCGTATTCGCCATCTGGAGTGTTTATGGAGCGAGGTCACATCACTACCTTGCTCGGATATAGACCTTAAGCGCAGGCAGCTCATTCGTTGCAAAGCACGCCTTGGCCTGAATAATGATCGTGTTGACGAAGCCGTTGAGGTCAAAGGACGTTCACAAAGCAACTGTGCTTGTATGAAGACATCGTCACGGACCAGTGCGCAATCCGCCAGCGGGCTCAACGCTTTAAGTGAGATAACGGAGAAATGTGTACCGACAGCACATCGCCTCCCGGACGCCGCGCTACGACTCCCGGCGTGGCGCTCGGTGGCTGATCATGCGTAGACCGCTGGTGCCTCTAGGCGCCATTTGTTGGAGCGGGTTGAATTTCTGCTGGGAAGTCCAGGATTTGAGGATGTGTTCGTGTGAGACTGTCGGGGTGTGCGCCTCACTCTCCCCCATAACGATCCGCTGGAAATGCGACGTTCTGGAATGAGTGATCACGATGGCCTGGAATTGGTGAACGCAATCGTCTGGAACGCGCACTCCAGGAGAGGAGAGCGAGGATGACTGCACAGGTGAGACGAATGGCTGAACGAACCCGACTGCCCACCGGCCCGGCAGTCCTCCCATCCATGCGGTGTGTACGACCCATCTGAGCTGGTAGTTGCCGATCCGATGGAGCCAATGGTTTAATTTGCTTACCCCGGAGCCCCAACCGACGCGGCCGCTGCTCCCTAACTAATAAGCGGCAGCAGGACGGGTCAGTATCGGCAGAAAGCACGAGGAGGTCACGGTGTTTCCCGTTGCGCATGAACTGTCAGCGCCGGCATCCGGCGCGAAGGGACTCTACAAAATTGGGGAGATTCCGCCGATCGGACACGTTCCGGAACGTATGTACGCGTGGGCCATACGCCGAGACCGCCACGGGCCACCGGAAACATCGATGTTGGTCGAAGTGGTTCCGACCTGGCCCATTGCGGAAGACCAGGTACTAGTTTTCGTGGCCGCAGGCGGCCTCAACTACAACGGAATTTGGGCCGCGCTCGGTAAGCCGCTCTCGCCGTTCGACGTGCACAATGTGCCTTACCACATTGCCGGCTCGGATGCGGCCGGTGTTGTCTGGGCCGTAGGCGCCAAGGTCCGGCATTGGAACATCGGCGATGAGGTCATCGTCCACTGCAACCAAGACGACGGCGACGACGAAGAGTGCAATGGCGGCGAGCCCCTGCTCTCGCATTCCCAGCGAATCTGGGGATACGAGACCCCCGACGGCTCGTTCGCCCAGTTCTGCCGTGTGCAGTCCCGACAACTCTTGCCAAAACCGGAGCACCTGACCTGGGAGGAGGCAGCCTCCTACACGCTAACCCTGGCCACAGCCTACCGTATGCTGTTCGGGCACGCGCCGCACATTATCAAGCCCGGCGATCACGTGCTGGTGTGGGGGGCCTCTGGCGGGCTGGGGGTGTTTGGAGTTCAGCTTGCGGTCGCTGCCGGCGCCAATGCAATTGGTGTCGTGTCGGACGCCAGTAAGACCGCGTACGTGATGGCTCTCGGCGCCAAAGGCGTCATTAACCGCAGCGACTTCGACTGCTGGGGGGCCATGCCCGCAGTAAGCTCGCCTCAGTATGTCACCTGGATCATGGAGGCTCGGCGCTTCGGCAAGGCTATCTGGGATTTCACCGGAAAGCGCGATGTGGATATCGTGTTCGAACATCCAGGTGAGCAGACATTCCCAGTCTCCACCCTGATCGTTAAGCGCGGCGGAATGGTGGTCTTCTGCGGGGGTACCACGGGTTTCAATATTACGTTCGATGCTCGCTATGTCTGGATGCGCCAGAAACGAATCCAGGGTTCGCACTTCGCGAATCTAAAGCAGGCCAGCACGGCGAACCGGCTTGTGCTCGAGCGTCGGATAGCCCCCTGCATGAGCGAGGTCTTTTCGTGGGACGAGATCGCCTCGGCCCACACTAAAATGTGGAAGAATCAGCATAAGCCGGGCAACGCAGCCGTGCTGGTAAATGCGCCGCGCGCCGGTCTGCGCAATTTCGAAGACATGGTCACGGCGGCCGGGACATAACGAGCAGCTCTTCTTGACGGCCGACGATGCGGTGCTGCAATCCAGGGGTGGATGCTAATCTACTGATGTTGTTCGCGACCGCATCTTTCTCTTGAGCGATGCTCATCCTTGGCTTTAATTGGGAATACCTGCTCAATCGGCTTGAACTCGGGCGAGTAGAGGGATAATCGCACATCTCGGCAGCGGCGATGACCTGATGGTCGGCTGTTTTGCGGCCGGAGAGATTTGTGACGATGCATCTGGCTTGAGGAAGAACGAGCTCCTGCTTCCTAATGCCGAAGCTTCACCACGAATCGGACCGGGAACACGTAGGGTTCGAGCTGTTGCGGCGCAGTCCCTCTGCGAAAAATCAGGTCCGCTGTGGCCGTGTGGCCTCGCCCACTAGCTCTTTAGTTGACCTCCGCGCACGGATGATACCGACTCCGATCGATTTGTGGTCGAGGTGGCCTGCTAATTGGTTTGTCCAAACGTGCCTTGTGCGTCCGCCGATACTCACACGCGCATAGGCGCCCCCATCTATTCTCGAGAAAAGTCGAGTGCTCCCAAAACTGGACGCTGAGTCGTTTCGGCATCAAGTGAGGTCAAGGCTCCGACAACACTCATAATCTGGTCTCACTCTCGCGTACCCTCGTCCGCCTCAGGCATGACTAGAGTCTTGAAGATGCTATTAGACTAAGGCGATTTCTCAGGCGACCTGATGCATGAAGTTCGGAGGGCGCAGGAGTTATAGCGCGACAATCTGGCCGGGAGACCGTATCCATCGTGATTGGCGAGCGGCGAGCAGCCAACTGAGCCAATCATTGGTCGGGCTTAGGCTAAGTTGAATGCAGTAGAAGGAAATGGTTATAGTTAAGGCAGTTTTTAACATTAACGACCGGGCCTAATCGTGACCTACAGCAATCTTGACGCGAAGATTGGCGAACGCATTCGAAGCCACCGAAAGAGAATCGGGCTAAGTCAGAAGGAACTCGCGAGTCGCTTGGATATTGTATTTCAGCAATTGCAGAAGCACGAGAATGGCACAAGTAGAGTGCCGGCCAGTCGGCTGTACGAAATTGCCCGGGTACTGAACACACCCATTTCGTATTTCTTCGACGAACGCGAATCGCACAGACGGGTGTCGCCACTCTCCGATATTTCAGCAGCAATCGGCGCTCGGAAAGGCAAATTGGCAAACCAAGTGCTTGAGCTTGTCACGGCTTTCATAAGGATCAAGGATGAGGATGCTCGAGCCGATATTGTTTCGTTAGTGCTAAGACTATCAAAATCGAGCGTGAGACGGTAGGTGGAGTGGCACACAGCACCAACACGCGTTGTGCCCTAGCACTACCTGGAGATTTGTCGGTTTGCTTTTCTGTGATCGTGAGCTCGACTTTTATAGGTCCGACCATCGGGAACATGCTTCGGGAATGGGGAAGTGCTTGTCGTCACCCGACGTCTCAAATACGCCTGCCGAGCCTGCGAAGATGGCGTCCTGCAGGCCGAAGGCTCCGGCCCGGCTGATCGAGGCCGGACTGACGACGGATGCGCCCGTCGCTCAGTTTCACCTTCCGCGGTATTGGGGTCGTGGAGTTGCTGGAGGGGGCCTGCAAGGAAGTGGGATTCCCGGCAACGATTCGCGTCGATCAAGGCAGCGAGTTCGTGTCGTGTGATCTTGACCTGTGGGCCTGCTAGCTGGGCGTCACACTCGACTTCTCACGGCCCGGCAAGCCGACCGACAACGCGTTGATCGAGGCCTTCAACGGCCGCTTCCGGGCCGAATGCCTCAGCGCCCACTGGTTGCTGTCCTTGCGGACGCCCAGAAAAAGTGGAGACTTGGCGCAGATATTACAACGAAGAACGGCCCTATGGGGCGATCGGCAATCGACCGCCGATTTGGCTGCACAACCACGTCGGCGCAACCAGCCCGGCAACGTGATAGAGGCGCAAAACTCTAGTTCTGGGTGGTCCAAAGTTCGGTCTCGCTACAAAATCTCCAAGACTCTAACCGCTCCTTGATGAAAGTTCGGTGGCGGGTCATCTGGGAAAACTATCTCGCCAAACCGCCCGGCGCGACAGACCTGTGCATATTTTTGGCTATTATCACGGCGAACAGGCGCTATCAGCTTATAGACGGACTCGGGCTTGACTACTTCGACGGGCGATCCTGACAAGGTCTGCATCATCACGCGCTGATGGCCATCTTCGCTCATGCCACCAGCAACATCGGCTCGCAACAGGAGGTGCGGAAAAAAGATCAACTGTTTTGTGTGTGGACCCAAATCGAGGCGCTGGACCGCAGCCAGCCGATGCTGCCGATGCGTCCCGGCCAGCTAGCCCGAAGGAGCCATGACTACAAAGGCATGGCACCACAACACTGTTCGCCTCAGGGTCGACATCACTTCGTTCATCGACCGACATTCTTGCTTCGATCAAGCGCTTCTGCCGTTACAATGCCCCCGGCACAACACGACGCGAACTTCTGGTTCAGGGCAGGGCCTAGTGCCCCAGCACGCGGTTAAAGTGTTCTTGCACTGCCCCGCTCGCAAATCCAGCAACATGTGCTTCCTTCGCGTCCGTCGCGATATCCCGCAGACCTGCGACAAAGCGCTGATTCACCGTCTCCTTGGTTCGCCGAAAAGTGATATCCGGAAATTCACTGAGAACCTGAGCTCGCGCGATGGCCGCTTCTACAACATTTCCTGAATCAACTACTTCGTGGAGCAATTTATGGTCCACCGCCCATGAAACCGGAACAGCCTCGCACCCATAAATAATATCAGACATCGCGGCGCGCCCGACGAAGCTCTCAAGCATGTAGCCTCCGATTGTACACGCAATCCCGTACTTGACTTCCCACATGAGGAGCTTGGTTTCGGGAGATCCGACGCGCCAATCACAACATAGAGCGACCTGAAAGCCGAGGCCAACGGCGTACCCGCCGACTGCAGCAACCGTCGGCTTCGTCACATTGAGTATCGTACAGTAGAAGTCAATTAACCTGCCGATATGCTTCTCCACCGCTGCGCGTCCGGAAAGTTGAGCCACCTCGTTAAAGTCACCACCGGTGCAAAACGACCGATCATTTCCTCCTGTCAACACTAAGGCCCGTATAGCAGGATTCTCTTCTGTCTCTCTGCATATGGAGCGAACGGCGTTCTCGAGTTCCAGACTCATCGGGTTATGAGCGTTCGCATGATTGAACCGGGCGACGAGAACTGCGCCTAGAGATTCTGTTTCGAGAACTGCCATGACTGCTCCAATTCTGCGCTCGATCTGCGACGTCACACGTCCCGCTCCGATGCCGGGACTATAGCGATGTACAACTATTTAGAGAATTAGTCAATCGAATGAACACTCATTATGAGAATTGTCGCATGAAACGGCCGCGCCGCTTTGTTTTGCGTAGGTCTCATCATGGTCGGTTCGGGAATGTCAATATTCGAGGCCCTAGGCATCACGAAATGACGATGTCGAACTTTTGGATCTTCGTTGGACCACCGAATGGTCCCTACAATGGGGTTCGTGCGGCGTGCAATTCTCGATGTCCTCATCACCGACCGAAAGTCGGCTCATGGGTGGTTCGAAATTCTGTCGAAAGGTTTGCAACGAACCTTTTTAGGCCATGGCAGTCCGCAAGGAAGGAGGCTTCCCTCGGATCCTTCGAAAAAAGCGGCTTCTGCGGCAAATCAGGAGGGCGCAATACACGTATCCTGCGAACAGCATAACACCTATTATTAGAATTTCATCCTTGTTTTGGGCCCGGAAATAGAGGACAATGGATGCGTTCGAGCGTGCGACAGTGCGGGTTTAGAGCCAATTTGGAGTTGATCTTGATCGTGCTCATAAAGTCGTTCGCAGTCGAAACGACGATTGCCTACTCACGGGAGATGCGCATGGCAGTACTTAACACTTGCACAAGCGGCGGCGTTCTGGTCGCGCAACTCAATCGCGAAAAGGCCGTTAATCCGCTTAACCGGGAGCTAGAACAAAGCATAAAGGAGACTTGTCTCTCCGCCCAGGACGACGCGGCGGTGAAGGCGATCGTTTTTACAGGGGGAGTGCACCGCTCCTTCTGCGCTGGTGATGATCTAAGTGAGGCAAGCGAACTTAAAACCCTTGCCGATGTCGAGGAGTTCATAGACCGTATCATAGCGCTTTATGTCGCGATTCTAAGCGTAGCAAAACCAACTGTCGCAGGAATAGATGGATATGCCATAGGCGCGGGGTTCGAGATGGCGCTTTGTTGCGATTGGCGAGTGGGGACAGAAGCAACGAAAGTTATCGGCTGGGAGCTCAAGCATGGTCTGGCTTGCCCAATCGCCGCATACATGATCGAGAAGTCGCTTGGACGCGCGGCCATGTCAGACATCATCTACGGCTGCGAGGTTATGCCGGTGGACTGGGGCACAGAACGCAAGTTTTTCAATGAGATTGCCGAGCCGGAGGATATCGTTGAACGGGCTGTTTCGCGTGCTGCTATCCTTGGCGCCTATCCCGAAGTTGCTTATAGGCGAACGAAGGAGTCCCTGAATCGTTCCTTCATTGGAGGGCTAAACGAGGTCGCGTCTGTCGCTAAGGAGAGTCATGCAGAGGGGTTCCTTAGCAACTCCGCCCAGGCCCATTTTGCACGAGTTCTGAAACGGTAACCGTGTGCAGGGTACGCATCCGGCCGTAGGCCGCAGGATTATTCGGGCGGCCAGGGCTTGAGCCAAGTCGGATTTTCTTTGTGCATCCAGACGAGCTCGATCAGGTTTTCGATACCGAGGTAGGTGAAGGCCCGAACCCCGTGTTCTCCGACCCCATAGAAGCAGATCATTACGGTCCTCGATCTCCATTTCGATGGCAATGTCGCGCAGCAAGGTCATCGTCTTTACCGAGGTCCTTGCAACCTGGGTGATGGTGGTGACGTGATGAACCTGTTGACGTGCGTAGTCATGCGCGCTTGCGCGGAGAACGCTGGTGCCGACGTCCAATTCCGGGGACGAAGCTCGTCCAGCCGGTGAACTGGGTGGGCGGCGATGCGGCAAGGTCGTTCGTGAGCCAGGCCTGTGGATCGACGCCATTTATTTTTGCCGTGATGATATACATGGAAGCCGCGCGCCGTCCGCCGCGATCAGATCCGCAGAACAGCCAAGATTTTCGTCCAAGAGCTCTGCCTCTTAGGCCTCTCTCGGCGACGTTGTTGGGAGGCCACAACCGTCCGTCCTCAAGAAACGGCGTAAAACTAGGCGACCGTTTCAGGATGTAGTTGACCGCCTTGGCCCAGTCGTGTCCACGGGAGAGCTTGGCGAGGTGCTCCTGCATGAAGATCGTCGACCCCGCTCAGCGCCGGCCGCACCCATGGGCGTTCTCGGCGCTCTTGCCATTGATGGAGCGCTCGATCTCGAACAGCGCATCGATCCGCCGCACGAGCTCGACCGCGATGGGCGAGAGCGGGATCTCCTTCTTGCCGGTGGCCTTGCGACGCGCATTCTCTTCGATATCGGCCATGGCGAAGAATGGGCGCCGCGCATGGATCCAACACGCCGCTTCCCGGATCGGTCCAGGGTGGCGTCCCGCCAGATAAAGCTGGTTATACCCGTCATAGGCGTCGGCCTGCAGGATGCCGGCATACCCCGCCAGATGCGCCTGGGGATGCTCGCCCCTACGGTCGCGGGAGTAGTAGAGCATCGCCGCCGGCGGCCCGGCGCCGCCAAACGGCCGATCGTCCCGGGCGTAGATCCAGCACCGTGCCGTATCGGTCTTGCCCTTGGCGAGCACCGGCACGGTCCTATCAACGGCATGCAGGCGCAGCAGAGGCTCCGGCGACGCACTGTACGGCGTCCGCCATGGTGGGGATCGCGATCGGTACGCCTTCCAGGGCGCAGCGCTCAGCCTGGCGATTTAAAGGCTGATGTTGGCCAACTTCTCGAACATGATCATGGCGAACAGGCTTGGGCCTGCCCATCCCCGTGCGACGGCATGAAATGGCGCCGTGGCCTGGCTGATCTCCTCGCAGTCGCGGGCAGGAGAACTTCTCCCGCACCGTCTCAATCGCCTTCCACTGGCGCGGTACCAATTCCAGTGTCTTCGTCACGTCCTCGCCGAGCTTGCGCAGACGATTGCCGCCACAGCACTCGCAAGCTGTCGGTGGCTCGATCACCACTCGTTCGCGCGGCAAATGCCCAGCGAACTTCTCGCGTTCGCAGCGCTCGCCGGTGAATCCCCGCACCGTCGTCGGCCATCTGCGCAAATACCGCGCCGTCCAACGCCGAAGCCAGATGACATGGCCTTTCCCGCCCGGGATCGCATCCTGGCCGTCCGGGGGTCTGGACCCGGCGAGGAAGAAGAATGCTATGCAAGGGATTTATGCCTTCGTTGGACGTACAAGGAGACAATTTCTGTCGCGGTAGCTGACGCTGGACGAGCGGGTTCGGTATGTCCGCACGATCAAGAACGATTCGACGGCAATCGGCAAACTCGCTCGGAGTCTGGCGCTCGACATGGTGTCGTCGAGTTCGTCTACGAGGCTGGATGATGCGGCTACAACGTTCAGCGTCGGCTCTCGGCAATGGGGATGATCTGCAGAGTGTGCATCCCGTCGCTGACGCCAAGAAAGTCGGGCGAGCGGATCAAGAACGGCCGGCGCGACGCTATCGTTTTGGCTCGTCTGCATCGGGCCGGTGAGCTCACCGATGTCTGCGCACCGGACGCGCTTCATGAAGCACTACGGGACCTGGTACGGCGCGAGTGACAAGGTCATACGAGATGAACTTCCCTCGGTCCAGGCGCTCGGCATAGAGCGACATGCCCAACCCATCATGCCAAAGAATCTTGACAGATGGCCGCTGCGGCCCCGGAAGATGTAGAGATCGTCGGTATGGGGATCGCGCTTCAGGCTCTCCTGAACCGTAAGAGCCAGGCAGCATGCCGCGGCGCATATCGGTGTGGCCGGTCCCGATGCTGAGCCTGACGCCGATCGGAATCGCAATCATCGTCGTCGCAAGAGATGGAGAACCTGCTGCCGCGCCTCAATGTGCAAGTCACGGTCGACGCGAACACGACAGCCGCCGCCAAGCTCAATCTCGATGATTCCACCCCTTACACACTGCGCAAGTGGTGCAGAGCTGGTTGTGGCGCGTCGCTCGAGATCGGAGCCGCCACTGGTGTGATCTCGACGGGAACGAGAGCTGGTACCGCCCGGTCGCGCTGGCGCGCTTGTCGACGCCAGATGAACAGCAGGTTATGAGCCACTCCGTGCCGGCGTGCCACCCCGCAGACCGTCTCGCCGGGCCGCAAGGTCACTTCGACAAGGCGCACCTTCTCGCCGTAACTCCATCGCCGCCGACGCTCGGCGCCCAACACATTGATCTGCATTCCCCTCGTGACCTTAAAGCTAGACTTAAGGTCAAATCCTCAGCCCGCCTCGCAAACTACACAAAGCAGCCCTTGCCGGAGAGATACTGTGCAGGCGCTCAGACCCTTCTTTATTGATGGCGCGGCTAATTGAAGAGGCGAACCGTGTTCGTAAACGATACCTGCTAGAAAAGCCGATCGCGGGTAGGCTACGCTTCCAATAATCGCAGGCCTTTTCAAAAGGATACGGCACGTCGAAGTTCATGACGCCTGCGACAGGGCGAATGTCTGTACCGGACGAGAGTTGCCCAATCCTGTTGATGGGCAAGAACCGCGTCTCAGTTCTTCGCGACGCGCTTTCGACGGAGCGGCACTTCTCCCATTTAGCTAGGCCGTCGGCTCCGGAGTGCTGCACCCGCGCGGACGGAATTCCAAGTTACGAGCGAGGTCAACGACAATCGCTTCCAAGAGGATGGCTGATGTATCAAGATTCAGTTCTGCTATCTCAGTCTCGGCATAGCGAAGCAGGTTGAGAATACTCCGGAGCTGCTTTTGCCGCTTGAAATCGAAAACATGCCGATGGCTTTCCGCCGCTAGCTTGCTTGCTGGCGGGATTTGCCGATTTCGCAACTCGCCACCCGTTTTTTGCCTAGAATGGTCGAGAAATTCAAAGCGAGTATCGTCCATCACGCCGCAGTCCAAGGAAATTAGGGAGATTGGAATATTTTTCGTCATGGGATTCCGAAGAAGGCATCGACAGGCCTTTAATACTTTTCCGATTGGGGGGGACGCAATGACGATGAGGACTGGCTGACATTCGACGGCCAAAGATAGAGTACGTTCGAATTCAGCTGCAATAACATGAATCCCTATTCTTTTGATGACTTGCAACTCATGAAGGCGATGTGCTGCGCCTATTAGTAACGTCACTGGCATGTGGTCTTCGCTCGATCTCAGCCCCATTTCGCAGTCTTCGGCACCCAAAATTACGGCCTGTCGTTGAGCTGCTCAACTGTACCCCTAGTGAAGAATGCAACCAAATCGACGCCAGCGCCACCTACCGATTCTGAAAGGCTGTGCGGACTGCTGTCGTGTTGCACATTCCTCAATCATCTCTCTTAAGATCAACAGGTGGGGAAGGGCGCCTGTCACTGCTCTTTTATTCAGCCCGTTGCGCTTGCCGTCGCTGAGCGCCCTACAATCAAGTCTTGGCGCTCCGCCATTCCAGAAACATCTTACATCACTACGTCAGTTGATCGTCACGGCGATCCATACTTGATCAGCGATTGGATTATCCTCTTGCGAGCCGATTACGTCAGCGGTTCAACGGTCGTGGATAGGAAATAGCATGGAGATTGGTCCACCGGTCGCAATCACGTTTACGGCCGATCGAGCAAACTGTCAGTGCTGGTAGGTGCGCGGATCTTACGCCTAGTTCAATGTGTTGCTTGAAGCTTGGTATGCATGCGTACCTCGCTGGGTTCATTGGAGACAGGTCATTATACAGTCAACAATATCAAGTTAGCCTCTGCTCACTCATAGGGCGCGTCACGGTGCTAAGTATTTCAGGATGGAGCGGTCGCGGACGCGTCTGCTGGTGCTAAATGGGATCTCGTGTAAATGATCGGTGCTGCAGAAATGGTCAGAACACTGGTGCGCGCGAGTTAGTTTCTCAATCTAAGTATAGATCACTGTCCCGCCTCTGCGGCGCTGATGAGTCATTGACGACTCGGCCGATGCGTCAGCCGACCGCGGTTCTCGCGGTTCACCCAATTGCACGTCCCTGAGCCACGTACTGGAGCGCAGCAGTATGCCAAGACAGTTTGCGGACACCTCAAACTTCGGGCGCTCGCAGCTTGGCAATCCGGCGGCAGCAATTCTCCGGCCCTTTCACGAAATGGACGATGACCATGCCAGCGCAATCTGAAGCGATCTGTGACAGGTATTCCGCCTGGCACCTTCTCAAGGAGGCCATTAGGGGCAATAGAGGTTGGAAACAAGTGTGGCGCAAGCCCGAGCCGAAAGCTCGCTACGACGTAGTCATTATCGGCGGCGGCGGCCACGGCCTGGCGACGGCATACTACCTTGCCAGCGTGCACGGAATCAACAATGTCGCCGTGGTGGAGAAGGGGCCAATCGGGCTTGGCAACGGCGGGCGCAACACCTGCATCGTCCGCTCGAATTACCTGCTGCCCAGCAACACCAGCTTTTACGAGTGCTCCCTGAAGCTGTGGGAGGGCCTGGAACGGGATCTGAACTACAACGTAATGATGAGCCAGCGCGGTCAACTGAGCCTGTTTCATTCGGACACGCAGCACGACGACGCTGTACGTCGCGGTAACTCGATGCGGATGCAAGGCGTCGACGCCGTGCTCCTTGACCGGGAGGGCGCGCACGCCATGGTGCCCTTTGTGGAAATGGACAACCCGATGTTCCCGGTCTTCGGCGGCCTGCTTCAGCCGCGTGGTGGAACGGCGCGGCACGATGCCGTCATCTGGGCGTTCGCCCGCGCGGCTGACCGGCGCGGCGTCGATATCCTTGAGCATTGTGAAGTGACTGCAATCCGCCGCGATGGCGGCCGAGTCGTCGGTGTTGAGACCTCGCGCGGTTTCATTGGAGCCCTCAAGGTCGGCATCGCGGTGGCTGGCAACACCTCTTGCGTCGCCGGCATGGCTGGACTGCACTTGCCCGTCGAGACGCATCTCCTCCAGGGCTTTGTCTCGGAGGCAATCAAGCCACTGATCAACTGCGTCATCAGTTTCGGCGCAGGCCATTTCTACATCAGTCAGTCCGACAAGGGCGGCTTAGTGTTCGGTGGCGATCTCGACGGCTACAACTCCTATTCGCAACGCGGGAACTTGCCGTTAGTTGAGCATTTGATGAGCGCCGTCGTTTCCATGATTCCAGCTTTGAGCCGTCTGCGCGTGTTGCGGCAATGGGCAGGCATCATGGACATGACCATGGACGGCTCGCCCTTTATTTGTCGGACATGTATCGATGGGCTCTACCTGAATGGTGGCTGGTGTTACGGCGGCTTCAAGGCGACACCCGGCTCCGGCTGGTGCTTTGCTTACACGATTGCCAAGGATGAGCCTCATCCTTTCAATGCCGACCTGACGATTGATCGTTTCCGCGAGGGCCGAATGCTCGACGAGCGCGGGGCTGGCCCCAATCCTTGGGCGCAGTAGGACGACGATGCTCCTTATCCCTTGTCCATACTGTGGCGCGCGTCCCCAAGATGAATTTCATTATCGGGGCGACGCGACTGTGACGCGCCCGGCGCCTGATGCCGGTCAGCAGGCCTTCTACGATTTCGTTTACACCCGGGCCAATCCACGTGCTTGGCACGTTGAGTGGTGGCACCATTACGCGGGCTGTCGGCAATGGATGAAGGTAGAACGCAACACTCTCACGCATGAAATTCGGGCGAGCGTCGGGGCAGCCGAGGACATACAGCAGGTCTCCACATGAGCCATCGTCTGCTACAGGGCGGGCATATCGATCGCAGCAAACGCCTGACGTTCCAATTCGACGGTCGGCGCTTCTTCGGTCATCCTGGCGATACGCTGGCCTCAGCGCTAATCGCCTGCGGCATCCGAATGGTCGGCCGCAGCTTCAAGTACCACCGCCCCCGCGGGATCATGACGGCGGGACCCGACGAGCCGAGCGGGCTGGTGGAGCTGCGCGAGGGTAGCCGTACCGAGCCCAACACCAAGATGACGGAGGTCGAGCTTTATGAGGGGCTACGGGCGAGGAGCCAGAACCGCTGGCCTTCCCTGAAAGTCGATCTGATGGCCGTCAACGCTCTTGCAGCGAACATGATTTCGGCAGGGTTCTATTACAAGACGTTCATGTGGCCGGCTTCGTTCTGGGAAAAGCTGTACGAGCCGCTGATCCGTCGGGCCGCTGGTCTCGGACGTGCCACCGTGCTGCCGGATCCCGACCGCTATGAAGCTGTGCATGTACATTGCGACGTGCTCGTCGTCGGCTCCGGGGCGGCGGGGCTCGCAGGCGCTCGCGTCGCTGGCGAGGCCGGTGCCCGTGTGATTCTGTGCGAACGTGATTTCCTGCTTGGCGGCGGCCTGCTGCTCGATCCGGCCCAGGAGGTCTGGCGCAAGAAAATGATCGAGGCGCTTGAGGCAATGCCAAACGTGCAGATCCTGCCGCGCACCAATATTTTCGGGTATTATGATCACAACCTGCTAGGCGGTTTGGAGCAGGTCGGCGATCATCTTGCCGAGCCGCGACCGCACCACGTCCGGCAACGGTACCGCACCTTTCGTGCGAGGCAGGTCGTGCTAGCGACCGGCGCGAGCGAGCGTTTGATTGCATTTCCTGGCAACGATCGACCCGGCGTGATGATGGCAGGTGCGGCGTTGACCTATGTCCGCCGCTTCGGTGTCGCCCCAGGAAACCGGGCCGTCGTGTTCACGAACAACGACAGCGCCTACGCGACAGCGCTTGCGCTTGCCGAGGCGGGCTTCGATCGAGTCGTGCTAGCCGATTTCCGGCGTGTAAACAGATTGGGCAGGGGACTGCAAGCGCCGCGTATCGACTTCCGCTTTGGAATCGAGGTAAGCGCCTTTTGTAAAGGCGGCGTCACGCTCCGGAAGCGGAGTGGCTGTGGCGTGGACACTATCGCGGCAGATCTGCTCTGTATCTCCGGTGGCTGGAACCCGAATGTACATCTTGCGAGCCAGTCCGGCGCTAGGCTGAGCTGGAATGCGGAGCTTGCGAGCTTCGTGCCGGGCGCGCCGGTGCAGGCCGAGCATTCGGCTGGCGCGGCGCGGGGGACGGTAGGAATCGGCGAGGCGGCCCGCGACGGCCTAGCCGCTGGCCGGGCGGCGGCCAATATCTCGGGCTTCGGTGGCAGCGACATTGATTTCCCATTACCTGCCCTGGAAGGGCCCAGTGCACCGGTCGAGCCGCTATGGGAAGTCAGGCATTCGGGCAAATCCTTCGTCGACCTGCAACATGATGTGACAGCAGACGATATTCGCCTCGCCCACCGTGAAGGCTTCAGCCACATTGAACACATGAAGCGCTACACAACGCACAACATGGCGACCGATCAGGGCAAGCTAGGCGGCCTTGTAGGCGCTGCGATCCTCGCGGACGCGCGCGGCGAGGCGATAAAGAAAGTCGGATTGTCAACTTTACGGCCTTACACCGAGCCGGTTGCGATCGGTGCGCTTGCCGGAGGCGCGACAGGCCAACGGTTTCAGCCGAGCCGTCGCACAGCGCTGCATAACTGGCACCTGCATAACAGTGCAGTAATGCAGCCGACTGGAGAATGGCTGCGGCCATTCTATTACCCCAAACTTGGCGAGGCCGGTTGGGCACCGGTCCTGCGCGAGGCACGCGCGGTGCGCCAAAGTGTTGGCATCTGTGACGTATCCACGCTCGGCAAAATCGACCTGCAGGGCCCAGACGCCGCCGCGTTCCTGGACAGGCTCTACATCAATTCCTTCTCGACACTAGCCGTCAGGAAATGCCGTTATGGCGTGATGCTGCGCGAGGATGGTATGGCCTTTGACGATGGCACGATATCAAGACTTCACGAAGATCACTTCCTGGTCACCACAACCACGGCCAACGCGGCGCCCGTGCTAGAACACATGGAGTTCCACGCTCAGGCCGTCTGGCAGGAGCTCGATGTGCAGCTCTGTTCCGTCAGCGATCAGTGGGCGCAAATCGCGGTAGCCGGTCCCCGCAGCCGGGCGACCCTGGTCAAGGTAATCGAGGGGCTCGATCTTTCGAACGAAGCTTTTCCATTCCTGTCGGTCGGCGAGGGCCAGCTGGCGGGTGTACCAGTCCGGCTTTTTCGGATCAGCTTTTCGGGCGAACTCGCGTATGAAATCGCAGTGCCGTCGGGCCATAGCGAGATGGTTTGGCGAGCAATATTAGCTGCCGGGCACGAGTTTGGCATCGCTCCTTACGGCTTAGAGGCAATGAACCTGATGCGGATTGAGAAGGGCCATATCGCGGGCCCTGAATTGAACGGCCAGACGACGGTCGCCGATCTCGGTTTAGACCGCATGATGAAGAAGAAGGGCGATTTCGTCGGGCGCGTGCTAAGCGCTCGCCCGGCGCTCACCGATCCTGGCAGGCCGCGGCTGGTTGGGATCCGACCCGTCGAACGCGGTCAGCGCCTGCGCGGCGGAGCTCATCTCGTCTCGAATTCTGGCTCGCGGAGGAGCCTGGGCTGGGTTACGAGTGTCACTCAGTCTATTGAGCTTGGCCAGTGGATAGGTCTGGCCATGCTTGAATGTGGCGACCAGATGAGAGCTAACACCGTCTGCGCAGTTTCCCCTCTGCACGACGAAGAAATCGAGGTATTTGTCTCCGCTCCCCATCACGTTGATCCCGAGAATATCCGTGTCCGCAGCTGACCGTAATTCTCGTCTCGCCGGACAGACGAGGCTAGCTCATGATAGACTGAGTACTGCGGACATCATTACTATAACGGAGCGCCCAGCAACGGTGGTGCAGCTGACATCGCGACGGGGCCGACAGCCAGCGCTTGCCAGCTTAGTCGGGCGAAGGCTTCACCTAAACCTGCCGCAGCCAAATTATTCAGTCAATGATGGAACTCATACGCTAATTTGGATTCAGCCACTTGGATGGTTGCTTTTGGCGCCGGCTGAGGACAGCACTGCTCTTTCGGCCGAGCTGAAGTCGGCGCTCGTCGGGATCGCTGCCGTGGTCGACCAAAGCCATGGCAAATGCATCCTGCATGTGTCCGGGCTCCGCGCCCGGGAGGTTCTGGCCCGATGCTGCCGACTCGACTTCCATCCACGATGCTTTGGTGTCGATTGTTGCGCAATGACGCTGGTCTCTCATGTCCCCTGCGTGGTGCTGCAGGCCGATTCGACGCCGTCTTTCGATCTGATCGTCGCCTCCACTTCCGCGAAGTGGCTGCTCGATGAACTGAAGGAAGCTTCACGTGGCTTCGGTTCGCGTTTCATGCCCGCAAATGCAGTGGCACCGAGGCTTGCTCCTCCATGAGCGGGTGACTCGCTCGTGCTCGTTCCACTCGTTCGGACAATACCGCTAATAACCGCTGTTGCTGAAGCATCATCGTTTTATTGAGATCGCTTTCAGGTCGACCGTACGGTCGTGCATTCTATTGTGAAGGTAAGGCGTCGGAGGGCAACGGCTAAGTGCGCGAGACGGCAAAGGTTGCCGTAAACCGATTCAATTCAGGGACCGGCCAGCGGATCTCACGAAGGGGATCATAGTGGCATCCGGCGACTGACCAAGCAACCCGCAAGGAAGCTGGACGGCTTGGTGCGCAGAGACGGCGACCAGCGCAAGTTCATTTAAACTAGTCTATCTGAATAAGATGGCACAGAAGCGCGCAGGA